>JAJZVL010000019.1:0-26737 GCA_021845725.1 Actinomycetes bacterium | reverse complement strand
CGGCATCGAAGCCCGGGTCCGCTCGCTCGGCATCGAAGGCAGAATTCGCGCGCCCAGCGCCGCAGGAGCTGCGCACGCGCGACGGCCGGATCGTTCCCTTCGACAAGAGCCGGATCGAAGCAGCCGTCGCACGGGCCGGCCGAGAGGTGGGCCGGCCGGACGCTGGGCTCTCCGCCAGGGTCGCGGACGCGGTGAGCGCCCAGCTCGCCGAGCACGTGGGAAGCCGGCCGCCCGGGGTCGAAGACGTCCAGGACCTCGTCGAGCACGTGCTGATGACCTCGGGCGCCGCCGAGGTGGGGCGCGCCTACGTGCTCTACCGCCAGAGGCACGCCGAGGTTCGCCATGCCAAGGCGCAGCTCGGCGTGCGCGACGAGCTCGAGCTCGGGCTGGGGGCGGTGGCGGTGCTCGAGGAGCGCTACCTCCTGAAGGACCGCCACGGGCACGTCATCGAGTCGACGGGTCAGATGATGGACCGAGCTGCCGCCTACGTCGCGCAGGCCGAGGACCAGTGGAAGCCTTCGAGCTCCGGTCGGTGGGCCGAGGCCTTCGCCGGCGCGCTGCGCCGCCTCGAGTTCCTGCCGAACTCGCCCACGCTGATGAACGCCGGCACGAGCCTCGGGTTGCTCTCGGGCTGCGTGGTGCTCCCCTTGGAGGACTCGCTGAGCTCCATCTTCGACACGCTCGGCAACGCCGCGCTCGTGCACCAGGCCGGAGGCGGCACCGGGTACTCCTTCTCCCGGCTGCGCCCGAGGGGTGATCGCGTGGCGAGCACCGGCGGCGTTGCGAGCGGGCCGGTCTCCTTCCTCTCGGTGTTCGACGCCGCCGCCCGCGTGGTCTCCGACGGCGGGCGCCGCCGCGGGGCCTCGATGGCGGTGCTCGACGTGTCCCATCCCGACATCGTCGAGTTCGTCGAAGCAAAGCGGGCACCCGGACTCCTCGAGCACTTCAACCTGTCGGTCGGGGTATCGGAGCGCTTCATGCGCGCCGTGGTCCACGGGGAGGAGCACCGTCTCGTCAACCCGCGCACCGCCAGGACGGTGGGCACGATCGCGGCCGGCGAACTCTTCGAGCGCATCTGCGCGGCGGCCTGGCAGGGGGGCGACCCCGGGCTCTTGTTCCTCGACCGCGTCAACCGGGACAACCCCCTGCCGACCCTGGGACGCATCGAGGCCACGAACCCCTGCGGGGAGGTCCCGTTGCTGCCGTACGAGTCGTGCAACCTCGGATCGCTGAACCTGGCCCGCTTCGTTGATGCTGGCAAGGTCGACCTCGCGCGTCTCGGTGCCACTGTCCATCTGGCCGTTCGGTTCCTCGACGACGTGATCGACGTCAGCCGCTACCCCGTCGCCGAGCTCGAGGCGCCGGCGCACGCCGCACGCAAGGTCGGGCTCGGGCTGATGGGCCTGGCCGAGATGCTGGCGACCCTGGGGATCCCCTACGACTCCGCAGCCGCCCTCCGCCTCGCGGCCCGGGTCACGGGGTTCGTCGAGACCGAGGCCCGGCAGGCGTCGTCGGCCCTCGCCGCCGAGCGCGGGCCCTTCCCCCTCTACCCCCAGAGCCGCTTGCACACCCGCGGGATCGGACCTCTTCGAAACGCCCAGCTGACCTCCATCGCGCCGACCGGCACCATCTCGCTCATCGCCGGGACCACCTCGGGGATCGAGCCGATGTTCGCCCTCTCCTACCGGCGCCACGTGCTCGGCCGGGATCTCGCTGAGACCAACGCCCTCTTCGAGCGCACGGCGCGCGAGGGCGGCTTCTACTCCGAGGAGCTCATGGCCGAGGTGGGACGCACCGGCACGGTCCGCCAGCTCCACACCGTCCCCCCTGAGGTGCGCGCAGCCTTCGTGACCGCGCTCGAGATCCGACCGGAGTGGCACCTCCAGATGCAGGCCGCGGTCCAGCGCCACGTCGACGCCGCGGTGGCCAAGACGGTCAACCTGCCCGCCAAGGCGACGATCGGCGACGTGCGCGCCCTCTACCTGGCGGCGTGGCGAGCCAAGGTCAAGGGCATCACCGTCTACCGTGACGGATCACGGCCTGGACAGGTCCTCACCGTGGCCGCGCCGTCGCCGGTGCCCGGCGCCGCGGTCCAGATCGCCGACACCTACAGCGGAGGATGCGTGGGCCACGTCTGCGAATTCTGAGCCCGCGCTGCGACGGTCGCACGGGCCCCGGCACCGGCGCCGCTCTGGGAGCCTGTGAACGCACCGACCGCGGTGAGGATCACGATCGTGAGGACCGCGAGCGCGGCCAGCACGATCACGACGATGACGAGGAACCGCAGGAAGCGGCGGCCGGACACGGACGCGCTCATCGCTCGGTCGGGTTCGCCGTTGCTCGCACGACCCGCTCGAGCACCTCGAGCAGCCGACCGATCTCCTCTGGGGTGTTGTAGTGCGCCAGCCCGATGCGAAGTAGCCCCTCGTCGAGATCCAGGCCGAGCGTCTCGACGACCCGCTTCGCGTAGAAGTTGCCGTCCCAGACGTAGATGCCCTCGTCGCCCAGCGCCTCGGCAAGCCGGCGGGGCGTCGCCCGTTCGCACACGAGCCCGAAGGTCGGGACCCGGGCCGCGCTGTCGCCGGGCATACCCACCGGGTGCACGCCGGCGATCCGGGCGATCCCGGCGCCGAGAGCACCGGCGAGGGTGGACTCGTGCCCCCAGATGGCGTCGTACGCCACGCGCAGCTTCGCCGTGAGGTCGTTCCCCGAGCCCAGCGACGCGAGGTAGTCCAGCGCCGCGACGAACCCGGCGATCGCCTCGTGGCTCAGCGTCCCGGTCTCGAAACGGTGTCCCGCGGGCACCTCGGCGGCGGGACGCACCCGCTCCGCGGGGAGCGCGGCGGCCAGCTCTGGGCGTATCCATGCCATCCCGAGGTGGGGCCCGAAGAACTTGTACGGCGAGCACAGCACCACGTCGAGGCCGAGCGCGCCCACCTCGATGCGCCGGTGCGGCGCGAAGGCCACCGCGTCGCCCCATGCCAGCGCGCCGGCATCATGGGCGAGGTCGGCGATCTCTCGGGCACGCGTCACCGTCCCGACAGCGTTCGAGGCGAGGCAGAAGGCCACCACCCGGGTCCGGTCGCCGAGCTTCGTTCGGAGGTCCTCGAGGTCGATGTCGAGCTGCTCGGTCAACCCGACCTCGCGCACGACCAGCCCGCGGTCCTCCGCCATGAGCAGCCACGGGGAGACATTCGCCTCGTGGTCCAAGGCGGTAGTCAGGATCTCGTCGCCGGGCGACAGCGTGCGACCTACGGCACGGACGAGGTTGAAGTTCAGCGTGGTCATGTTCTGGCCGAACGCGATGCCGTCGGGATCACCGCCGACGAACGCCCCTCCGTACCGGCGGGCCTCGGCGATGAGCTCGTCGGTCCGGCGACTGAGCTCGTAGGCGCCGTCGGTGTTCGAGTTGGACTCGACCAGGTACGTGCGCATCGCCGACACGACGCTCTCGGGCACCTGCGTGCCCCCTGGCGCGTCCAGGAAGATCCGCCGGGGCGAGGTCGGTGCCGCTCCACCGAGTGCCGCTCCACTGTGTGCCGCACCATCGAGCGCCGCTCCACCGAGCGCGGGGAACTGGGCACGGACCCAGCCGGTATCGAGTGGCACCGGACGACTCTCGGCCACCTGCATCGTGCTCCTCCGTTCTCCCCTTCGCGCGCGTGGAACCCGTGTATAGCGCCTGGCGTGACGCCCCGGGGCATGATTGACCACAGTGCACCCGAGGATCCGCCAGGCAGCCGTGCTCGTGCTGCGCCCGGCAGCCCGGTCCGTCTCGCTCGTGACGGCAGCCGACTTCCTCGGCGCGCACCGATGTGCAGACCGCCTCCTTCGCATGAACGGCGAGGACCTCGCATCCCTCGAGGTGGCCGCCTCGCACGGCGGGGGTCGCGTGCACCTGCGCATGCAGCGGCACGGCGGAGCGGACCAGATCGCGCGCCAGGTGGGGGACGGCGGTCTCTGGGGGTTCGAGCCGCCGCTCCCCGCGCTCTTCGTCGAGCTCGCCCGATCGAGCGACGGGGTCGTCGTCGACGTGGGAGCCAACACGGGGCTCTACGCCCTGCTCGCCGCTGCTTCGAACCGGGCCGTGCACGTGCACGCGGTGGAGCCCCTGCCCGCTCTCGCCGAGCTTCTGGACGCGAACGTGACGCTCAACGGCCGGCTCGCGCGCCGCATCCATCGCCATCAGGTCGCGCTGAGCGACAGGACCGGCACGGCGATGCTCTATCTGCCAGCTCCTTGCGGAACCATCGTCGAGACGAGCGCGTCGCTCGATCCTGCCTTCAAGGAGGAGATCGCGACGGCCGTCGAGGTCGAGACGCGCACGCTCGACGACCTCTGGCTGGCCATCGGCAGGCCGCAGATCGGCATCGTGAAGGTGGACACCGAAGGGACCGAGCACCTCGTCCTGCGCGGCGCGGCACGCGTGCTCGCTGCGAGCCAGCCCATCGTGGTCTGCGAGGTCCTCCCACGGGCCGCCTTCGGGGAGCTGACCGAGCGCCTCGCCGCCTCCGGCTACCTCGACGTTCGGCTCCGCACCGACGGGCTCGTGGTCGGCACCCGGGTCGGCTACGACCCGGACGCGTGGAACCACGCCTTCGTGCCTCGAGCAAAACGCTCAGCGTTCGAGGCCGCTGCGCGCGCTGCCGGCGTCCCCGTCGTCCACGTCGTCTCCGACTGAACCGCGCCTGCGGGAACCAGGCGCAGCATGGACGCGCACCACCCCGCTCGATGCCCAGGTCGACGTGCGCGCCACGTTCTTCGACACCGTCGAGCTCCACGCCGAGACCCCGGGACGCTCGCCGGCGTGCGAGCATCGGGCGATGGACGACACCACCTCCGCCTTCGACGACGCCATCTTCGAGCCCGCGGAGAGTGCCGCTCGCTTCGGCTGGCACCCCGAGCCGGCGATGCTCGACCTCGCCGCAGAGCCGGCCCGCAAGGCGCTCGAGGGCCTCGGCCGCGATGCCTGGGAGCTGGCGCTCGACTACCTCTACGACGAGGCGCTCGTACGCCCGGTCGGCCCGGACTCCTACCAGCAGTTGCGGGCGCGGTTCTTCGGGCCCTCGGGCGCTCCGGATCCCGCGCCGTCGGCTCCCAGCCCCTCCTCGGCGGTCCTCGACGAGGTCCGAGCACGCCTCGTGCCCTACGGCTACAACGCGTACCACCCGCGCTCGTTCGCGTACTTCACCCCCCCACCCCTGCCGATGTCGGTGGTCGGCGAGATGCTCTCCCAGGTGTTCCACCAGGGAATCGACGTCTTCCACTCCGGACCCGTCGGGGCGCTGGTCGAAGAGGAGGTGACCCGATGGCTCGCCGACCTCGTCGGCGCGGGGCCCGAGGCGTGGGGCGTCCTCACCTCGGGTGGGGTGATGGCGAACATCATGGCGATGACCGTCGCCCGTGACCGGCATCTCGCTCGGCTGACCCGAACCCAGGGAGCGCCACGCGGAGCGCTGCTCGAGCGCGCCCGCGTGTACGTGTCGGACCAGGCCCATTTCTCGATCGGCCGGGCCCTCGACATGCTGGGGTTCCCGCCCGAGGCCCTCGTCGTCGTGGAGCCCGACGAGAGCTACCGCCTGCAGGCCGAGCCCGTGGCGCGCCGCGTCGCCGAGGACAAGGCCGCGGGGCTCGTGCCGTTCTGCGTAGCCGGGGTCTGCGGCACCACCAACACGGGCTCGGTCGACGACGTCCCAGCGCTCGCCGACCTGGCACGCCGCGAGGACCTCTGGCTCCACGTCGATGCCGCGTACGGCGGAGCGGCGCGGCTCTCCGCGCGCGACGCGCCTCGGGTGCCGGGCCTGGAGCTCGCCGACTCCGTCACCGTCGACCCGCACAAGTGGCTGTTCCAGGCATACGACATCGGGTGCCTGGTCGTGCGCCGCCGCGCGGACCTGCACGAGACCTTCCACCGGTCCCCCGAGTACTACCGCTCGGCGATCCCCGAGACCGAGCCGCTCAACTGGCTCGAGTACTCGATGGAAGGCACGCGCCGGCTTCGAGCCCTGAAGCTCTGGATGTCCTGGAAGCACGTCGGGAGCGAAGGGTTCGCCCGCCTCGTGGAGCACGACAACGACGTCGCCGCCTCCCTCGCCGCCGAGATCGTCGGCGCGGAGGACTTCGAGGCCGCGGTCGGCGAGCCTGAGCTCTCGATCGTCTGCTTCCGCCATCTCGTGCCCGGGATGTCCGATGCCGAGCTCGACGTGCACCAAGACCGGCTCCAGCGCGCTCTCGAGGTCTCCGGCGAAGCGTGGGTCTCCACCACCAGGCTCCGCGGCCGCACCTATCTGCGCGCCGGGGTGATCAACTGGCTCACGACGGAGGAGGACGCGCTCGGGTTGCTCGAGTCCCTCAGGCGGCTGGCGAAGGCCCTACCCGCTGCGTGAGGACGCCAGGTCCCCGGGCCGCCTCGCCCGGGGACCTGGCGCTCAGGGAACCAACGCTCAGACCTGGCGTCGAGTCAGTCCGCGGGACCGTTCGCGAGCGTCACCGTCGCGGACTCCGACTGGCCCGAGCGCGTCGTCCACGCCACCGACACCGAGTTGCCGGGGTGGTAGCGGAGCATGATCTTGGTCAAGCCGCTCGGGCTTGTGACCGTCGCGCCTGCGACCTTCGTGATGACGTCGCCCGGCGCCAAGCCCGCACGCTGCGCCGGGGTGCCGGGGATGACGTTCGCCACTGCTGCACCAGTCGCCGGGGCCGCTGTGCTCGAAGGTGTTCCTGTCACTGTGCTCCCGAACCCGAAGCCCCCGACCGTTGTGCGTGTGGTCGTCGCCTCCACGTAGACACCGAGGAACGGGGTCCCTCCGATGTGCACCGTCGAGCTGCTCTTGCCCGCGATGATCTGGCGTGCGAACGACATCGCCTCGTTGATGGGGATCGAGTAGCCCTGTCCTGTCGACACGCCCTGGAAGCTGAAGCCCTGTGCCGCGGACGCCGCCGTGTCCATCCCGACGACCGTGCCCGACGTGGTGACGAGCGGGCCGCCCGAGTCCCCCGGCCGGATGTCCGCGTTGGTCTCGATCATCCCGGTCAGGTGCTCGGTGGTCGTGCCGAGTGAGCCTTGGTCGCTTGCTGTGATCGACTGGTCGAGCGCGGTCACCGAACCTCCGGCGGCACTCGGCCTGCCTCCGGTGCCTCCGGCATTGCCGATCCCCACGATCGGCTCACCCACCTTGACCGATGACGAGTTGCCGATGTGCACCGTCTTCAGTCCGGACGCCCCCTTCAGCTGGATCACCGCGACGTCCTGTGTCCGCGTGTAGCCGAGGACGGACGCCGCGTAGGTCTTCCCGTTCCCGAGATCGGTGACGCTGATCTTGGTCGAGCCCTCGATCACGTGGTTGTTCGTGAGGACCTTTCCTGTCGGCGTGAGGACCATCCCCGTCCCCGCCGCTTCCTCTGTCTCGTAGCCGAGCACGGTGTTGATGTCGACGAGCCCTGGCGTCACCTTGGCCGCGATTGTCGCGATGTTGGCCGGCGCCCCCGCTGCGGACGTGATCTTCCCTGTGGCGCTTGCTGTTCCCGCCGGCGACCCGACTGTGGATGTCACTTTCGATGTGCCGTTGGGAACAAGGGAGCGCCCTGCGGTCGCCGCGGAGCTCCCGCCGTTCCACACGCCGTAGCCGATGCCGACGCCGACCAGGAGCGCGAGCACCGTCATCCCCGAGGCCAGGGCTGCCGCCAGCCTCCTGCGGCGTTTCGGGTCGGCGGGGGGACGGCTGTGCATCGGTTGGCCCCATGCGCCGCCCGGGTAGCCCCACCCCCATGGGCCCGGAGCCCAATGGCCGCCGTGCCAACCACCCGGGCCCCCCGGTGCACCCGGGCCTCCGGGGCCCCCCGTGGCGGTCGGGCTGTACCCGTAACCATAGGGGCCGTAGGGGCCGTGGAGACCCGGCTGGGAGCCCCACTGCGCGTCGCCGGGCTGAGCCTGTCCCGGGTAGGTCGGCCCGGGCGGCTGCCGGTAGGGCTGTTGCCACCACGGCGCCTGGGGCCTCTCGGCACCTGGGGGCCCAGACCCCGCAGGGCTCTCCCCTGGCCCGCGAACCGTGCCCTGGGTGCTCGGTTCGGCGGGCACGCCCTGGGTGCCCGGCTCTCCGCGCTCGTTCTCCTCTGGATCGGCGTAGTCCTCGGGGCGGTCGCTCATCGTCTTGCCTCCTCGCTCACCACGCCTCTTCGGGGTCCCTTCCCAGGGCCCCTCGGAAGGCTACGAGCCGTCTCCTGGCAACCAGTACACCGGACACACCTAAGAGATCGCGAAGGACCGCGTAGAACTCCCCTAAGAGTCATGCCGCCGGCACCCTGCCCGGCGAACCACCCCTGCCCGGCGAACCACCCCTGCCCGGCGGCTCACTCGCCCCCCGAGACCCGAGCGACCGCGGCGACCTGCTGACCGTCGTCGAGGTTCATCACGCGGACGCCCGTCGCGTCGCGCCCCTGGGAGGCGATCTCCCGCACCGCCATCCGGATGACGACGCCCGCTGTCGAGACCAGCAGGATCTCCTCGTCGAGGCTCACCATGAACGCCGCCACGACCCTGCCCCTCCGTGCGGTCAGGCGGATCCCACGCACCCCCTGCCCGCCGCGGGCCTGGCGGTTGAAGCGCTCCACCTTCGTACGCTTGCCGTACCCGGCATCGGTCACCATGAGGATGTCCGAGTCGTCCCGTGCGACATCGAGCGAGACCAGCTCATCGCCCTCACGCAGGCGGATGCCGCGCACCCCGGCGGCATCGCGGCCCATCGGGCGGACGTCGTCCTCGGAGAAGCGGATGGTCATCCCCGAGCGCGTGACCGCGAACAGGTCCTCGCCACCCGCGGTCGGCACGACGCGCACCAGCTCATCCCCCTCCCGGAGGTTGATCGCGATGAAGCCCTCCCTGCGGGACTTGTCGTACTCGCTGAACGCCGTCTTCTTCACCTGACCCCGCGCGGTCGCGAAGACGAGGTAGTGGTCGGCGGGGAAGTCCCGCGTCTCGACGACCGCCTGGATCGTCTCGCCCATCTCGAGGGGGAGCAGGTTCACGAGCGCGGTGCCACGGGCCGTGCGCTCCTTCGCCGGGATCTCGTGGCCACGCAGGCGGTAGACACGCCCTCGGTTGGAGAAGAGCAGGAGGTACGAGAGCGCGGTCGTGTGCACGACGTTCGTGACGAGGTCCTCCTCCTTCAGCCGCGCGCCCTGCACCCCACGTCCGCCGCGCCCTTGGGTCCTGAAGGCGTCGGCAGACACCGCCTTGATGTAGCCGGCGGCGGTCGTCGTCACCACGATCTCCTCGTCGGCGACGAGATCCTCCACTCCGAGCTCACCCGGGTCATGGGTGATCACCGAGCGCCGCGGGTCCGCGAACTTGTCACGGATCGCAGTCATCTCCGTCGCGATGACGCCCCGCAGCTTCGCCGGGTCGCCGAGGATGGCCTGGAGCTCGGCGATGGTCGCACGCAGCTGTCCCATCTCCTCTTCGAGCTCCCTGCGGCCCAGGCGCGTGAGCCTGCCCAGCGTCATGTCCAAGATGTGGTTGGCCTGCTCCTCGCTGAAGGAGAACGGCATGGTCATGAGTGCGCCACGGGCGCCCGAGCGGTCGTCGGACGCCCGGATCGCCGCGATGACCGCGTCGAGCATGTCGATCGCTCGCAGCAATCCTTCGACGATGTGCGCGCGAGCCTCCGCCTTGCGCAGCCGGAACTCCGAGCGCCGGCGGACCACCTCGACCTGGTGGTCGACGTAGTGACGGAGCATCTGGGCGAGGTTCAGCGTCCGTGGCACCCCGTCGACCAGGGCAAGCATGTTCACGCCGAAGTTGGTCTGCAGCGGCGTGTGCTTGTAGAGCTTGTTCAGGACCACGTTCGCGTTGGCGTCTCGCTTCAGGCGGATCACGAGGCGGGTCTTCTTGCCCGCCGAGGAGTCGAGCACCTCTGCGATGCCCTCCACCTCGCCGGAGCGAACGAGATCGTCGATCTTCTGGCTGATGACCGGGACCGACGTCTGGTAGGGGATCTCGGTGACGACGATGCGGGTGGCATCGCGCGCCTCTTCGATCTCGGCGACCGCCCGCATCTTCACCGATCCCCGCCCGGTCCGGTAGGCATCGAGGATCCCCTGGCGGCCGAGGATCTGGCCTCCCGTCGGGAAGTCCGGCCCTTTCACGAACTGCAACAGCTCCTCGGACGTCGCCTCGGGGTGCTCGAGGACATGGACGGCTGCGTCGATGACCTCGCCCATGTTGTGCGGAGGGATGTTCGTCGCCATCCCGACCGCGATCCCCTGCGATCCGTTGACGAGCAGGTTCGGGAAGCGCGCGGGGAGGACCACGGGCTGCTCAGCGCTGTTCGCGTAGTTCGGCTCGAAGTCGACGGTGTCTTCGTCGATCCCCGCCATGAGGTCCAACGCGAGCGCCTGCAGCCGGCACTCGGTGTAGCGCATCGCCGCGGGGCCCTCATCGGGGCCAGGCCCTCCGAAGCTGCCATGGCCGTCGATGAGGGGGTGCCGCATGGAGAAGTCCTGCACCATGCGGACCAGCGCGTCGTAGATCGCGGCGTCACCATGAGGGTGGAAGGTCCCCATCACCTCGCCGACGACCGCGGCGCACTTCACGTGCGGCCGATCGGGGCGAAGGTTCTGCTCGAACATCGAGTAGAGGATCCGGCGGTGCACCGGCTTGAGCCCGTCTCGCACGTCTGGGAGCGCCCTGGAGACGATGACCGACATCGAGTACTCGAGGAACGAGCGCTCCATCTCCTCTTGGATCTCGATGGGCTCGATGAACCCGAGGATCTCACCGTCGCCGTCGGGGGGCGCGCCGGTGGCCCCGTTCGTCGAGGATCCCCTGGTGGTCGGCCGTCGCGCCATCGTGCGGTGCCCCCTCAGATGTCGAGGAAGCGGACGTCCTTCGCGTTCGTCTGGATGAAGTGCCGACGCAGCTCGACATCGTCACCCATGAGCACCGAGCAGACGTCGTCGGCGAGCGCCGCCTGCTCGACGTTGATCTGCAGGAGGGACCGCTTGGCCGGGTCGATCGTGGTGTCGCGCAGCTCGTTGAAGTCCATCTCGCCGAGCCCTTTCAACCGCTGGAAGTCCTGGCGATGGTCGGGGTGCTCGGCCATGAAGGCGTCCTTCGCCGTGTCGTCCTTCAGGTAGACCTTCTCTTTGCCGACGAGCGTCGAGTACAGCGGCGGCTGTGCGACGTACACGAAGCCACCTTCGACGAGCGGCTTCATCTGCCGGAAGAAGAACGTGAGGAGCAACGTACGGATGTGGCTCCCGTCGACGTCGGCGTCGGCGAGGACGATCACCTTGTGGTACCGGATCTTCGCCACGTCGAAGTCCTCGCCGAGACCGGCGCCGATGGCGGCGATGAGCGCCTGGATCTCGGCGTTCTTCAGCATCTTGTCCAGTCGCGCGCGCTCGACGTTGAGGATCTTGCCGCGAATGGGGAGGATCGCCTGGGTCCGCGGATCGCGCGCGTCCTTCGCCGAGCTCCCCGCCGAGTTCCCCTCGACGATGAACAGCTCGCACTCCCTTCGGTCCCGAGACGAGCAATCGATCAGCTTCCCAGGCAGCCCCGCCCCGTCGAGACCGGACTTTCGCCGCGTGAGATCACGCGCGTGCTGCGCGGCCATGCGTGCGCGTTGGGCGAGCATCGCCTTCTTCACGATCTGGTTGGCCTCGGTCGGGTTCTCCTCGAGCCACTCGGCCAGCTTCTCGTTGGTCGCGCGCTCGACGAGGGAGCGAACCGACACGTTGCCAAGCTTGGCCTTGGTCTGACCCTCGAACTGTGGATCCTTCAGCCTCACTGAGACGATGGCAGTGAGCCCTTCTCGGATGTCCTTTCCGTCGAGGTTCTCCTCCTTCTCCTTCAGGAGGTTCCGAGCGCGCGCGTAGCGGTTGACCACGTTCGTCAGGGCTTTCTTGAAACCCTCCTCGTGCATCCCTCCTTCGATCGTCGAGATGCCGTTCGCGAACGAGAAGATGCTCTCGTTGAACCCGGTGTTCCACTGGAGCGCAACCTCGACCTCCTGGGTCTCTTCCACCTGTTGGTAGGAGGCGACCTTGCGGAAGAGGGACTCCTTGGACGCGTTGAGGTGCTTCACGTAGTCGACGATCCCGCCGTTGTACCTGAAGACCTCCTTCTTCTCACCGCCCTCGCGCTGGTCGGCGAAGCGGATCTCGAGCCCGCGATTCAAGAACGCCATGACCTGCAGGCGCTCGGTGATGGTCTGCGCCCGGAACTCCACCTCTTCGAAGATCGACGGGTCCGGCCAGAACGTGACCGTCGTCCCGGTGCGCCCCCTCGGAGCGTCCCCTCTGACCTCGAGCGGCGACTTGATCTCGCCGCCGTTCGTGAACTCCATGACGTAGTGCTTCTCGTCGCGATCGATCTCGAGGACCAGCCGGACCGACAGCGCGTTCACCACCGAGGCGCCCACTCCGTGCAGCCCGCCGGAGACCTTGTACCCGCGGCCCCCGAACTTTCCGCCAGCGTGCAAGGTCGTGTACACGATCTCTGCCGCGGACCGCTCGGGGTACTGTGGATGCGGATCGACCGGGATCCCGCGGCCGTTTGTCTGGACGCGACAGCCTCCGCCGGCGAGCAAGGTGACGTCGATCCGCGTGCAGTACCCCGCCATCGCCTCGTCGACCGCGTTGTCCACGATCTCCCACACGAGGTGGTGGAGGCCGGTCGGCCCGGTCGAGCCGATGTACATCCCCGGGCGGAGGCGGACGGGCTCGAGACCTTCGAGGACGGTGATGTCGCTCGCCATGTACGAGCCACCGTCAGCTGCCACGTTCTGCCTCCTCGCCGTGCTCCACGGGCGCGCTCCTTCAGGACGATCGTCCCGCTGTCCGCGCACCACGACCCTGTGAGCCCGAGTCGACGACGTGCAATTCGCGGACGACTCAGTCTACCCGACCGAGGCCCGGGAACCGCACCCTTCCAGGGCTCGGGTGCGGGCTCGGGTGCGGGCTCCGGTGCGGGCTCCGGCACCTCCTCGCGTCGTTTCCCAACGGTCGCGGTGAACGCCGCGCGCGCGCCCTGGTCGAGCTCAGCGCCGGGTGCCGACCACGACGTCGAGGCGATCGATCGGTTCGCCGGTGCGCTCGGTCAGCCGTGCGAGGATGCCTGGTGAAAGGATCCGCAACTGCGTCGCCCAGGCCGGCTGGTCCACCTCGACGACCAGCGTTCCGCCACCGATCCGCAGGGGCCTCGTGTGACGCGCGACCGACGAGCCGACGAGCTCCTCCCATCTGGAGAACACGGTCCCGAGGGCGGCGGCCGACGGCGCCGCACGTGGGGGCGCGCCGGCCGATCCCGATCCGCGAGCAGCCGGCGGGGCCAGCCCTGCCACTACCTCGTCGAGCACTTCCCCGAGAGGCCGGGGACCATGGTCGAGCTCGGCTCCTCGCCGCGCGCGCCGCCCGCCGGGGCGGATCACGGCGTCCGTCCCAACGTCCGCACGTCGACGATGGCGCCGGTTTCGACCCCGTCGGGCAGCCGTGACGCGGTGGTGAGCAGGGCCTGGCCAACGGGAAGCCTTCGCACGAGCGCACGGCTTCGGTCCGGGTCGAGCTCGGAGAACACGTCGTCGAGCAACAGCAGCGGCCTGCCCCCCCGCCGCTCGCTCACGAGCTCGTGCAACGCGAGCCGGAGCGCCAACGCGAGGCTTCGCTGTTCGCCCTGTGAAGCCTGCGTCCGCGCGTCACGCGCTTGGATGCGCAGCGCGATCTCGTCCCGCTGCGGACCGACGGTGGAGATCCCACGTCGAACATCGTCGCGTCGACTGGCGGCGAGCGCCTGTCCGAGGCTCCCCTCCCACCCTGGAACATAGGTCACCGTCACCGAAGACCGGCTCGCCGAGACGCTCGCCGAGACCCCCGCCAGGCTGGCGTACGCGTCCTCGACCAGACCCGCGACTTCCTCGACGAGCGCCCGTCGGCTCTCGGAGACCACGGTCCCGATCGCGTCCAGCCGCTCGTCCCAGACGTCCAGCGTGGATGCGATCTCGGGCGCCAGCCTCCCCCCGGCCTGGCGCAGCAACGCTGCACGCTGGCGCAGCACCCGCTCCATCGTGTCGAGATCCGCAGCGCCTCGCGCGTCGACCAGCCGCAGCGCTGCGTCGAGCATCTCACGTCGACGGGCTGGGGGCCCCTGCACGAGACCCAGGTCGTCAGGCGAGAACACGGTGACGGGGACCGCGTCGGCGAGCTGGGCGCGGGCGTGCACGGCCCGGCGGTTGACGAGGGTCAGAGCGCTTCCGTCGGCGCGCAGCTCGCTCTCAACGAGCAACGGGCGCCGCTCGCGTCGGAGCTCGGCGCGAACGATCCCGCGCTCGGCGCCGCTGCGGACGATCACACCTCGGCTGGCCGTCCGGAAGGACCGCTGCGAACCGAGGTACGCGACCGCCTCGAGGAACGTGGTCTTTCCCGAACCATTCGGACCGGTGAGCACCGTCGTCGACTCCGGGTCGACCTCGAGGCACGCCTCGGAGAACCGGCGGACGTCACGTAGTTCGAGGCGCAAGAGGTGGGCGCTCGTGTCGGCCAGCACTCCCTCGGTGGCTGCGGTCCTGGACGTCAGGAGATCCTCACCGGCATGAGCAGGTACCGGAAGTCGTCACGGCCGGCAGCTCGCACCGTCGCCGGCTTGGCCGGAGAGTCTGCCTCGACGAACACCTCGTCGTCGAGCACCGCGTCCACGCCGTCCATGAGGTAGGTCGGGTTGAACGCGATCACGAGATCCTCGCCGGTGAAGTCCCCGTCCACCGTTTCACTGGCATCGCCGACCTCCTGGGAGACGACGGAGAGATCGACCCCGCCTGAGCGCATCGAGAGCCGTACCGGGGTCGTGTTGTCGCGCACGAGGAGGCGAACCCTGCGCAGCGCGGCGAGCAGCGTCTCCCGACCGACGTGCAGCCGGTTCGGGTACTGCTCGGGGATCAGCTGGCGGTAGTCGGGATAGGTCCCTTCGAGCAGCCGCGTCGTGATCCGCACGCGGCCGCTCGTGAACGTGATGTCCGACAGCCCTGGGGCGATGCCAACCTCCGCGCCCGGACCCTCCCCCCCGGACCCCGTGCCCCCCGATGCCGGAAGGCGCTGCAGCTCCGTCAGGGCCCGGGCCGGGACCAGCACGTCGCCACCCTCGCCGAGCGTCGCCGTCCCGTGGAGGTCCCGAAGTGCCAGCCGGTACGAGTCCGTCGCAACCAACCGCACCGCCCTGCCTTCGGTCGTCATCAGCACCCCGGTGAGCAGGGGGCGCGCGTCGTCGTTGGACGCGGCGCGCACGACCTGGCGTAGGGCCTCGACGAGCACCGCACGCGGCAGCGTGACCGACGGCAGACCAGGGGCCGGCAGCGCTGGGAACTCCACCACGGGGAACGACCGCAGCCCGAAGTGCGCCCTCGCCGAGGAGATCTCGACCTTCTCGTCGTCGGACTCGAGCGTGACCGCGCCTGCCTCGAGCGCGCGCACGACGTCCGCGGTCAGCCGGGCCGGGACGACGCACGCTCCGTCCTCGATGCCGATGACCTCGTGCTCGACACGCACCGTCAGGTCCAGGTCGGTGCCCGTCACCTCGAGGCGGTTCCCGAGCGCGCGCAGCATGAGCCCCGAGAGCACAGCGGACGTCGCGCCCCTTCCCCCCGCAGCTCGTCCTGCGGTGGTCAAGACATCGGCAAGGGAGTCCCGTTCGGACCGGAATTTCACCGCGCCATCCTTTCGGACGTTGGGAGGTTGAAGAGCTTTTCAGAGGTAGTAATGCTGGGGATTGTGGACGCGCGGGCGTCGCGCCTGGTCACAGCCGTGTGCCTTTCCACCGCGCGGAGCGCGACGACGGAGCGGAACGGTCGGATGAACGTTCGGGGCCGTGTCGCTGTGGACAGCACTGCGGCGCGTCCCCAGGATGCACGGTGGTCGTCCACAGGACGGTGGTCACGAGCCGTTCCGGATCTTGACCGTCAGTTCCGTGACCTGCTCGTAGAGCTGCCGGCGCTCCTTCATGTGGGTCGTGATCTTGTCGACCGCGTGGATGACCGTGGTGTGGTCGCGCCCTCCGAAGACGCGGGCGATCGCGGGGTAGCTGTAATCGGTGAGGTTCCGAACGAGGTACATCGCGACCTGCCGCGCGGTGACCAGCGGGCGGGTGCGGCTCGGTCCGCACAGCGCGTCCACCGTGAAGCCGTAGCTCGCCGCGGTCTCCTCGAGGATCATCTGAGGGGTGATCCTGCGGGGCTCCACGGTCGAGACGATGTCGGCCAGCACGCGCTCGGCCAGCTCGAGGGAGATGGGCTCCCTGCTCAGGCTTGCGAACGCGCTGACCCGGATGAGGGCACCTTCGAGCTCGCGGATGTTGTTCTTCACGTGCGTGGCGATGAACTCCAAGACGTCGTCGGGGATGTCGTCGTGGTCGGCCTCGGCTTTCTTGCGGAGGATGGCGAGGCGGGTCTCGAGATCAGGGGGGTCGACCTCGGTGATCAACCCGGAGAGGAACCGGCTGCGCAGCCGGTCCTCGAGCGTCTCGATGGACTTCGGCGGACGGTCCGAGGTGAGGACGATCTGCTTTCCCGCGCCGTGGAGGTCGTTGTAGGTGTGGAAGAATTCTTCCTGCAGCCCTTCTTTGTTCTCCATGAACTGGACGTCGTCGATCAGGAGGACGTCGCACTCCCTGTACCGACGCTTGAACGCGATGGTCGTGGACATGCGCAGCGAGTCGACGAAGTCGTTCATGAAGGTCTCGGTCGTCACGTAGAGGACCGTGCGCACGGGGAAGTTCTCCTGCACGTAGTTCCCGATCGCGTGCAGGAGGTGGGTCTTGCCGAGCCCGGAGTCGCCGTAGATGAACAGCGGGTTGTAGGAACGGCCGGGCGTCTCGGCCACCGCCTGCGCGGCGGCATGCGCGAGGCGGTTCGACGAGGCTGCGACGAAGCTGTCGAACGTGAAGCGGCGGTCGAGGGAGACCGGCGCACCCTCTCTGGGACGCTCAGCGGTGCGGCGTGGCCCTGTGGCGAGCACGGGGTGCCGAGGCTCCGTGTCGGTGCTGCTCTCGAAGAGCCGTGGGTCCGACGCCGCCGCAGCGTCCGGACCGGGGTGGGCTCGTGGCTCGACACGCTGGGCGACCTCGAGGCGGACCTCGACCGCGTGGCCCGCGGCCGAGGAGACGGCCTCGGCGATCAGCGGGAGGAACCGGACCTCGACCCGCTCGCGCACCACCGCGTTGGGCACGCCGAGCACCATGGTGCGACCGTCGTAGGACACCGGCTGCATGCTCGAGAGCCACATCTGCCACGTCGTGTCCGACACCTGGTCGCGAAGTGGTGCAGCGCATCTGGTCCACAGACCACTGGTCTCGTCCACCTGCTCCTCCGCGCACCCAAGGCGATCGTTGTCCACAGTGCAGTCCACAGGTGTGGAACATCGCACCGGCGTGGTCGATCGAAGGTACACCGTGGAGGGCTCGGCGACTAGTGGGCTGCTCCGCTGCAGCTTCGTGTCCTCGACGGGCAGGGGCGAGCCCCGACTAGTGTCATCAGCTGCGGTCACGTACGATCGCGAGACAACCGCAGCCGCCGAGGGCGACGCGAGCTCCGTGCGCCGGTGCGGGCCGAGGAGGGCCGCGCGCCGGGCAACACGGAAAGGCGTACCGACGTGAAACGAACCTACCAACCCAACACGCGCAAGCGGGCGAAGCGTCATGGCTTCCGCCACCGCATGTCGACGCGCGCAGGCCGGGCGATCCTGAAGGCGAGACGGCTCAAAGGGCGTCATCGGTTGACGGTGTGAGCCGGCGGTCCCCTGCCCCCGTCGCACCGATGAGACGATGGCACCTGTCGTAGGAAGAGTCCGCACGAAGGCGACGTTCCGCGCGTTGTCGCGGCCCGACGGCCGTGCCCGGCGAGGGCCGGTCAGCGTGGACTTCAGCCGGGTGGCGGGCACGGGTGGGCTTCCCTTGGTGGGCTATGCGATCGGGCGCCGGCACGGCAACGCCGTGGCGCGGAACCGGCTGCGCCGCCGGCTGCGCGCGGCTGTGCGCTGCGTGGGCCCGCGTCTGGACGCCGGCGCGTACCTGGTGCGCGCGACGCCGGGTGCAGGCGAGCTGGATTTCGAGGCCCTGTGCCGAGCCGTGAGTGACGCGGCGCGATCCGCTGCCGATCGAGCCAAGAGCGCCGACGACGGCCGGGAAGGACGTGAGGGGTGATGAGCGCCTGGGCTGCACACGACCACGAGGTCCACGAGCTCCACGACGACACGTCGAGCGCCGCGCGTGAGACGCGCCGGACGGCCGGCCAGCGGGCGGCCCTGGGGGCGCTGCGGGCGTACCAGTCCGCGCGCGCCGGGCAGCTCTCGCCCTGCCGCTTCTACCCGAGCTGTTCGGCGTACGCCGTCGAGGCGGTGGAGCGCCATGGCGCGGGCCGAGGGCTGTGGCTGGCGCTGCACCGGTTGGCGCGCTGCCATCCACTGGGCGGGCGCGGCATCGACCTCGTCCCGCTCGAAGTCGGGCGGCGCCGGCGGAAGAAGGGATGACGGTGCACCCGGCCCTCCTCTTGGCGGAGAACTCGCTCTTCAAGGCGGTCGGTGAGATCTTCCACCCGCTGTTCGTGGCGATCGCTTCGGTGCTGGCGTGGATCTACGGCATCGTTCCGACATACACCGTCGCGATCGTCCTTCTCACGGTCGTGATCATGGCGTTGCTGACGCCACTGACCATCAAGAGCACCCGGTCGATGCTCGCGATGCAAGCCCTTCAGCCCGAGATGCAGAAGCTGCGGGCGAAGTACAAGGGTGCGGAGAACCGCCAGCAGCTGAACGAAGAGCTGATGAAGCTCTACCGGGAGCACGGGGTGAGCCCGACGGGGGGCTGCTTGCCGATGTTCCTCCAGATGCCTGCCTTCATCGTGCTCTACGACGTGATCAAAGGGCTCGCGAACACGGTGAAGCGGGGTGCCACGCTCACGACAGGCAAGGCGTGCACGCGCACGGTCTGTGCGACACCGCGTTACGTTCCGCACCACTCGGCCATCTACGACAACCTGATCAAAACGCCTGGCGTCATGCGCTCGATCGGGCTGAACCTCGCGGCAAAGCCGCTCACACACCACGCGAGCTGGCCCGACTACATCCCGTACTTCGCGCTGCTGGCGGTCGCGGTCGCGTTGCAGTACCTGCAGATGGCCCAGATGACGCGCCGGAACAAGCGGAACAACACCGCGCAGGCGATGCCTCAGCAGATGCAGACGATGCAGCGGGTCATGCCGCTCATCTTCGCGTACATCTACTTCCTCGTTCCCGCCGGGGTGGTCATCTACATGATCGTCTCCTCGGGGATCCGGGTCATCACCCAGGATCTGATGTTCAGGTCGGGCGTCGTGCAGGCACCCGGTGGTGAGCGGAGGGTCGGCGCCGCGAAGGCGAAGCCCTCGGACGGGTCGCCGGCCATCGACGCACGGTCATCGACGGCGGCCTCGCGTCAGCAGGGTCAGCGCCAGGCACCGGCGGCGGCATCTGCGGCGGTTCCGGCGGACGGCGCCGAGCGGGCGCTCACCACTGGGGGGCAACGCGCGGAGACGAACGGCGCGCAGCCGGGCCCGGCCGACGGGACCGGCACGGCCAGCGCTCGTCGAAGCCGTGGGAAATCGGGTAATACCAGTGGTACTACCTCTGCGGCCCCGCCGAGTCCCCCGCCTACGCCCAAGGCACACCCGAGATCGAAGTCGAAACGCGTACGGAAGGCTCGCTGAGTTGGAATGGGTTGAGACCAAGGGCAAGTCGGTCGACGAGGCGAAAGAGCGGGCGCTCGGACACCTCGGGGTATCCGAGAAGGACGCGGAGCTGGTCGTCCTCGCGGAGCCGAAGATCGGGCTGTTCGGCAGGGTCCGGGGAGAGGCCAGGGTGCGAGCGCGGGTTCGACCGGTCGAGCCGCGGCCAAAGCGAACCCGACGCCAGCGCGGGGCGCAGGGGGGCGGAAGAGGAGGCGCGGGCGATGGCACGCGCCAGCCTCGACAACGCAGCACCGGAGGCGTCGCGGGTGACGATGCAGCGACGGGGCAACCCGAGCGCCGGGTCGCGGCTGGTGCGCAGCAAGTGCGCGAGGGCGTTGCCGGACAGAGTGCAGGAGCTCCGGCTGCCCGGCGCCGGCGGCGCCGGAGGCGAAGCAC
Organism: Actinomycetes bacterium; assembly: GCA_021845725.1. Lineage (GTDB taxonomy): Bacteria > Actinomycetota > Acidimicrobiia > Acidimicrobiales > RAAP-2 > JAJYVT01. The sequence goes on along the minus strand of JAJZVL010000019.1, from coordinate 6,596 downwards.
GGCTGGCTCGCCCGTCGTGAGCGAGCGGCCGGCCGAAGGCGCGGTGCAGGAATCGTCGGGCGGGCAAGCCGCTCCAGCACGCAATGGCGTGCGTCGAGCCACCGGGACGACAGGCCCGTTGGAGGCAGCGAAGGAGGAACACGCGGTGGCTGAAGAGATCACTCTGGCGGAGCAGGCCAAGGTGGCCAAGGAGTTTCTCGAGGGCCTTCTTGATCGCTACGGGATTGAAGCGACGATCGAGGTCCGGGAGCTGGACGAGGAGACGGTGGAGCTCTCCGCGCGCGGCGATGGGCTGGGCGTGCTCGTCGGTCCGAAGGGTGCAACGCTCGCCGCACTGCAGGACGTGACGAGGACGGTCGTCCAGAGGCACTTCCCGAACCGCACGGATCGGATCCTCGTCGACGTCGCCGGCTACCGGGAGCGGCGGGTGGCGGCTCTGCGACGCTTCACCACTGAGGTGGCGGCCCAAGTGCTGGAGTCCGGGACCGAGCGTGCGCTCGAGCCGATGTCTGCTGCTGACCGGAAAGTCGTGCACGACACCGTGGTCACGATCGACGGGGTGACCTCGAGCTCGCGGGGAGAAGAGCCCCGCCGCTTCGTGGTCATTTCCCCTGCGACCTGAGCAGGGTCGGTACCGCGGCCGAGCTGGCGACACCCGGGAACGTCCTTCCCGCGTCACTGCAGGCTGCGAAGGGTCGCTAAGTGACGTTGGGCGACCTCCTGGCTGAGGCGCGGGATCTCGGTTTCCTTGGCCCGGGACCGATCTCGAGCCACGTCGACCAGTCCCGAGCCTTCGCAGCAGCGGTGGACGCAGCGCGCTCGGCCGGACGCTCGGCGGTGTGCTCGACGCACGAGGCGGTGACCGCGGCCGCCCCCCGATCGGTTGTCGATCTCGGCTCGGGCGCGGGCGTGCCAGGACTCGTTCTCGCTCTGGTCTGGGAGCGTACGGCGTTCGTTCTCGTCGAAGCCCACCTGCGTCGTGCGGCGTTCCTTGTCCGTGCGATTCGCGTGCTGGATCTCACCGAGCGAGTGACCGTCGTGGCGGAGCGGGCGGAGAGCTTCGGGCAGACACCCTCGCGACGCGGCACCTTCGACGTCGTGACGGCGAGAGGTTTCGCCCGGCCAGCGGTGGTCGCAGAGTGCGCGGCTCCGTTGCTCGGTATCGGCGGGCTGCTCGTTGTGTCTGAGCCTCCGCCGGACACGGCCTCGCCCGGCCAGCGGTGGTCGGCGGAGGGCCTGGCGAAGCTCGGGATGGGGAGGGCGGAACGGGCGGGGTCTGCGTACCAGTTCGTCGTGATGACCCAGGAGGAGCTGTGCCCGTTGCGCTTCCCTCGGAGGGTTGGGGTACCAGTCAAGCGCCCGCTGTTCTGAGCCGAGCCGCCCGGGTCCTCGCTGCCGGAGATTGTCACCGCAGACCTCCCAGGTGTCCGCGGGTCGAGCCGGGTCGAGCCGGGTCGAGCCCGGTCCAGCCTGGTCGGGCCCGGTCCAGCTGGCCGATCGCGGCCGAACCCGTTCCGGACTCCCCCGAACCGCGGCACTGCCGGGGCGTGCCCTTCCCGCGGGGTCGTCTGAGCTGTTCCTGAATGGTCGAGAGACCGTGGCCCTGTCCCTCGTCATCGGTCGAGGTCTGCTGGATCCGCAGCGTTGTTCAGCTGGTCGGGCTCGAGGGCTGAGGGGTGCTCGCCTGCCGGAGGGCGGTGAACGCCGCTGTGGCGCGGCGGTGCAAGACGGCGTCGGGTGGTTCAGGCTTCTGGTGGGCAGAGGTGTCCTGGGATTCCGATCCCATCGATGGCGGCGTCGGGACTCCCAGCTGGCGGGGGTACCGATCGCACATGGCGAGGAACCGCGCGTATGCATAGCGGTCCAGTGTGGGGCTGAGGGATCGGTGCAGCAGCGGCACGAGGTGGTCGCGGAGGTACGGGCCGCGGGCCATCCATTGGTAGTAGCGGCGCCCGCCGTGGTCGTATGGGCCGTAGAGGCGACCACCAGGAAAGGCTGCCTCGAGCCAGCGGAAAAGGGCTTCATGGCGCTCGTGCATGCGGAGCGTGATCTGTGGCTGACGCCCATCCCCGCCGAAGTGGCCCTCACCAATGAGTAGACCGACGAGCAGACCTTCGTCGAAAGGAGCTGCCATTTCGTGTCCTCCAGGATCTTGACGAGCGCTCTTGCTGTTTCACCGTAAGGTTACACGTGGAACATGCCCAGGTGGCGCCGCATGGGTGGACGGCACCGGTCAGCTGGTACACCCATGGACGAGACGAGCGAGCGCCGAGTGAAGGTGGTCGAAAGGGATGACTTGTTTCACCGTAAGGTTGCACGTGGAACAACACTGGACTCGGGAACCGCTGTGCCACAATCTCGACGCCGACCCCACATCCGATGCCGCCCGGGACGAAGTCTGCCGAGAAGCTTGACGTCGCGCGCTGCACGAGCGAGGATGATCGCCGTGCGCAGATTGGGTGTGTCCTGATGACGCAGCGCGAGCACTGCGGGCGGTGTCGCAGAACGCCGGTGGGATTGAGCGTCTACCTGTTCTCGCGCAGGTCGGGGCCTGCGCGCCGGTGAGGATCATCGGGCGCCGACGCCGCGAGCATGACCGGCCTCCGGCCGAGACGATGGAACCGGATGTGGATGAACCCGCGGTGATGATCATCGATGACGGCGAACGGCGCAGCGACTCGAACGCCGGAGCCGCGCGGAGCGAAGAACCCAGTGCAGCTGCACCTTTGGACCCTGACCTCACAGAAGCTGGACCCGTTCTCGTCGCATCGGCCGACGACGGAGCAGTGGTCGATTCCGACGACCGAGACGTGGTCGATGCCGACGACGGAGCAGTGGTCGATGCCGACGACGGAGCAGTGGTCGATTCCGACGGCGAAGAACCAGTCGCCGAGGAGCCGAGCATGACCGATGCCCAGGCCCGTCCTGACGATGTGGCGCCGCCAGCATCCGATTTCCGGGTGGAATCGGCGCCCGGGTCGCCGGGCGACGTGGATCCCGACACGACCACGGATGGAGGGGATGAGGCAACGCCGACGGACTCGGCCCGGCGTGGGAGTCTCTCTCACGAAGCCCCTGCCGGCATGCTCGACCTGTCGGACGATCGAGGGGTGGCGACGTTTCGCCCCCTGCCGAGAGTGATTGCGGTCGCCAATCAGAAGGGTGGAGTCGGGAAGACGACCACGACGGTGAATCTCGGTGCGGCGCTCGCGGAGCTCGACTACCGGATCCTGGTCGTCGATCTCGACCCACAGGGCAACGCGACGACCGGGCTTGGGATCGACGCCCGGAACTTCGAGCGCTCGATGTACGACGTGATCATGCACGACACGCCCCTCGAGGACTGCATCGAGCCGACGAGCGTGCGGAACCTGTTCGTGGCTCCTGCCACGATTGATCTCGCCGGAGTGGAGATCGAGCTGGTACCGATGTTCAGTCGAGAGCTACGGCTGCGGCGAGCGGTGGAGACGGTGCTCGAGGACTTCGACTTCGTCTTGATCGATTGCCCGCCTTCGCTCGGGCTGATCACGGTGAACGGCCTGGCGGCCGCCAGCGAGGTGCTCGTACCGATCCAGTGCGAGTACTACGCCCTCGAGGGCCTTGGGCAGCTGCTGCGCAACGTGCATCTGGTCGCGTCGAACCTGAATGATCGCCTCGAGGTGAGCGCGATCGTGCTCACGATGTACGACGCGCGGACCCGGCTGGCCGTGGACGTCGCTTCCGAGGTGCGCCAACACTTCGGCGCCAAGGTGTGCAACATCGTGATCCCTCGGACGGTCAGGCTGTCCGAAGCACCGTCCTTCGGACAGCCGATCACGGTGTTCGATCCGTCCTCTCGCGGGGCGGTGGCCTATCGAGAGCTTGCGAAGGAGGTGAGCAATGGCGCGGCGCAGCGGTCTGGGTAAAGGTCTGAGTGCACTGATCCCGCCCGAGGTCACGGGGTCGCAGGGGAGCGCTCTGCGCGAGGTGCCGATCTCGAGCATCCGCCCCAATACCCTCCAGCCGAGGACCCATTTCGACGAGGAGGCGATGTCTTCTCTCGCAGCGTCGATCAGGGAGCTTGGCGTGCTCCAGCCGGTCCTGGTCCGTCCGATCGGAGACGGATCGGAGTACGAGCTGATCGCGGGTGAGCGGCGCTGGCGAGCAGCCCGACGCGCCGGGCTCCAGACCATCCCCGTGCTCGTGCGCGAGGTGTCCGCCGACGTGCACAGTCTGGAGCAGGCGCTGGTCGAGAACCTTCACCGGGAGGATCTCGGCCCATTGGAGGAGGCGGCGGCGTACCAGCAGCTGATCGACGATTTCGGCCATACGCACGAGGAGGTGGCCACGCGAGTCGGCAAGAGCCGTGCGACCATCACGAACACGCTTCGCCTTCTCCAGCTCCCGGCGGGCGCCCAGCGCGCGCTCGCCGACGGGTCTATCTCTGCCGGGCACGCTCGGGCGCTGCTCGGCACGCCGGACAGAGCTCTCCAGGACGCGCTGGTGAGCCGGATCGTCGCTGAGGGACTGACCGTCCGGCAGGTCGAGGAGGCCGTGAGGAGGGGTGGGGCGGAGGGAGAGGACGCGAATGTGGCGCAGAGCTCGGCAGCGGCTGCGTTCGCGGCCGGAGGGACGATCAGCGGGACGACCAGCGGGACGACCAGCGGGTCGACCGATGGTAGTACCGAGGGTACGACCAGAGCCGGTGTGGCTCGGAGACTTCCGGAGCCGGGCCTTCTCGAGCTGGAAGAGCTGCTCTCGACCCATCTGAACACTCGGGTGAAGGTCGAGCTACGCAATCGGCGGGGCAGGGTGGTGGTCGAGTTCGCCACCCTCGAGGATCTCGAGCGCATCTACAGGGCGATGGTCGAGGGTTCGCGACCGTCGACCCCATCTCCGGGGTACTGACTGTGGCATCGAGAGGTTCCTGGCGGCACGGGGCCTCAACATTCAACCCGCACTTCAACGATATCCACAACCTGTGCATGACATTGTGGATTGTTGGGGCTCGTCCTGAAGTGGAGCAGAGGGTCGACCGGCTCCAGTAGAGGTCTCGTGCGGTCGTGTCCGGCTCACTCCCAGGGGCCGGACGCCCACGCCGCGAGAGCGCGGACGAGCGCCTCGGCAAGGGCTGAGCCGTGCTCCACAACGGTGGCAGCAGGCCCTACCTCGACGATGACCGCGGGCATGCGGGTCTCCCGGAGCACGACGATCGACATGCCGTGGGCACCGAGATCCGGCACACCGAGGGCGTCGGGCACGACCCGCTGGATCGCTTCGGCGAGCAGACGGCCGCCGACCGACTCGTCGCGGTATCCCGAGTAGAAGGCAGCAAGCGTTCCGGCGCGCTCCGGCTCGAGCCTGAGCATGAGGTAGACGTCGGCACCAACCCCGTTGGCCTGCTGGGCCTGGGTGGAGTCGTCGGGGTGGTGGAGGGTGGTCACGGATGCGCCGTGGGCGACCAGGCGGCGGCGGAACGCCGCAAGCGGTGCAGCCAGCCCGCCGGGCTCGCCGATGGCGACGTGGCGTCCCGAGAGCGTGGGTGGGGAATGGCGAAGGAGCTCCCTTGCACGCACCGTCGAGACGAGCTGGAGGGGTGGGGCGGCTCGTGCCGCGACCCGACGGAGCTCGCGCAAGGTGTCGCTGCCGACGATGCCATCGACGGGGAGCGCTGCGTTCTCCTGGAACTCGCGCAGGGCCCTGGCGGTCGTGTCGCCGAAGATGCCGTCGACGCGCCCGGTGTCGAACCCGAGCGCGCACAGGCGCTGCTGCAGCTCGGCGACGTCGTCGCCGCGCAGCATCGGCGTTCGACGGTACAAGAAACGGTCGCCGAGGCGGTGCCCGGCCTCCACGAGGGTCTGCCACGTCTGCGTGCCGCACACGCCGTCGACCCGGAGCCCCCGGTGTCGCTGGAATGCCTCGACCGATGCTCGGGTTGCCCGCCCGAAATCCCCCGCCACGTCGCTGATCGGACCGTAGCCCAGCGAGCGCAGCCGGTCTTGGACGTCCGCCACCGCCTCACCGCTGTCTCCTTCGCGCAGCGGCAGCGCGGCGTCCCGGCCGGCTGCCACGCGCTCTACAGGTAGCTCGACAGCTCCTGGATCAGCTGGCCCTTCGGCTTCGCACCGATCAGCCTGACCCTGGGCTCGCCATCCTTGAAGAGGATCAGCGTAGGGATGCTCATGACGTCGAAGCGGCGCGTCACGTCCAGGTTCTCGTCGATGTTCAGCTTGGCGATCTCCAGCTTGCCCGCCTGCTCCGTCGCGATCTCCTCCAGAACCGGGGCGATCATCTTGCACGGTCCGCACCATTCGGCCCAGAAGTCGACGAGCACCGGAACCTCTGCCGTCTTGACATGCTCGTCAAACGTAGCGTCGTCCAACGTCACGATCGCCTTGTTCATGCGGTCCTCCTCGTCGATCTCGAGCCCAGGGGACATCCAGGGCTCGCCAGCTCCATCTGCTCGTTCGAATGCCCGGAACCCGATCCTGCACCCGGTTGTCCCCGTCGTGCAGGTCGGCGATCCCCGGGGGCGCCTGGACGCCTCCCGACGGTCACGATCCGCGGGTCTCCAGCCAGCGCTCCGCGTCGATGGCGGCCATGCAGCCAGACCCCGC
>JAJZVL010000079.1 GCA_021845725.1 Actinomycetes bacterium | reverse complement strand
TCTGGACGATCCGGCGCAGCGACGCCCGCCCCCACGGCGGCGGGGAGCGCGTAGCCGAGCGTGCCGAAGCCGGTCGGGTGCAGGAACCGTCCCTCCTCGGTGATCGCCAGATTGCCGAGCGCGCCGTAGTAGCACGCCATCGCGCTGTCGCTCGTGAAGATCGTGTCGGCCGGGCACGAGCGGCGGACGACGTCGAGGAACGGCTGCCAGCGGGCACCGAGGGCGGCTGCCTCCGCCCGGCACTCGGCCCGCACGTCGTCGACCACGAACCGCGGCGAGGCGGCGGCGCCGGCATCTTCGGTGGCGGCCTCTTCGGTGGCGGCGGTGGCGGTGGCCAGCTCCTTCACCAATGCCTCCGCGTACGCTGCGGCGTCACCCACGAGGGCCACGTCGGCGCGCTGCGCGCGCACCATCTGCGCGGGATCGACGTCGATGCGCACCAGCCGCCCGCCGACGCGCGGCGGCTCACGCCAGAAGTCCGACGCGGCGAGCTCCGTGCCCACCGCGAGCACCACGTCGCACTCCGCGAGCCAACGCTGCACCCGCGCCAGGTGCAGCCCCACGCCGAGCGAGAGCGGGTGCGTCTCGGGGATGACCCCCTTTCCGTTGGCCGACGTGACGACGAGCGCGCCCAGCCGCTCCGCGAGGGACGCGAGGGCGCTTCGCGCGCCGCGTGCCCCGCCGCCGAGCACGAGCCCCGGACGGCGTGCCGAGGCGAGCAGGGACGCGCCCAGGGTGACCAGGTCTGGGTCGGGCACCATCGCAGGCTGTCGGGGCGCGAGCGCCGGCTGCGCTGGCACCGCGCCCTCCGACGCCAGCACGTCGAGGGGGATCTCGAGGTGCTCGGGCCGCGGCCGCCCAGCCGTGCACGATGCGATGCACTGCGCGACGAGGGCATCGGCGTCGGCGGGACACGACGCCCGGCGGCTGTGCGCGACGACGCCGGCCATCGCAGCCTGCTGGTCCTTCGCCTCGTGCAGCTCCCCCGCGAAGGTCCCGGGGTGGATGAGGGGCATCCCCGGTGAGACCACGAGCACCGGCACGCTGTCGGAGTACGACTGCCCGGCCGCCGCCGCCGCGTTCAGCAGCGCCGGCCCGGTCGTCGTGACGACGACGCCCACCTGCCCCGTCACGCGGGCGAAGGCGTCGGCGGCGTACCCGGCGCCCTGCTCGTGGCGCGTCGTCACGTGCGTGATGCCAGCTCGTCAGGTGGTCGTAGATGGGGAGGTTGTGCGTGCCTGGGATGCCGAACACGACGCGCACGCCGTTGGCCGCGAGCGCGCGGACCACCGCCTCGCCCCCCGACATCGTGATCTCTCCTCCGGCATCCGGCGGCGGATCTGCGCTGGGCGCGCTCATCGCAGCCCGCGGGAGATGACCAGCCTCATGATGTCCGAGGTTCCCTCCTCGATCTCCTCGAGCTTCGCGTCGCGCATCCACTGCTCCACCGGGTTCTCGCGCGAGTACCCCCAGCCACCAAGCGTCTGGACGGCGGCCCAGGTGCAGAACATCGCCGTCTCGGACGCCATCAGCTTGGCCATGGCAGCGGCCACGGTGGAAGGGAGGCCGAGGTCGAGGCGCCGGGCGGCGCGCCAGACCATGAGACGAGCCGACTCCAGGACACCGGACATAGAGCGCCGACGTTCGGCTGAGATTCGATTCTGTCAGCAGAGGTTTCCTGGTCTGCCGACCGATGGCTCACTCTGCTGACATCGGTTCCGTCGTCAGCTCTCGAGCCATCTCGACCCCCGCAGCCGCATAGGCGGCAAGGAGCACCAGGCACTTGACCAGGTCGCAGGGCGAGAGCTGGGCGGCTGATTGCATGGTAGGACATACCTGGTACGATGTCCAGTGTAGTGAACGCTACCGCCTTACCGTCCAGTATAAGGACCTCACGATGCGTCGTCCGCACAGCTTCTCCCGCCCTACGTGCCAGGCTCTTGAGCTCTTCGGGCTGGAGATCGCACGCGCACGTCGTGAGCGGCGGTGGACGGCTGTGGAGTTGGCCGAGCGGGCCGGCGTCTCCCGGACGACCCTGCACAAGCTCGAGATGGGAGACCCGACCGTCGCGATAGGCACCGCCTTCGAGGTGGCGACGCTGCTCGGGATCCCTCTCTTCGGGGCAGACCGGGCGGAGCTCTCCGACCTGGTCGCGCGCTCACGCGACCGCCTCACCCTGCTGCCTGCCAGGGTTCGCCAGACGGCTGAGGTGGACAATGCCTTCTGATCACACTCCGGACCGCGTCTATGTCTGGGCGTGGTTGCCGAACGACACCGAGCCCGTCGTCGCCGGAGTCCTGCACATGGTGGGCGACGCGGTGGTGTTCCGCTACGCCCAGAGCTACCAAGAGCGCGAGCGAGCCGTTCCTCTGTACCTGCCTGAATTGCCCCTCGGCAACGAGGTCATTCGTCCACTGGAAGGGCTGACGATGGCCTCGTGCATTGCCGACTGCGGACCCGACCGCTGGGGTGAGAGGGTGATCCTGCGACGCCTACTCGGAAGAGGCGCCGACGACGTCGACGCTCTCAGCCCGCTCACCTATCTCCTCCAGTCCGGTTCGGACCGATTCGGTGCGCTGGACTTCCAAGCCAGCCCCTCGGAGTGGACTCCACGCGTGTCACACGCGCCACTCGAGGAGCTCATGGAAGCGGCCGACCGGGTGGATAGAGGCGAATCCTTCTCCGAGGACCTTGCACTGGCGCTCTTCGCTGGATCCTCACTCGGCGGTATGCGCCCAAAGGTCGCGCTCAACGGGGGGCGTGCCCGTATCGGCAAGTTCTCGTCGCACACCGATCCCTACTCGGTGGTCAAGGCCGAGGGAGTGGCCATGAACCTGGCCCGACGAGTCGGGCTGGACGTCGCCGACACGCAGGTAATCGAATGCCTCGGTCGGGACGTGCTGCTCGTGGACCGTTTCGACCGAACCGAGGTCCCCGGTCAGCGTCGCATGGCGGTTTCGGTACTCACCCTCTTTGGCCTCGACCCGTTCATGGCACGCTACGCGAGCTACTACGAGCTGGCCGACATCATCCGTGAGCGTTTCACGCACCCGGACCGGACTCTGCACGAGCTCTTCTCGCGCATCGTCTTCAACATCTGCGTCGGCAACACCGACGACCATGCGCGCAATCACGCCGCGTTCTGGGACGGCACTACCGGCCAACTCACTCTGACGCCGGCTTACGACATCTGCCCGCAGATGCGCTCGGGCGGTGAAGCCTCGCAGGCGATGGCTATCGGCCCCGCTCCAGGCCAAAACCTCAGCCGGCTCGCGAACTGCGTACAGACGGCGGAGACGTATCACTTGACGACCGCCGAGGCCAGAGACCTGATAGATCGCCAGATTGACGTTATCCAGACGGAGTGGGACGAGGCAGCCGCCGAGGTCGGGCTTCTCGAGAGCGACAAGCACTTCCTGTGGAACCGGATGCTCCTGAACCCATACTGCCTGGAGGACTACTACTGAGCCTGAGGTCCGGGGCTGCCAGATCGTGTGGCAAGGGGAAGAAGCCGGGCAACTGCGACTGCTGACAAGCTCGTGAAATGTCGGAGCGACAGTCGGCGAAATGTCGCAGGTGGGGGCGGGTGCGAAGGGATGAGTGCGCCGCCGGGGCCACTCGGCACTGTCCGAGCCATGGCCGTCGGTCCGCCCCGCCATCGCCGCGCGCGCTCCTCGCCGGTGGCGCGCCGCACGATCCCTGCCGACGCCCGGCCGCGTAGAGCCGCCAATACCTGGGCCAAAGAAGCCCAGGCGCTCGGCCTGCACGGTGACGAGGCAGTCGAGAGTGCGCGCCTGCTCACCCAGAACGTACCGGACGCGTTCTGCGAAGCTCGAAAGAAGTCGGGCCTGGAGGATGAGGCCGCCGGCTTTGCGGACCGGCTCGTGGATGCAGTGGCGAGGAACGCCGCGTTCTGCCTTACGCGGCTTGGGTGACCGTTGCATCCGAGTGAGCATTAGCGAGCGCACTCCGACGCACCCCTCGCGGGGTTCCTCCGCCCGCTCGTCGCAGGCTTCGGTTCTCGCCTCACCGGCCGCGGCCCCGACGAGGTCGAGGTCTTACGCAGCCTCATCCGGTGACCGGTCGACCGGTCACCGGACCCGCCGTCTGTACCGCCCGAGGGCGGCCCGGGGTCGAGCGGGGCGCTGGCGCCAACTGCACCAGGACTGGCATGAGTCTCCGGCCAGTCGCGGAGGTTCTTCGCGGCGTTGTGGTCCCGGTCCACCTCGGTCCCGCAGGCCTCGCAGGCGAGGACCTTCGCGAGCTTGCGCCCGACGAGCCTGCCCCCGCAGCCGTGGTGGATCTGGGACGAGGGGAAGAAGCGGTCGGCGACGACCAGGCGCACCCCCGAGCGCTGGGCCTTGTACGCCAGGGTGGGACGGATGGCCCCGAGCCCGGCGTCCAGGACCGCGCGCCTAAAGGCCCGTCTGCCCATGGACCGCTTCATCGCGGCGAGGTCGAGGTCCTCGGCGACGGCCTCGCCGTAGGTGTCCACCAGCCGCCGCGTGAGCTGATGGCGCGCCTCCTGGCGCAGGTGCACGCACCGCCGGTCCAGTCGGGCGAGCTTGGCTCTCGCTGCCCGATGGCCCCGCGATCCGGGGATGCGCCGGGAGAGTTTCCGTCCAGCCCTGCGCCGCTCGGCGAGGGTCGTCCGGAGCGGGGCGGGGTTGTCGACCTCGGTGACGTTGCCGTCGGTGTCCGCGACGGTCGCCAGCACCCGGAGCCCGAGGTCCACGCCGGCCCGGGCGTCGGACCTGGCCGGACCACGCCCGGTCGGGGAGACGACCCTGGTCCTGACCGCGTACTGGACGGCGACGAACAGCCTGCCCCACTGCTCGGAGAGGGTCATGGAGAGGATGCGGGCGTTGCCCTTGGCGACATGGCGCTGGACGCGCCTGGTGTTCTCCTTCGAGCGCAGGGAGCCGACGACTGGCAGGGTGATGTGGCGGCGGTCGGGCTCCAGGCGCATCGCCCCGGTCGTGAAGCGCACCCGGTTCTTCCCCTGACGCCGGGACTCGAACCTCGAGAAGCCGACCCGCCGGCCCTTGCGCCTCCCGGCCTTGGAGTCGGACCAGTTCCTCAGGGCCGAGGCCGCGTCCGCGATCCCCGACGAGTAGCACTCCTTCGAATTCTCGGCCCACCAGGGCGCCACAGTGCCCTTGACCTGGTTCCAGCGCTTGCGCAAGGCGTCGAGCGTCCAGGACACCGAGGCATGGTCGGGGTTCTGCTGCTTGGCACCCAGGTCGGCCTTGACCTGGCCGATGGCCCAGTTCTTGGCGAAGCGCCGGGCACCGAAGTGCGACCAGATAAGCGAACGGCGTTCGGGTTCATTCGGCCACTCGACCTCGAACTTGGCCCCGGTCACCACCCAGCCGGAGGGGACCTCGGCACCGTCGTCGGCAAAGAGCCGGAAAAGCACCGAGACCGACTCGACAGCCTCGCGGCGGGCCTCGAAGTCGTCGAGCTGGACCTTGGCAGTCGGCCTGCCCTTGCCGTCGCAGAGGACTGCGCCGCCTGTGAGCTGGGCAACCTTGGCCGCCTGCGCCTTGGTCGGCATCTGCACGATCATGCGACGGCCTCCCCGCAGGCCGCGGCCACCGCGCGCCTGGCCCGGTTGGCTGCCGAGCGCCGCCCATAGAGACGGGCACAGAGCGAGGTGAGCAGCTCCGTGGCATCGCGGACCAGGTCGTCGTCCACCTCCGAGGGATCCACGACGACCAGGCGACGGCCCTGGGCCTCGAGCGCGGCCTCGACGTACTCGGCTCCGAAGCGGCAGAACCGGTCCCGGTGCTCGACCAGGATGGTGTTGATGGACTGGTCCCGCAGCAGGGCGAGGAACTTGCGGCGGTGGCCGTTCAGCGCCGAGCCCACCTCGGTCACCACCTGGTCGACCGAGTGTCCGTGCTCGGTTGCCCACGCCACCACCCTGGCCACCTGCCGGTCCAGGTCAGCCTTCTGGTCGGCCGACGACACCCGGGCGTAGACGACCGTGCGGCCCTGCCCCTGGCGGACGGGGGCCTCGAGGTCGCCGACCAGGATGAGCTTGCCCATCTTGCGGGCTGGGACCGGTAGCTTGCCCTCCCGGAACCAACGGTAGGCGGTCTGGGGGTGGAGGCCCTGAGCATGTGCCCACTCACGAAGGTTCACCATTGTCCAGTATAGCGATCCGCGTGGTCAACTGTTGCGACCCCCCTTGGTATGCACGTGGGAAGCCCTCGTCGGCCGGGTGCGCCTGCTCGCGCGCACGGTGGGGGGCGAGCCCTCTGCCTCCCTCAGCCTCCCGGACCTCTCGCCTCGAGCGGTGGGGGCCTGCTCGTGCGTCGCGCTCGGGCTCGACGTGGAGAGGCGCGCACAACCCTGGAAGAACCGCTTCACGCCTTTCCCCGGTAATGGGATCGGGCCCCTCGTCCGTCGTCGCGCACTGGCGGAGCACCTCCTGCTCCGAGTACGGGCTGCTCCGAGTACGGGGGCACGATGTCGTGGGCGCCATGAACGCGCGCAGAACCTCAGCGCGCCGGCACCAGGTCCGGCTCAGATCCTGCGATACTGGCGGACGCCGAGGACCGCGAAGACCACCAGCACGCCTCCCGCCCACACCAGGGCCTGCCAGAGCCAGTGCTCGATCGGTCCTCCGATGAGCAGCGCCCGGGCAGCATCCACGCTGACGCTCACCGGCTGCACGTTGGCGAAGGCCTGCAGCCACCCCGGCATGCTTGCAACCGGCACGAAGGCCGAGCTGGCGAAGACCAGCGGGAACAGTGGGATGAACCCCGCCACCTGGGCGGTCTCGGGGTCCTTCACGTAGAGCCCGACCGTCACGAACACCCACGAGAACGCGTAGCCGAACAGCAGCACGAGGCCGATGCCCGCCAGGTCGGTTCCGACCGTTCCATGGAAGCGGAACCCGACGAGCACGCCGACGACCACCATGAGGGCGACGACGAACACGTTGCGGATGAGGTCGGCGAGGGTCCGGCCGGCGAGCACGGCCGACCGAGCCATCGGCAGAGAGCGGAACCGGTCGATGATGCCGCCCTGCAGATCGGCGGCGAGGCCGACCGCAGTCGAAGCACCCCCGAAGAGCGAGGTCTGGAGGAAGATCCCGGGCATCAGGTAGTCCACGTAGTCGCCGTGGAGGACCTTGATCGCTCCTGCGAACACGTAGCGGAACAAGAGCACGAACATGACCGGTTGGATGCTCGAGAAGACGAGCAGTCGAGGCGTCCGCACGATCCGGCGCAGGTTCCGTTGGGTGATCCCGGCAATGTCTGCCAGGCCCTCCCTGACGCTGACCCTCCGGGGCGGGTGCCCGACGGCTACTGCGCCGACCGTCGTCACCGTCTCGCTCCGTGACTGCTGGCGGGCTCGTCGTCGGGCCCTGCGCCCTGGCCTGGACCGTCCTCGGCACCATGGCCGGTGAGGGACAGGAACACGTCGTCGAGAGAGGGGCGGCGCAGTGCGATGTCCTCGAGCCCGATGCCGCGGTCACCCAGTCGTCGAGCGGCTTCGACGATCACCTTCGGGTCGGCGTCACTGGGAATGGTCACGAGGTTCCGGGTCAGGTCCTCGCCCGGCGGGGAGTGGCCGAGGTCGGCGAGCAGATCGGCCGCCTTGTGCAACTGGTCCCCTTCGGTGACGGTGACCTCCAGCACGGCACCGCCGAGCTGGGCCTTGAGCTCGTTGCTCGTCCCCTCGGCGATCACCCGGCCATGGTCGATCACCACGATCCGGTTGGCGAGATGGTCCGCCTCCTCGAGGTACTGGGTCGTGAGCAGCACGGTCGCGCCTTCTTCCACCAGCGTCTCGATGAAGCGCCACAGGTCGATCCTGGTGGCCGGGTCGAGGCCGGTCGTCGGCTCGTCCAAGAAGAGGACCTTCGGGCGCCCGACAAGGCTCGCACCCACGTCCAGTCGCCGGCGCATACCGCCCGAGTACGTCTTCACCTGGCGATCCGCCGCTTCGGTCAGTGCCAAGCGCTCCAGGGTCTCGACCGCCCGTCGGCGGCGCTCCGCCTTGCCGAGGTGGTACAAGAGGCCGACCAGCTCCAGGTTCTCCCGCCCGGTCAGCAGCTCGTCGACCGCCGCGTACTGGCCCGCCAATCCGATCGCCGAACGAAGCGCGACGGCATCGCGCGTCACGTCGAGCCCGACCACGCTCGCCGACCCGGCGTCCGCTCGGAGCAACGTCGTGAGGATCCGCACGAAGGTGGTCTTCCCGGCGCCATTCGGCCCGAGGAGCCCGAGCACGGTGCCGGCCTCGACCTCGAGGTCGACGTGGTCGAGCGCCAGAGTGGCGCCGAAGGCCTTGGTGATGCCTTTCGCCTCGATCACGGGTGGGGTCATGAGTCACATGGTCCTTGGGACGGAGCCGGGCCCGGGGCCCGACGAGACCCCTCGGTCACCCTATTGCCGGCACGCTGAAGTTCCGAGCGCGTCCATGGCGCCACCGTGGATCCGCGCCGTAGGTCCATCGGGATGCCGAGCCAGCGATCCCTTCGGATGCCCGGCGGTGCTCGGCCAGATCTTCGCGAGCCCATGACGCCATCGATGAGCGCGGGCACGAGACCGCGCCCCCTGCCCTGAAGAGCTCCGGCGAGCTGTGGTGCCTCAGGGGGTGCAGGGCGCTGGGTCGTACGGTGGCGTCGTGTCGAGCTCCGCGCTCGAGAACGCGTTCGCCGGCTGGCTCGTCGGCGCGACGGACGTCGAGGGTGTGATCGCCGGCGGCGGTTCCGGCGTGAGTGTCTGGTTCGGCGGGGGGGTCGTGGGCGTCGTGAGCTCGCTGCCGAAGATCTTGGTCAGTAGCTCCTGGGCGGAGGGTTGGTTCACGAAGAGCACGTCCCCGTACCCTGTGACGTTCCCCCCTGTGAGCGTCGGGAGCGTGTAGCTGGCGATCGAGTCGGGTGTGACCGAGTGGAACGACTCGGCCAGGTTGATCATCTCGCTCAGAGAGAATGTCTTGTCCACCACGATGCCTTGGGGCAGTGACCCCAAGAACGCATTGATCTGCAACGGGTTCAACTTGGTCTTGACGGTGTCCACCAGCGCCTTCAAGAACGAGTCCTCGCGCCTGATGCGCGCCAGGTCTCCGAGCGGTGTGTGGTACCACTGCCCTGTCTTGAAGTACTCGAAGTCCTGGCTGCGCACGACGGCGAGCGCCTGTGTGCCGTTCAGGAGGTGGCAGCCGGGCGTAGGGATGTCGAGTCCCGAGAAGGTGTCTTTCGAGGGGTACTCGAAGTCCATGTAGATGCCGCCCAACGCGCTCACCGCGCCCTTGAACCCCGCGAAGTTCACCTGCACGACGTGGTTGATCGGGATGCCGAAGTTGTCCTGGATCGTCTGGACGAGGTCTGTCGCCCCGTCGTTGTAGGCAGCGTTCAACTTGCTGAACTGGCCGAACTGTGTCCGTGCCTTCCCGTCCATCTGGGTCAGCGTTGTCTGGGGCAACGACAAGATGGTGATCTTCTTGGTCGCCGGGACGACGTGCACCACCATGGTGACGTCGCTTCGCTGGCCGCCGACCGTTGTGACCGTGCCGTAGCCTGTTGTCGGCTTCGCGCCCGTACGAGAGTCCGAGCCGATGACCAGCATGTTGAAGGGCGCACCGACCGCGACGGTGTGCTCGGCGACCACCGGCACCTTCTTGATCTGGTCGTAGCGGTAGCGAAGGTAGGCGTAGCTCCCGCCGGCGAGGAGCGCGGCGAGCGCAGCGAGCGCGATCAACGGGGTGAGGATCTTGCGCCTTCGCGACCAGCGCCGACGGCGTCGCCTCGGACCGCCGCGACCGCCTCCGGGGCCTCCGGGCCTCCGCGGGCCTCCGGGCCCGCCCGCACCCGGCTCGCCGGCGCTGCGTCCGGCGCCTTGCGGGCCGTGCCAGTCGCTGCCCGTCGCGGCCATCGCCATGCGGTGGGTACCACCGCCAGCACCGTGATACCCGCCGATGTAGCGATCGCCGACATCACTGCGCGCCCGCCCGTCGATCCCGTCGCCCAGGGCACCGGAGCCCTGCCCGGCCATGCGTCCGCGAGACCGAGAATGTGGGTCGGGCGCCCCGTCTCTGCGAGGTTTGCCCATCGATTCGAAGCTAGCCATCGACAGCACGAATGTGTCGTCAGCACGCCCGAGCTCAGGGGCGCTCCGCCGCCGGCCTCCGCGTGGCTCCTTCGAAGTTCACGAAGATTTTACCGTCGGATCTCCCTCCGGAAACCCTGCGTTCGGGTTCGGGACATCTTCTCTTGTCATGCTCCCCACGGATCACACCAACTGCCGATGACGTGAACGCCTGTCGACGCGACAGGGAGGGGAGACCCGCTGTGGGCAACCAGGGCAAGCAGATGGCGTCGGTCACCGAGCTGTACCGACCGCTCGACGAGGCGGAGGTCGGCCGTAAGCACTGGCTCACGGTGTTCACCGCCGGCATGGGCTTCTTCACCGACGCCTACGACCTGTTCATCATCGGGACGGTCACGGTGCTGCTCACGCCGATCTTCCACCTGAGCACGAACCAGATCTCCT
>JAJZVL010000018.1 GCA_021845725.1 Actinomycetes bacterium | reverse complement strand
GTCGAAGAGATCGAGCGCAGGCGGCGATCTCCGGGCGATGACCACGTTCATCGTGGCGGCGAACGGCGAGCTTTTCGCCTTTCACGCGCGTCGTGGACGTCCGGCCCTCGCCGCAGCCCGCCCCCGGTGCAGCTCGCCCCGGTGCAGCCCGCCCCCGGTGCAGCTCGCCCCGGTGCAGCCCGCCCCCGGTGCAGCTCGCCCCGGTGCAGCTCGCCCCGAGCACGGGCCCGACGGTCATCTGCGACCGTCTGCGACGGTGATCTTTGGCAGCCGCCGCAGGGCGACGGCCACCACGGTCGTGGGGTCTGCACCCTGTGCGTCCAGTGCGAGGAGGAGCCGTCGCGCGGCGGAGAGCGACGCGTCGTGCGCAGCTGCCCAACCGATGAGCGGGTTCGCTGGATCCTGCCCGGACTCGAGTGCGTCCAGCACGGCGGCGACCCGCCAGTCCGCGAGGTCGTCGGAGGTGGCCCTCGTGAGCCAAGACCGCCATCGGTCCGGCGTGGACGCCTGTCGAAGAGCGCGCGTCATACGCGGGACGCCAGCCGCGTCGTCGACGAGCGCGAATGCCCCGAGGACCTCGTCCACCGGTCGCCCGGTCGCACGAACGACCGGTCCCACGTCGCCTACGGCACCACGTGCGGCAATGGCGGTCCAGCGCTCGGCGAGCGACCGGTCGACACCCAGCGCCAGGAGCTCGTTGACCGCCTCCTGTCCCTGCGGAACGCCTGCGAGCGCTTCGGCGATCGGAACGTCGTCGGCGACGAGCGCACTCGGCTGCACCGGCACCCCGCGTCGGAGGTACGTTCGCGCAAGGCCGGCCACCGCGTCGCTCACGATGCGGTGCAGCCGCGCGTCTGCGTCCGCCGGCAGCTCGGTCCACAACGTGTCGAGCTCCTCCCAGGGTCCCGCGGCTCCCACGACGTGGCGTGCCGCCCAGTACGCGCCGGCGACGTCCCCCAAGCCGACGCCGAGCTCGGCCGCGGTCTCGTGCGCCCACACCGCTCCGAGCTGGTCGACGATCTCGCCCGCCACCTCGGTCGCCAGGATCTGGTCGTAGAGACGGTGCTTGGCGATGAGGTCTTGGAAGTCCGCTCGCATCGCCGCGGGGAAGTAGGACTCGACCGCGCTGGCGAACGACCGGTCCGCGATGACCGGGGACCGTTCGATGGCTGTGCTGAGGTCGGACTTCGCGTAGGCGAGGAGGACCGCAAGCTCCGGCCGGATCATGCCCGCGCCCGCCGCGCGCCGGACCGTGATCTCGTCGGCTGCAGGGAGCGACTCGACCGCTCGGTTGACGCGGCCCGACGCCTCGAGGACGTCGATCAGCGCGGCGTAGGCGTCGAGCTGCTCGGCGCTATCTGGCACCGCCCTGTTGAGGGCGGCAACGCTGTGGTCGACCTGGCGCAGCACTTCGGTGGCGACGGCGTCCTGGGCGCGTTCGAGGTAGGCGTCCCGGTCGAGGGGCTCGAGGCGGCCCTCCTCGATCGCGAGCGCGAGGAGGATCTTCAGGTTCACCTCGCGGTCGGAGGTGGCGACTGCCGCCGAGTTGTCGATGAAGTCCGTGTTGATGCGCCCGCCGCGCCGTGAGTAGCGGATCCGAGCCTGCTGGGTGAGGCCGAGGTTGCCCCCCTCGCCGATCACCCGGGCGCGGATGCGCTCCGCGGTGACCCGGACCTCGTCGTTGGCGTGGTCGCCCACTTCGCTGTCGGGCTCGCCGGATGCCTTGACGAACGTGCCCACGCCACCGAACCACAGAAGATCGACGGGCGCCTCGAGGATGGCGCTGATGAGCTCGGGAGGCGAGAGGCGTTCCGCCTCGATGCCGAGCACCCGTCGCGCCTCAGGGGCGAGCGGGATCTCCTTCACGTCGCGTGCCCAGACGCCCCCACCAGGGGAGATGACGTCGGTCGAGTAGTCGGCCCAGCTCGACGTGGCGAGCTTTGCCAGGCGCGTCCGCTCGCGAAATGACGTCGCGGGGTCTGGGTCGGGATCCAAGAAGATGTGCCGGTGATCGAACGCGGCGACGAGCCGGATCGCGCTGCTGAGCAGCATCGCATTGCCGAAGACGTCTCCGGACATGTCGCCGACGCCGGCCACCAGGATCGGCTCGCGCTGGACGTCGATGCCGAGCTGGTGGAAATGGCGCCGGACGGCCACCCAGCCACCACGCGCGGTGATGCCCATGGCCTTGTGGTTGTAGCCATGGCTCCCACCTGATGCGAACGCGTCGCCGAGCCAGAACCCGTGCGCCGCGCTGAGCTCGTTGGCGAGGTCGGACAGCGCTGCGGTGCCCTTGTCCGCCGCGACGACGAGATAGGGGTCGGCCCCGTCGTGGATGACCATGTCTGGGGGAGCGACGACCTTGCCGCCCTCGAGGTTGTCGGTGATGTCGAGGAGCGAGCCCACGAAGACCGAGTAGGAGCGACGGACGTCTTCGGGGGTGGGGCGTCCTGGTTGGCGGCAGACGAAACCCCCCTTCGCCCCCGTCGGGACGATGATCGCGTTCTTCTTGACCTGCGCCACCATGAGGTCGAGCACCTCGGTGCGGAAGTCGTCCGGTCGTTCGCTCCAGCGGATGCCGCCGCGGGCGACCAAGCCGGCGCGCAGGTGGATGCCCTCGACGCCAGGCGCGTGCACCCAGGCCTCGAACCTCGGCAGCGGGGCGTGCAGCTGGGGGACCGAGGCACTCTCGAGCTTGAGGGTGACCGCGTCCTTCGGTTGCCCTGTGACCCTTCGCTGGAAGAAATCCGTGCGAACGGTCGCGTCGATGAGCGAGAGCACGACGCGCAGGGCCCGATCCCAGCGGAGCAGAGGCACTTTCGTGAGCTCGGCGACGCACGCGGCGCGAGCCGACGCCTCCGGCTCTTCCACAGTCGGGTCGAAGCGAGCGACGAAGTACCCGACGAGGTTCCGGGCGACTGCGGGGAACGCGACCAAGGCCTCTTCGACGTCGGCTGGCGGCACGGGCGGGTCGCACTGCGCCCAGTAATTCGTGTACGTGCGCAGTAGGGCGACCTCGCGCCAGCTGAGGCCGGCGGCGGGAACGAGCACGTTCAGACGGTCGACCTCCGTCCGCCCGCCAACGACGGCGTCGAGCGCGTCGACGAGCCGTGGCCCGTCCGTCGCCGGGGTGAAGGTGCCAGCCCCGGCACCGAGCTTGACCAGGTGCACGCCGACGTCGTCGATCGACACCGGGAGCCCGTCTCTGAGCTCGAAGCGGTACGGTACGGACTCCTCGACGACGAGGCCGAAGCTCTCGAGCACAGGGAGAAGGGCGGTCAGCTCGACGGGCTTCGCCGCCAGCCTGCGGATGTGGAACCGCCCGTCGCCCAACGCGCGTACTGCGAACCGGTGCTCGGCGTTCGCTTCGCCCGGAGGCGGGCTCCCGGCGCCTGCCAGTTGCCCGTCACCGAAGAGCGTCCGCAGCTCGCCGGCGTCGAGCGCTGCCTGTCCGGGCGTGGTCCGCTCCCGATAGCTCGCAGGTGCCCGCCGGCTGAGGTCGAGCGCGACGTGTTTCGCCTGGGGGTCCGTCGCGCCCGCGAGCAGGTCGCGCGCCCAGGGATCATCGTCCGGCACGGGTACGTCGTTGGTCTCGATCGTCACGGCCTCAGCATCGCGCAGGCGCTGGTGCGCGACGAGACGGACCTTCCGTGCCGGCAGAGCGGGAGTAGGCTCTGACGGGTGCCGACGACGGAAGCGACCGGTCGCGCATGCCCGTAGTCGACCGCTTCGTGGTCGCCAGCGTGAGGGTCCTCTGGCCGGGGGGCTTGAACACCAGCTTGTACCTGGACCTGAACCGAGTGTCTCGGCAGACGGCCTGGGCGCACGGGTTCATGCACGCGTACGCGCTGTGGCTGGGGCTCGCGCTCATGGCGGCCGTGTTCCTCGTGGCGTACGCGCTGGCGTGGTGGCGACGGGACGTCCATGCCGCCGCCTTGCTCTTCGTGGGGGGCGTCGGGACGCTGGTGGCCCTCGGCCTGAACCAGCTCGTCGGTCATGCTGCAGGGGAGCTCCGCCCGTACGACACCTATCCGCACGCGCTGGTGCTGGTTGCCAAGGCGCACGACTTCGCCTTTCCCTCGGACCATGCCACGGTCGCCGGGGCCCTCTTCGTGTCGGTGCTCCTCGTGGTTCGCCCCGCGGGATCAGGGGCGCCAGGCCATGTGGCCGGCGCCACCGGCATGCCCGGGTCCCGGCCGAGAGCCACGGGCTCGATGGTCGCCCTTGCCGCCGCCGCTGCAGTCGTATGCCTCTTCCTCCTCTTCGCCCGCGTCTATGTCGGTGCCCACTACCCGGGTGACGTGGTCGCCGGCGTGCTGCTGGGCGGAGCGGTGGTCCTCTTGGTCTCGGCGATGCGGCCGATCGCCTACTGGATGGTGGACGCCATCGAGCAGACGCCACTGGGGGTGCTCATCCGCCGGCCGTCGTCCGAGGTCGGCCGTGGCGACGACCCCGGGGGACGCCGTGCAAGGGGTACCGGGGGCGAGGGCGACCTCCCGGCTGCGCGCTGATCGAGGCGGCAAGGGGGACTTCCAGGTTGCCCGGTCGCTCGGCGAACGGGTCGTTGCTGGGTGGCCGTCGAGGTTCGAGCGTCCCGGAGATACTGGACGTCGCGGCCGCATCGTGTACAGACTTGCTTCGTCGATCCGGCAGGGTCCTGCCTTGTCGATCGGGTGGGGTCTTGCTGTAGTGAACGGGGGTATCGATGTCGCAGCACGTCGGGCCGGAACAGCACGGCCAACCGCCTGACACCGAGCAGCTGGCGAGCTTCGGCTACCACCAGGAGCTGCGTCGGTCGCTCAGCTTCTTCTCGAACTTCGGCGTCGCGTTCACGTACCTGTCACCCGTGGTGGGCATCTATTCGTTGTTCGCGCTCGGCGTGGGGACGGGCGGTCCGCGCTACATCTGGACGATCCCGATCGTCGTCGCGGGCCAGCTCCTCGTCTCGCTCGTCTTCGCCGAGCTCGGAAGCTCCTATCCGCTCGCCGGCGCGCTGTACCAGTGGTCGCGACGGGTCGTCGGCCCCTCCTACGGCTGGTGGGTCGGGTGGATCTACGCGTGGGCACTGATCATCACCGTTGCGTCGGTGGACACCGGAATCACGAGCTACGTCGTCACGCTCGTCAACAACTGGTTCGGGACCCACTTCACAGCGTCGAGTGCGAACGTGATCTTCATCTGCACCATCGTGCTCATCGCGATCCAGGCGACGATCAACATCGTCGGAGTGAACTACACGGCGCTCATCGCGCGCTGGGGCGTCTGGGTGGAGGTCCTGGGCACCTTCGGGGTCTTCGTGCTGCTCGCCGTGGCGGGGTTCCACCATTCTGCCGGGTACCTGAACTCGACCGCCGGCACCACACGTGTGGCCCACAACCCCTTCGGAGTGAGCTTCGGAGGGAGCTGGTTCCCCGGAGCCGCGCTCATCGCGGTGCTCGCGAACGTCTACATCTTCTACGGCTTCGAGTCTGCGGGCGACATCGCCGAGGAGGTGGTCGACGCGCGCCGCCGAGTGCCCCGCGCGATGGTCACCACGATGATCGTGGGGGGGATCACCTCCTTTCTCCTCGTGGCCGGGCTCTCCCTCGCGATCCCCGGGTCGAACCTCTCCAAGGTGATCACGGGCGGCGTGCCATACATCATCTCGTCCAACATCCACTCGTCGGCGTTGGCGGACACCGTCCTCGTGCTCATCTGCCTGGCCTTCTTCTCCTGTGGCCTCTCGGTGCAGGCCGCAGGGTCGCGCGTGCTGTTCAGCTATGCGCGGGACCGCCAGCTGCCGGCGAGCGGGGCGCTGCGGAGCATCTCGCGCCAGACGAAGACGCCCGTGGTGGCTGTCCTGGTCGCGACGGTGCTTCCCGCGCTCTTCGCCCTCCTCGCGCGGGCGACGCCGGCCAAGCCGATCCACATCCTCTTCTTCACATATCCAGCCAAGGTGAACGCGCTGTTCATCCTCGTGTCGTTCGCGACCTCGGGGATCTACCTTTCCTTCCAGATGGTGGTCCTCGGGGCGCTGATCGGCCGGATCCGAGGGTGGCGTCCTGCGGGGTTCGATCTCGGTCGATGGGCGTACCCCGTCTACATCGTGGCCATGATCTACGGCGTGGGCATGCTCGTGAACATCGTGTTCCCGAGCGCGCTCACCTCTCCGCGCGCGGCACTCTTCAACTACGGTTGGATGACGCTGGTGGTGATGTTCGTGATCCTCGTGATCGGCGCGGTCGTCTACCTCGCCCACCAGCCGCACAAGAGGCACGGCGAGGAAGTGAAGGAGCTGGTCCACAGCGGGAGCGAGGTCCAATGAGCGAGGTGCGATGAGCGAGTTCCGGAAGATCATGGTCGCTGTCGACAGATCGGAGCAGTCCGATCGGGCGGTCGCGGTGGCCCGGGACCTCGCGAAGGCGACGGGAGGCGCGGTCCACCTGCTCCATCTGAGAGAGCACGACGTGCTCGTCGGGAAGATGGGCGGTGGCTCCTTCGAGCGCGAGACCGACGAGGAGGCGGAGTCCCTGCTCGGAAAGGAGCTCGCGGTCTTTCATGAGGCGGGCGTCGACGTCGTCTCAGACGTCCGCCGCGTACGAGTCGAAGACACCGCTCGGGCGATCCTGCAGGTCGCAGACGAGGTGGCGGCGGACGTGGTCGTGATCGGGTTGCACGGGCCATCCGTCTTCAGCGCCCTCATGCTCGGCGGGACTGCGTACAAGGTCCTGCACGCGGCGAAGCGCCCCGTTCTCGCCGTTCCCTGAGCACCGCTGCGTCCTTCGCAGCGTCTCGCGGCGAGGAAGGCTCGGTCCCGCCCTCACTCGAGGGCGGGCGCTGTTGCGTGCATGCAGCCCCGTCGATCCTGCTAGACAGCGTCCGGGGCCGTAGCTCAGTGGTCAGAGCAGGGGACTCATAATCCCTGGGTCGCTGGTTCGATCCCAGCCGGCCCCACCAGTTTCCACAGGTCAGCGGCATATTCGGGCGCTCGTGAACCTCTGACCAGGAGGTGTGGGCACATGTCCTGGTCAGCGCCATTGTGGGCACCCCACTTGTAGGCCGATGTTGCTCATTGTGGCCCTCCTCTTGCACCCACATGCACCCACCGTCCGCGGTCGCCGCCGTGGCCGACAGGGGGGAAGCGCCCCGGCGGCTCCACCCACGCTTGTGGCATGGCGAGCAAGTTCTTCCGCCAAGTGAAGGTCCCCCGCGTGCGCGCCGACGGCTCGCGTGCACGGGACATCGACGAGCTCGCGGGCCGCTCGCTGTTCCAGAGCGGCTTCGCGACGAGGGCGACCTCGCGGTCCCAGAGGGGCGAGCGCTCCTTCGACGAGCTCGAGCGGCCCTTCGAGGCCGCTCTTGGCGCCACGGCGCAGACGCTCGTGGTGCCGCGCCCGCTCGCCGACGCCCGTCGCAGGGCGGCGCGCCGGTGCGTCGTCGAGGCCCTCGACGCGTGCAGGCGCAGCGGCGAGGCGCAGCGGCGGTTCCCCTCGGCCGCGGAGGTGACGGCCTGCCTCGAGGTCGTCCTCGGCGTCTCGTCGCGCTGGCCCGGCACGCTCGGGCCCGACGACGTCGCCAGCTGGGCGCGCCGGGCGGCCAAGCTCGCTGCCCAGGCCGCCGCGGGCAGCCGCGCCCCCTCGCGGGGCGCCGCCGTCGCCCCGAGCGGCGTCGAGCCGCTCTTTTCGGGCGGCGGGCCGGTGCGCCACGTCGACACCGCGCTCGTGTCCTTGGAGGACGCCGAGCGCATCTGGTCGAGCGGCGTCGGGCTCGAGAGGCTCGCGGTCGTCGCCCTGGCCCGCGCGCGGGCCAGGGCCGCCCAGGGCGACTCGGACCCGGACTTCGCGCGGCTGTGCCGGCTCCAGGGGCTCCTCGTCTCGGGCGAGGCCCCCTACCGCGCGCTGCTGGCCGACCCGGTGCTCTGCCGGTGGTCCTACCGCCGGGAGCACCCCGGCGCGGCCGCCGACGAGACCGGCGCCTCCATGTGGGAGGCCGGGCTCGCACGCTCGTGGCGCCAGCTCCGCTACGAGGAGGCGCTGCGGGTGGTCGCCCACGGCTGCCTGGCCGCGGGCTCGCTGCCCGACGGCGCCACGCTCGGGAGGGCCGAGGTGATCGGGCTGCTCGCGCTGTTCTCGAGGCGCCACGTGGCCCGCCGACGTGGTCGTCTCGGTCGCCCAGCGCCACGGCTGGCTGCTGGCGGACGTCGAGGAGGGGACCTTCACCGAGCGGGTGATGGCGCACATGCGCGCCGAGCTCAGCTCGGGGCGGCGCGACGCGTGCTTCGCCGCGCTCAGTGCCTGGGCGACAGGGGACGCGCGTCCCTTCGTCGGCCTGCTCGACGCGGTCGACCCCAGGCGCGAGCGCACCCGCTACACGCTCGGGGCCGACGCCTCGTCGCTCGCCGCGCAGCTCGTCGTGCTCGCACGGGCCGCCGAGCGGCTGCTCGGGCCCTACGTCGCAGAGCGCTACGCGATGGCGCCGCAGTACGCCGTGCGCGAGAGCTTCGGGGAGGCGCTGTTCTGGCGCTTCCCCCGTGCGATCGTGAAGGAGGCCTACCGTCTCGGTCCGAGCGACTGAGGCGGTAGGCCTCCGCCTGCCACGACGCCGCCTCGACGGAGCCCTACGCGCCGGCGAGCTCGCCTTCTTGCGTGGTGGGCCAGGTGCGGGCCTCTGCCCGAGCCTTCCGGCAACGAACTCCGATGCCCCTGGTGCTCGCACTTGGCCTCGATGAGTCTGATGGCCTGAACTGGCCCCACCGCGATGGCCGAAAATGGCCCCACCCCCGAACCCAACCCCCCTGCGGTCCCCATCACGACCGAAACCCGCAGCCGCCGGGGGCGGGCGTCGGCGACGGGGGCCACGGCACTGCCGGCGGGCCGACGCGTCGAGGCGGTGCCCGCCGCGACCGCGCGGGTCGCATCGTTACGGGCGAGGGCCTGTCGGCGCCGAGATCCCATCCGCTCAGGTCACGGAACCAGTCGTGCCCCTGGCCGGGGGGGCGCTACCGGTGGTACCATACATCTGTGCAGAAGACGACGCTGTATCTGCCGGAGGAGTTGAAGGCGGCGGTCAAGCGGGCTGCCGCCGAGCGCGGCGTATCGGAGGCAGAGATCATCCGAGACTCGATTCGCGCGTCGGTCGGCGGTGTTCGCCCTCGTCCTCGCGGTGGGCTGTACTCGAGCGGGCGGCCGATCGCCCGCGACGCCGAAGAGATCCTTGCCGGCTTCGGGGAGCGCTGAACGGTGCCGCCCGTCATCGTGGACACGAGCGCCCTGCTGGCGTTCTTCGATGCCTCCGAGCCCGACCATGAGGCGGTGTCCGAGGTGCTTGTCGCAGCCGATGTCCTGGTCGCCTCACCCTATGTGGTGGCTGAGCTTGACTACCTCGTCGCCACCCGACACGGGGTGGACGCCGAATTGGTCGTGCTCGACGAGCTCGCCGGCGGAGCGTGGGACTTGGCAGCTTTCGACGAGGATGGGCTCCGTCGCGCTCGTGGGGTCATCGCCAGTTACCGGGACCAGCAGATCGGCGTGGCGGACGCATCGATCGTGGTCTTGGCGGAGCGGTATCGGACGCGCACGATCGCCAGCCTGGATCACCGGCACTTCGGCGTCCTCCGGTCGCTCGACGGCGGTTACTTCGAGGTGCTCCCGAAAGCGGGTTGACGTGGCACGGATACCTCGCACCCTGGCGCGGTGGTCTCGCACCAGCCCGCGGCGCCCGTTGCACGGTTCGCCCTCCTCAGGCCCACGCGCCCTCGTGAAAAGGCCGATGGGTGCGCCCTCGTGCAGCGCTGGCAGCATGGGGCTTCGACGACGCCAGGCTGCCGGCCCGTGAGGGCGCGGCGAGCCGGGGCAGGTCCTGGCTCGGGCGCAGCTCTCCGATCGCTGAGGGGGCCGCGCCCGGGCGAGCCACGACGGCCCCGAGACGTTGAGTGTCCAGCCGACGGAGGCAGCCTGCTGGTTGCGCGTGCGATGTAGCATTTGATCGTGCAGCTGCACGTTCAGGAGGCTGCGAGCCAGTATGTGGAAGCGCACGGCGGAGCGCTCTGGGTTCGTTCATCGCGCCAGCGCTGCTGTCATGGAACTACGTGGCTCCGTGCGACCACTCGTCGACCGAGGGACGCCGCACGTTATGCCCCGCTCCAGGTGGAAAGTCCCATCACCGTCTTCTTCCTTGCCGCTGCCGGTCGCCCACGGCGACTTGATATCAAGCTGCATGGGGTGGTTCGTCGGCGACCTGTCGCGCTCTGGGACGGCTGCGCGTTCAAGCTCTGAGGTAGGTCCGCTCGAAGGGCGGCGATGACATAGCCGTCTTCACCAC
Organism: Actinomycetes bacterium; assembly: GCA_021845725.1. Taxonomy (GTDB): domain Bacteria; phylum Actinomycetota; class Acidimicrobiia; order Acidimicrobiales; family RAAP-2; genus JAJYVT01. The sequence continues at coordinate 38,158 of JAJZVL010000018.1, read as the reverse complement.
CGACCTCGACGCGAATGGTGCCGGGGTTGGTTGTCGAACGCTACGAGGCGCGCCGGTCGAGCAAGGTCGCAATTCAAGACGCAGAGAAGCTTGGTGGTGCCGCCCACTCTCGCTGCCGACTGGAGCGAGCAATCGAGCGCACGCGTCCCTTCAGGTTTGTCGTGAACACCGACTCAGGGCCAGTCACGCAACAGGAGAGGTGCGTCATCCAACAAGCCTGGGGGGCCTCGCGGCACATGGGCGAAAGCCGGGAGGTCTGCGCCTCGGGAGCTCATCGAGACCAAGGCCCGAACACCCCGCCTGCATTCGACGCTGCTTGCAAGATTCCACAGATTGCGTTATAACCACACATACATCCACGTCGTCCCTCGATTGTCCACACATATGGAGGAGGGCATGGCCGCGGCGACCATTCCTGAAGAGCGCCGGCTGGCAATCGCAGCGGCGATCCGACGACAGCCCCTGGTACGCGCCGGAGAGCTCTCTGCCCGCTTCGGGGTGTCGGTGGAGACTGTGCGTCGGGATCTCGTGGCGCTGGAAAGCCAGGGGGTCTTGGAGCGTGTCTATGGCGGTGCCCGTGGCGTGCCTGCGCGCACGTTCGAGCCCCCTGAGCACGAGCGCAGGCGTCGAGAGCTACCCGCCAAGAGGGCCATGGCCTCGCTCGTCGTTTCCCTGCTCTCGCCCGGCAACACGGTCCTTCTCGACGTCGGTACGTCGGTCGCTGAGGTTGCGCGCCAGTTGCCATGGGACTTCCACGGGCGTGTGCTCACGCCATCACTTCCGGTCGCCGCTGCGCTGGACAGCCACGAGGGCGTCGAGGTGCTGGTGACTGGTGGGCAGATGCGCCGCGGCGACATGGCGCTCTCGGGGCGTCAGGCGGAACGATTTCTCGGCGACTTCTACGTCGACAAGGCGATCCTCGGTTCCGGCGCTGTCCACCCCACAGCCGGGCTCACGGACTACTACCCCGCGGAGGTCGCTGCGCGTCAGATCATCCTGAAGCACGCCGCGGAAACGTACGTGCTCGCCGATGCCACCAAGCTGGGCCACATCGCCCTGTGCAAGGTCTGCGACCTCCAGGACGTGAGCGCCATCGTGACCGACTCCCGGGTGACGGAGCGATCCCTGGCCGAGCTGCGCGAGTCGGGCGCGACCGTGCTGGTCGCCGACGTGGAGGAGGCCCCGGGAGCTGCAGGGGTGCAGCGCTCCGGGGGGCAGGAGTCGTCAGAACTGCAGCCATAGAGGATCACCGACTGGGCTGATCGGGCCCAGCCGACACCGCAAGGGGGGGCGCATGACCACCGAGCTCACACAGGCAGCCAAGCGGCTCGAGGAATTCGGCTACCGCCAGGAGTTCAAGCGAAGTTTCCGTCGCTTTGCATCCTTCGCCGTCCCGATGTCCTTCATCTCGATCACGACCGGCATTTTCACCACCTACGGCACAACCTTGCGCTCGAGCGGCCCTCTGGGCATCTGGACGTGGCCCTTGGTCGCCGTGGGCGTACTCATGGTTGCCCTCGTCTTCGCCGTGCTCTCCTCGCGCATCCCGCTCGCGGGCTACTCCTACCAGTGGATGTCGCGGCTCGCGAACCCTTACATCGGGTGGATCCTCGGATGGTTCGTGTTCGCCTTCCTCGTCGTCGACGTGGTGGCGGTGGACTACGCCCTCGCTTCGACGGTCGCTCCTGCCCTCTTCGGCTACACGGGCACCCAGGACAACGTCTGGCTGGCCACCGCGCTCATCGTGCTCGCGCAGGGCATCCTCATCATGTTCTCCACGAACTTGACCCAGCGCATCAACAACGGCGCAGTGGGCACCGAGATCGCGGGCATCGGCCTGCTCACGATCCTGCTCCTCGTGGTCGGAGCCGCACGCTCGCTGCTCCACTGGGGGCACGTGGTGTCCACGGGGGCGATCCCGCACGCCGGCTACTTCAACCTGGGGACCGGCTCGACCGACGGACCCTGGATCCTGGGGTTCCTCATCGGCGCCTTCACGATCGTCGGCTTCGAGGCTGCGGGGAACCTTGCTGAGGAGACCGAGGAGCCCGAGAAGGTCGTGCCGCGCGCCATGTGGAGCTCCGTCGCGCTCTCAGGAGCACTGGGCTTCGCCTTCTTGGTGGCGGTCTCGGCGGCGACCGGGAACCTGAAGGCGCTCGCGGCCTCCCCGACGCCCATCGCCGACGTGGTCGTCCGGGTCCTGGGGACAGCAGTCGGCAAGATCTTCTTGGTGATCGTCCTCTACTCGATCTTCGCCTGCGGGCTCGTCATCTTCGTCACGGCGACCCGCGTGACGTGGGCCATGTCGCGAGATCAGCGCTTCCCGGGCTGGAAGATGCTGCGTGTGGTGGACAGGAAGACCGACAGTCCGCTCTTCGCGACCATCACGGTTGGCGTGCTCATCGAGGTCGTGCTGGCGGTCTTCGCGACCCGTACCGATTCGCTCTTCAAGCTCTTCAGCGCCGCGACGCTCATGCCGGCGGTGATCTACTTCGTCACGGTCCTCCTGTACGTTTTTACGCGCAGGCGTCTTCCTACGTCGCACGGCTTCTCGCTCGGGAAGTGGGAAGCACCGGTCATCCTTGTCGCGTTCGTGTGGCTCGCCTTCGAGCTCTCCATCTTCCGGGCGAGCACATTCACGACGCCCTGGGAGTATGCAGGCATCATGACGGGCATCGGCCTGCTGTACTTTGCCTACATGGTTCTGACGCGTCGCTCGCTTGCCATGCCAGGCGAGGCGCCTCGAGAGGACGGCACGTCAGTGGGTTCCGGCACGTTCGCGGTCTCGGTCCTCCATCCGCAGACACCCGACGTCCAGTGAGCGCCGCTGTACTCGCGCTCGATCAGGGGACGTCCGCGACCAAGGCGCTGGTCGTGCTGGCAGATGGGTCGATCGCCGCCGAAATAGAAGTTCCGGTCGCGCTGCGAGCGGTGGGGACAGGCGGCGTCGAAACGGAGGCCGAAGACCTCTGGACTTCGGTGGTCTCAGCCGGCAGCGCTGCGGTGGCCCAGGCCGATGCCGAGCTCTCAGCCGTGGCGCTGGCCAACCAGGGCGAGACGGTGCTCGCGTGGCGCTACCCCACAGGCGAGCCGCTCTCCCCTGCGATCGGCTGGCAAGACCGGCGGGCTGCCTCGATCACGGACGCACTCGCTTCCGAGCGCCAAGCGGCGCGTGCCCTGAGCGGGCTCGAGCTGGACCCGTACTTTTCTGCGCCCAAGATGGCCTGGCTCCGCCCGCAGGTTCCCGACGACGCGGTGATCACCACTACCGACACCTGGCTGATCCACCGGCTGAGTGGGAGCTACGTCACCGACGCGGCCACCGCGTCGCGGACGCTCCTCCTCGACCTCGACAAGGGAGAGTGGTCAGAAGAGCTCTGCGCGCTCTTCGGCGTCGATATGTCCGCCCTTCCCCGGATCGTGGGGAACACCGACCTGGTCGGGCGCACGCGTGCATTTGGCTCGGAGTTGCCGGTGGTGGGTACGGCAGTCGACCAGCAGGCGGCCCTGTTCGCCGAGGCGTGCTTCGAACCGGGCCAGGCGAAGTGCACGTACGGCACCGGTGCCTTCCTGTTGACCAACCTCGGGATCTCTTCGCCCCGCTCCAAGGCGGGCCTGGCCACGTGTGTGGCGTGGCGCATCGGTGATGCCACCACGTACTGCCTGGACGGACAGGTGTACACCGCCGGCTCCGCGGTGAGCTGGCTCGTGTCGGCGGGCATCCTCGCGTCGGCGGCCGATGTCGACGGCCTGGTCAAGGGTGCTCGGCAGGCATCGAGCCCGAGGACCCCGTACCGTCCGGAGATCTTCGTGCCGGCTCTGAGCGGCCTGGCGGCGCCCTACTGGGCCCCGCAGGCCCGGGGTGGCTGGGTGGGCCTCGGTCTGGACACGGACCGGGCGGCGCTCGTTCAAGCAGTCATCGAGGGGATCGCCGCCAACGTCACGCACTTGGCGCGCGTGGGAATGCATGACGTCGGCTTCCCCATCGCGCGCCTCCGAGCGGACGGTGGCCTGGTTCGTTCCGCAGCCCTCATGCAGGCCCAGGCCGACCTGCTCCAGGTGCCCGTGGACGTGTACTCCACCCCTCACGCCACGGCCCTCGGCGTGGCCGCGCTCGCCCGCATCGGCCTGGGCCACGCCGCCACCCCTCGGGATGCGGTGTCGGCGTGGACGCCGTCGGTTACCTACGAGCCAGGGTGCTCAGCCGGAGAAGCCGAGCACCGCATGGCTCGGTGGCTCCAGGCAGCGGACGCGGTCGCCCAGGGGCTCGGTGCCGCCGAGACCTGCGGGTGACCCTCATGGGCGCCGCAGACGGCCCGCACACCTACGACGTCGCGATCATCGGTGCCGGCGTGGTCGGGGCTGCGATCGCCCGTGAGCTCAGCACCTACGAGTTGCGCACCGTGGTCCTGGAGGCCGGGCACGACGTGGGGACCGGGACCTCCAAGGCGAACACGGCGATCCGCCACACGGGCTTCGACGCCAAGCCCGGCTCGTTGGAGGCAGCGCTCCTCGAGCGGGCCTACCCGCTCCTCAGCGACTATGCCGCCCGAACGGGCATCCCCCTCGAGACTCCGGGGGCGCTGCTCGTCGCCTGGAGCTCCGACCAGCTCGCGCGCATCGACGCCCTTCGGATCCAAGCGAGGGCGAACGGCTGTCACGATGTCCAGGTCGTGAGCACCGAAGGCATCTACGCCGCGGAGCCCAATCTCGGCCCAGGGGCCCTAGGGGGTCTCGCGGTGCCGGGCGAAGGCATCGTCTGTCCCTTCACCATGCCGCTCGCCTTCGCCATCGAGGCGGTCACCAACGGCGTGCAGATCGAGCTCGACACCGCGGTGCAGTCCATCGAGCGTGGCGCTGGTGCCTACGAGCTGGCCACGTCCCGAGGGCGCGTTCGGGCACGCTGGGTCGTGAATGCTGCAGGCCTGTCCTCCGACCTCGTGGACCGCATGATGGGCCACGAGCGTTTCACGATCCATCCGCGGCGGGGCCAGCTCATCGTGTTCGACAAGCTGGCGCGCCCCTTGGTGTCCTCGATCCTCCTGCCCGTGCCCACGCCGGTGAGCAAGGGCGTCCTCATCGCTCCCACCGTGTTCGGCAACGTGCTCCTGGGACCCACGGCTGAGGAGCTGGACGACCGCACGGGCACCCAGACCACCAGGCAGGGCCTCGACGATCTCTTGGCCAAGGGGCGCACGATCCTTCCTGCGCTCGTCGAGGAGGAGGTCACCGCCACGTACGCAGGTCTTCGGGCGGCAACGGAGCACTCCGACTACCAGATCCACTGCGACCCGGCCCAGCGTTACGTGTGCGTCGGAGGCATCCGGTCTACGGGGCTCTCCGCTGCCATGGGCATCGCCGCCCATGTCGCCGACCTGCTCCAAGACGCGGGACTCGTTCTCCGGCGTGCTGCGGTGCACCGCGAGGTTCGCATGCGGCCGATCGGGGAGTCCCAGCGGAGGCTCTTCCGGGACCACGACGCGATCGCCGCGCGCCCCGACTACGGCGAGATCGTCTGCTTCTGCGAGCGGGTCACGCGTGGCGAGGTGCTCGACGCGCTCGTCGGACCCCTTCCTGCACGCAGCACCGACGGCCTTCGCCGGCGCACCCGTGCGGGGCTCGGCCGCTGCCAGGGCTTCTACTGCTCGGCAACGCTCAGCGCGTTGCTCAATGACCGCAGGGAGCCGCCACTTGCCCCGTCTCGTCACGAGGACGAACTCGTCGTGTCGCAAACCCCTCGTACCCGATGATCACACCGGCGCACCGAGCGCACAGGGCAGGCATCGTGCGTCAGGTGGACGCGCTCATCGTCGGTGGCGGGCCTGCGGGTCTCGCCGCGTCGCTCGCACTGCGGGACGCCGGCGTGCATGTCGCGCTGATCGAACGCGAGCGCTCACTCGGAGGCATCCCCCGCCATTCGCGGCACACCGGCTACGGGGTGCGCGACCTGCACCGCGTCCTCTCAGGCCCCGCCTACGCCGCCCACTACGCCACGCTCGCTGAGCGGGCTGGCGTGGACATCCATCTCACGACTACGGCCACGGACTGGTCCGCCGAGGGCCACCTCATCACCACCAGCCCCTCTGGGGTGCAGCATTGGGCGGCCAAGGCCGTGCTGCTCGCGACTGGTTGTCGCGAGCGCCCCCGTAGCGCGCGCCTCGTTCCGGGCGATCGTCCCGCTGGCGTGCTCACCACCGGGACGCTCCAGCAGCTCGCCCACCTCTTCCATCTCCCCATCGGCGAGCGTGCGATCGTGGTGGGGGCAGAGCACGTGAGCTTCTCCGCCGTGCACACGCTCCTCAGCCATGGCGTCGCCGTCGCCGCCGTGGTCACGGATCAGCCCGCCTCCCAGTCCTACGCCCTGCTCCGGGCGCTCGCCTTCGGGCGCCATCGGCTGCCCCTCTACGTGAGCACCGACGTCGTGGCCATTTCGGGCTCGGAGCGCGTCCGTGCCGTGGAGCTCGAGGACCGGCGGTCGCGCGCCCGGTGGTCCGTTCCCTGCGACACCGTCGTGTTCACCGGAGGATGGGTGCCGGACTACGAGCTCGCCCGCACGAGGCCGGTCGCCATGGCCGGGCCCCATCCGCGCGTCGACCAATGGCTTCGGACCGCGCGCCCGGGCTTCTTCGCCGCGGGCAACCTCGTCCATGCAGCCGAGCCTGCCGATGTCTGCGCGCTCGGGGGGCGCCACGCTGCCCGCTCGATCGTGCAGTACCTCACATACGGCGAATGGCCCGACGATGGCGCAGAGCTTCTGGCTTCCGACCCGTTCGTCTGGGTGCACCCCTCTCGGCTCACCAGCACCCGTGAGCGCCCCACGCGAGGCCGGCTGCTCACCCGGGTCCGCCATTTCCTCGGCCCAGGGGTCATCGAGCTCGTCCAAGCAGACCGGGTGCTCCACGCGGTGCGTCGCCATCGCCTGGTGCCCAACCGGAGCATCTCGGTGGCTCTACCTGCCTCGCTGCGCGTGGACCTCGCAGCCGGCCCCGTCGAGCTCCGCTGGCGGCCAGGAGCGCTGAGGCCGCCGGGGAACGACCTCAGCGTGCCTTCACCGGTGCTCCAGGTTGGAGTCCAGCGAGAACGGAGGCGACAGGGCAATGGGTGGCCGTAGTGGAGACGCGAGCGCACTACTCGGAATGGATGGCTGGGCGCAACGTCGTGCGCCCCTGTGGGAACGAGAGGAGCACCGCGACGTGCAACCCGAGTGAGTCCCGGTGACAGAAGTGCGAAAGGACGCGCCGGTCTCGAAATGACGAACCCCATTCCGCTCGTCACCGGGCGAAGCTCGCGGCCGAACGAGTCGGTCGTGCCGCTGGCGTGCCAGCAGAGCGGACCGGCCGAGACGCCCGCCAGCACGACTCCGGACTCCCGTGCCGTGCGCAAGACCCCCCGGATGCCGTGGACCTCCCAGAACGCCAAGAGGTTGGCCAGGCTGCCGCCGCCCCAGACCACGGCGTCGAGCACCGAGCTCGCGCGCCGCCCACGGCATCACGCGGCGGGAGCGGGGGGCTCGGAACCGGGCGCCTCCGCAACGAGCTCGAGCGGCATCTGCGATTCGGAAAAGAGGTCGAACGTCACCGACCGCAGTGCAGCGATGACCTGGTCCAGCTCCGCGACCATGTGCAGGAGCTGCTCTTGCACGTAGGGGTCTGCCGTGCATTTCTGCAACGACGTCGCTCCGAGCCCGATCTCGAAGAGCTGTCCGATGGCCTGCTGGTGGGAGTGGTACACACGGTCCGTCACGGTCATTTCCATGATCCGCACGCTTTCTCCCGCCGCCACCGTCATCTCTAGCGCGAGCGCCCGATGCCGTCAAGTGCCCGATGCCGTCAAGTGCCCTTTCCGAGAGCCGCCAGCGCGAGGGCACCGGGCTGCGGGGCGCGGGGAGGATCGGTCGCTCGCACGGTCACCATCGTGACGACGGAGGTCCAAAGGAGCGCGACCATGGCCAGATGGGCGTCCTGCCAGGCGGCAGCGGCACGGCTGAGCGCGCTGGCGGCACCGAACGCGGCGACGGCGACGAAGACGCCGATCGAGACGAGCGAGAACCTGCGCCGCCAGCCCGACGTCGTTCGCCATCGGCTCGCGATGAACGCGGCGAGGCAGATCCCTGCGGTGCTCGCGAGAGCGCGATGGGCGATCTGCCAGTCGGCGAGGCTCGAAGCCGATGATGGGCAGAGGGGCCAGTCGGGGCACGCCCTGCTCGCGCCGTTGGCGACGACGAGACTTCCTCCAACGATCGTGGCGAGCGTCGCCGCGAGCATCGCCCAGCCCCACCACCCGACGGCAGCTCGAGACCACGATGCCCTTCGACCGCGCACGGCGACGACCGCCGTCACGACGGTGGCGGCGAGGAACACGAGTCCGGTGACGAGGTGGACGGCGACCGTCCAGGGAGCGTTCTTCGCCAGCACGGTCAGTGCGCCGAGCCCTGCTTGGAAGAGGACGAGGCATGCCCCGACCACAGCAGGAGCGAACGCCACGCGGCGACCCCGGGCTCGGCGGGCTGCCACAGCCGTCGAGAACGCTCCGATCGTCACGAACGCCGCCAGGTAACGGTGCGACTGCTCCAAGAGCGCGTGGTATCGATCGATCGGGGTGATGCTGCCGTCGCACAGCGGCCAGCTCGCACAGCCCATCCCCGAGTGCGTGACGCGGACGGTGCTGCCGAGCACGACGAGGGCGTACGTGCAGGCCATCGTTGCGACGGCCAATCCCACGACGATGCGTTCCGCTCTTCCCCTCCACAACCGAGCGACAGACCCTCGCAACGGTACATCGAGCATGGCGCTCATCGTAGAGCGGCTGCACCTTCGTAGGCTCCGAGCGGTTCGACGCCCGGAGCCCCGCTCAGCTCGAGCCGCTCTCGTCCACGATGCCCAGGCGGGAGCCCACACGCACGCGCCGGACCGCCCACCAGGCGATCCCCGCCGCGATGGCGACGCCGAACCCGATGGTCACGGGGGTGAAGGCCGAGGACACCGCGCGCCAGCTGCCCGCGACCGCGTAGCCGGCGAACGCCAGGGCGAACGTCCACGGAAGGCTGCCGAGAGCGGTTAGCACGGTGAACTGGAGGGCGGGCATCTCGGCGATGCCGGCTGGCAGGCTGACGAAGGTGCGCACGACCGGCAGGACCCGGCCGACGAGCACCGCCGAACGGCCGTGACGCGCGAAGAAGCGCTCGGCGCGGTCCAGGTCGCGTCGGCGCAGGAGGACGTAGCGGCCCCAGCGTTCGACGAGGGGCCGGCCGCCTGCGCGCCCCACCCAGTAGGCGGCGAGGGCGCCGACGATGTTGCCAGCGGTCCCGAGCAGCGCCACGACCACCACGTTCAGGTGGGAGCTCACACCGGCGACGGTGACGCCGGCAGCAAGCGCGCCGCCGAGGAGCATGACAGCCTCACTCGGGACCGGGATGCACGCCGACTCGAGGACCATGAGGAGGAACACGGCGAGGTAGCCGTGCCGGGTGATCTGGCTGACGACGAGATGCTCCAACAGGCGCTCCGATTCGATGGGCGTGGCCAGCGCTTCTCCAGGCGTTCCCACCGGCGGGTGGTGCCGGCAGGAGCGCTGTGCGACCAGCTCACGGCGCAGTCTGATGCAGTCGCATCGGGCATGCGCGTCGTGACGCATCCGGTCAGCCGGGCGCAGGCTAGCGCACGCCTCGTCCGCGCCCGTCGGGTGCATGCCGTCAGGCGGGCGTAGGCTCTGGGCGTCGGACTACCGGCAGGCACCACCCAGGGGGAGGAGGCGTCGATGGCGGGTGCAGCGGCCGATGCTGACCAGGGAGCGGTACTGCCGCCGATGGTGCGTGATGCCGCTCTCGTTCCTCCACCTCGGCCACCTTCTGGGCGGCTGTCCGTCGATGACCTCGCGGGCTACCGGGCGCTCTACCAGGCGTCGGTTCGAGATCCCGGGGCCTACTGGGCGACGGTGGCCGACGAGCTCGAGTGGATGTCGGGCTGGCCCGCGGACCCCGTTGTCGTCGGCGACCTGGCCCACGGGTTCGAGTACTTCCCCGGCGCGGTCGGCAACGTCAGCGTCAACTGCGTGGACCGCCACGCGCGCAGCCATCCCGAGCGGATGGCGGTGCGCTGGCTGGGAGAGGACGGGGAGGAGCGGTCGTGGACCTACGCCGAGCTCCTCGAGCAGACGGCCCGTTTCGCCCAGGCGCTGACGGACTTCGGAGTGCGACGTGGCGACGTCGTCGCCGTGTTCCTTCCGAACCTCCTCGAGACGTTCGCGGCAGTCCATGCCTGTTTCCGGATCGGGGCGATCTACAACGTCATCTTCTCGGGGTTCTCGGCTCAGGCGCTTGCTGACCGCATCGTGGACACCGGGGCACGGGTCGTGGTGACCGCGGACGAGAGCTATCGCAGGGGGCGACCGATCCCGCTGAAAGCCACGCTCGATTCGGTGCTGGGCCAGCTTCCCTCCGTGGAGCACGTGGTGGTCGTTCGCCGCAGCGGCAACGAGCGGGTGCCGATGGCCAGCGGGCGAGACGTCTTCTGGGACGAGCTGCTGGCGCGCACCGCCACGCTTGCCGACCCGGTGCCGGTCGAAGCGAACGAGCCGGGCTTCATCATCTACACGAGTGGGACCAGCGCCAAGCCGAAGGGGCTGGTGCACAGCGGGTTGGGCTTCATGGTCGGCGCTTACCACAACGTGAAGCTGTCGCTGGACCTGGGCCCCGAAGACGTCTACTGGTGCACGGCCGACGTGGGCTGGCTGACCTTCCCCATCTTCGAGCTGGTGGGGGCCACCGCGTGCGGGGCGAGCATGCTCGCGTGCGAGGGAGCGCTGGACTTCCCCGAGCCGGATCGCTTCTACCGCATCGTCGCCGACCACGGCGTCACGAAGGTCTTCACCGCACCGACCCTGCTGCGCATGCTTGCCCGCTACGGCGAGCAGTGGGCTCGGGGCCACGACCTGTCGGCGCTGCAGCTGGTTGCCTTGGTGGGTGAGCCGCTCGACGCCAAGACCTGGCACTGGGTCCAGGACCACGTCGGCCACGGCTGTCTCGAGATCAACAACACGTACGGACAGAGCGAGACCGGAAGCGCGTGGACGTCCTCGATCGCAGGAGCGACCCCGGCCAAGCCCGGGTCGTGCGGGTTGCCGCTGCCCGGGCATGCCTACGGCATCTTGGCGGACGAAACCGCCGATCCTGGACTTGGATCGTCTGGTACCGCCGGTGGGGGCGCTGTGGGGGAGCCGGTGCCGACGGGTGCAGTAGGGCATCTGGTCCTGACGGCACCGTTCCCGACGCTGTTCCGCAGCATCTGGAGAGAGCCGGAGCGCTACCGGACCCAGTACTTCTCGGCCTTCGGTCCGGGCGTCTACGCCAGTGCTGACGCTGCATTGGAGGATTTCGACGGCCACATCTGGGTCGTGGGCCGGGTCGACGGCGTCATCAATGTCGCAGCCCACCGGCTTTCGACCATGGAGATGGAGAGTGCCCTGTTGAGCGTGCCCGGCGTCGCCGAGGCGGCGGTCATCGGTGTGGACGATCCGACCAAGGGTCAGGTGCCGGTCGGGTTCGTGACGCTGACTGCCGATGCTCCTGGCAGCGTCGACGAGGCCCGGTTGTCGGACCGGCTGGTGGAGGCCATCGGCCCCATCGCCCGACCGAAGCGGATGTACGTCCTGTCGACCATGCCTCGAACGCGCAGCGGGAAGATCGTCCGGCGTCTGCTGCGCGAGCTGGTCGTCGAGGGTGGTGCCCGAGGGGACGTGACGGGCTTGGAGGACCCTGAGGTGCTCACGCACCTCCAGCGTGAGCTGCACGATGCGCAGTCTTCGGCCCCCGATCGCCCTGCAGCGCCCGGCGTTCGTTCCTGACCAGAGCCCCGGCATCTCGTTCAGCCTGTGCCGCAGGCTCGATCCTCGTCGGCTCGGCCTCGAGGGACAACGCGGCACCGAGCTGCTGGAGGAACTCGTGGACCGTCGACTGTGCGACCCGATGGAGGATGGCGCGGTCGAGGAGCGCTCCGATCCCTTCGAGTGGCGGACGGTACGAGGCTTCGATCGTGACGCGACTGCGATTCGTGCCGAGCGAAGAGATGATCAGGGTGCCGTCGAGGACCGGGAACAGCGAGTCGAAGAGCTCCGCCTCCCAGCGCAGAGCGATCGCCGCGCAACCGCCCCGTGTCCAGCGCGGGCCCAGCTGGACCCTGGCGGGGATGCCGAGCACGTGGTCGCCGAGCGAAGGGCCGATCCTCATGAGGATGGTCTCGCCCGAGGACGTTGCGGCGCCGACGAGCGGTAGGAGGTCGGAGCCCGCACGTAGAAGCCGGCACTCGGCATCGACGTGCGTCTCTTCGAGCTCGAAGGAGTCGGTCAGGAAGATGACCGGCCGTGGCGGCGCTTCGACCATTGCCTTGATCATGGAGGCTGCGCGCTCGTCGTCATAGGGCCGGTGGTCACAGGGATCGCAGGCCCCGGCCGCTCCTGCTCGGCCGGATCGAGACCGCGAGAGGCCGTTGCCAGGCGCACGGGGCCTTGTCGGCCACGCGGCGCGGTCGTAGGCTCGCCGTGAGGTCGACTCGTCCTGGCGGTCCGACGTGGGCAGCAGGACGACCGGCCGAGGAGGCGTGCGCATGGCTGCAATCTCCCAGTCCGACCACTCCCAGTCCGACCACTCCCAGTCCGACTATTCCGAGGCCGGACGCCCGGAGACTGGCGGACCCCTGGACGCGTCGGTCCGCGTGGACCTCTACCGCATGATGGTCCTGATCCGTACGTACGAGGAGCGGATCCGCCAGGAGTACCATGCCGACAAGACGCCGGGCTTCGACATCGGCGCCGGCAAGATCCCCGGCGAGATGCACCTCGCAGCCGGCCAGGAGCCGGTGGCGGCGGGGGTCTGCCCGCATCTACGGCCCTCCGACGCGCTCACCGCGACGCACCGGCCGCACCATCTCGCCATCGCCCATGGTGTCGACCTCGCCAAGATGACCGCCGAGATCTTCGGGCGCCAGGGCGGGCTCGGCCACGGGCGCGGCGGTCACATGCACCTCTTCGATCCGGCGGTCCACTTCTCGTGCTCGGGGATCGTCGCCGAAGGGCTCCCCCCCGCGCTCGGCCAGGCGTTCGCGTTCCGCCACCGAGGCACTGACAGCGTCGCTGTGGCCGTCACCGGCGAGGGAGGGGCCAACCAGGGTGCCTTCCACGAGTCGCTCAACCTCGCCTCCCTCTGGCGGCTGCCTGTCGTCTTCGTCATCGAGGACAACGAGTGGGGTATCTCGGTCAGCCGCCGCGCGTCGACGTCCGTGGAGGACAACTCCTTGCGCGCTGCCGCCAACGCCATGCCGGGCGTGCGGATCGAGGACAACGACGTGGAGGCCGTCTACCGCGCGGCACGGACGGCCGTCGAACGGGCCCGTGCCGGGCACGGCCCCTCGCTGATCGAGGTGCACACCCTCCGGCTCTGGGGCCACTTCGAGGGCGATCCGCAGACCTACAGGCCCGATCTCGCGACGGTCGAGGAACGCGACCCGATCCCGAGCTATCGCCGCCTCCTCGTCGAGGCAGGGGTGCTGGACGAGGCTGGCGTGGAGCGCATCGCCGAAGAGGCTGCCACCAAGGTGGAACGGGCCGTCGAATTCGCGCTGGCAAGCCCCGAGCCAGACCCGTCGACGGCGACCGCGTACGCGTTCGAGTGAGGGAGGAACCATGACCGTGGTCGAAGAGCCTGCAGCGAAAGCCTCCCCGCCACCCCCCCGGCGGCTCACGATGGCAAAGGCGATGGTGGAGGGCATCGCCGCCGAGATGGAAAGAGACCCGTCCGTCTTCTACATGGGCGAGGACGTCGGCGCCTACGGAGGGATCTTCAGCTCGACGACGGGTCTCCTCGAGCGCTTCGGTCCAGAACGGGTTCGAGACACCCCGATCTCCGAGACCGCCTTCATGGGGCTGGCCACCGGGGCTGCTGTGGAAGGCATGCGACCGATCGTCGAGCTGATGTTCGCCGACTTCTTCGGCGTGTGCATGGACCAGATCTACAACCACATGGCGAAGATCCACTTCGAGTCGGGCGGGAACGTCAAGGTTCCGGTCGTCCTCACGAGCGCGGTGGGCGGTGGGTACTCCGACGGCGCCCAGCACTCCCAGTGCCTCTGGGGCACCTTTGCCCACCTTCCGGGGATGAAAGTGGTGATCCCGTCGACCCCGGCCGATGCCAAGGGCCTCATGATCTCGGCCATCAGGGACGACAACCCGGTGATCTACCTCTTCCATAAAGGGGCGATGGGGCTTGCGTGGATGGCGAAGACTCGCCGGGCGCTCGGCGACGTCCCTTCCGAGTCCTACGAGACGCCGATCGGGAAAGCGGCCGTCGCTCGACCCGGCCGCGACGTCACCGTCGTCACGGTCTCGCTGTCGGTCCACTACGCGCTCGACGTCGCCGACGAGCTGGCGTCCGAGGGCATCGACGTCGAGGTGCTCGACCTGCGGAGCCTGGTGCCTCTCGACCGCGACGCGATCGTCGAGTCGGTGAGCCGGACCGGGAGGCTGGTCGTCGTGGACGAGGATTACCGCTCCTTCGGCATGTCTGCCGAGGTGATGGCGACGGTCGCGGAACGGGACCCTTCCCTGCTCACCGTCGCCCCCGTGCGGGTGGCGGTCCCCGACGTCCCCATCCCGTACGCCCGGGCACTCGAGCAGGCGGTCCTGCCGACGCCCGAGCGGATCCGCGCGGCCGTCCGGCAGGTCATGGGGTGACGGCTCTGCTCGAAGGCGATCGAGCCCCCTGCACGCTGGCGTCGCTCCCGTGATGGACGTGACCTTCCCTCAGCTGTCCGAGGCCGAGCCCGACAAGGAAGGGATCGTGGCGACCTGGTTCGTCGCCGATGGCGAGACCGTTGCCACGGGCCAGCTCCTGGCCGAGGTGCAGATGGACAAGGTGTCGGTCGAGGTGTACTCCCCGGCCGACGGTGTCGTCCATCTCGCCGCGGCCGAGCAGGTGCCGCTCCGCCAAGGGCAGGTGATCGCGACCATCGGCTGAGCCCTCGGGCGCGCTCCCCGCACCGGACCGGCCCTCGGGGCTGCGGGCATGCTGCGGCTCGGGCCCGTGCCATACTCCGCCGGTGGTAGAGGACGCCCTTGTCGACTCCTTCCGGCAGGCCGGTGCGGGCGTCCGCTTCGACTGGGGCGCGACCGCCGCGGCGACGCTGCCGGGGCCGACCTGCGCGCTCGTGGTCGTCGACGTCTTGTCGTTCACGACGGCGGTGAGCGTGGCGACCGGTCGCGGGATCGCGGTCGTGCCGCACGCGCTCGGGGCGCCGGGCGCGGCCGATCTGGCCGAGCGCCTGGGCGCCGCGCTCGCGGTGCCGCGCCGTGAGCGGTCGGCCGCGCATCCCTGGACGCTCTCGCCCGGCGCCCTCCTCGTTGCTCCGCGCACGCACCGCCTCGTCCTGCCGTCTCCGAACGGCTCGGCGATCGCCGCAGCGGTCGCGGGTGGCCGGAGAGGGGACGATCCCAACGAGCGCACGGACGGCCCGGCGGTCGTCGCGGGGTGCGTGCGCAACGTCACGGCCACCGTCGCCTGGCTGGTCGCGCGCGGGTACGGCACCGACGAGCGCCCGGTGTGGCTGATCGCCGCGGGGGAGCGATGGCCGGGGGGATCGCTCCGCCCAGCGCTCGAGGACCAGCTGGGTGCAGGTGCGCTCGCCGACGCCCTGGAGCGGTCGGGATGCACCCTCTCCCCTGAGGCACGAGCAGCGGCACAGACGTTCACCGGCACCGAAGACCTGCATGCGGCGATCGCGCGATGCGCGTCGGGACGTGAGCTCTCGGCGATGGGCTTCCCCGAGGAGGCCGAGATCGCCGCCGCGCTCGACACCGACGACCATGCCTCGGTGATGGACGGCGAGATGTTCGTCAGGATGTGACGGCTGTGCTCCGGGATGGGACCTGAGGTTCCCACCACCAGGCGAGCCCAGCGAGGCCCGGGCCGGTGTGCGCGACCAGCACCGAGCTGAAGGGCGCAGCGTAGACGTCCGCGTCCGGGGCGAGGCTGTGGACTGCAGCCATGAGCATCTCGGCAGCGCGCGGGGACTCGGCGTCGAGCACGGCGGCGTGGAGCCGTCCTGTGGGCTGCCCGTCCGCGCGGCACGACTCGACGATGTGGGTGATCGCGTTGTCGATGCCGCGTGCAGGGCGGCGGCTGCGGACCCGACCGCGCGAGAGCTCGAACACGGCTCGGGCGCCGAGCGACCGCCCTGCTCGTGCGGCGATGCCGGGCACGCGGCCGCTCCGCACCAAGAAGTCGAGCTGATCGAGGACGGCGAGCAGGTGCACGCGGCCGGCGGCGTGCCTGGCGGCTGCCGTCACCTGTTCGAGGTTCCCGCCCGCGCTCGCCGCGCGGGCGGCGGCCATGACGACCAGTCCCTGGCCTCCTGCAGCCGTCTCGGTGTCGAGGACGGCCACGTGACCATCCTCGGTGTAGCCGGCGGCCGTGATCGCCGATTCATACGACGCGCTCATCCCTCGGGCGACCGTCATCACGAGGACCTGACGGCCGCGCAGCTCTGCGAGCGTGCCGAGGTACGCACCGGGGCTCGGTGCGGACGTGCTCACCGGGACCCGCGCTGCCCGCCTGACGAGCTCGGCCGGCGTCAGCTGTGGGTCCGCGTAGACGTGATCGTCGATCACCACCGCCATCGGCACCACACCGATGCCGAGCTCGTCACGTGCGCCGGGCGGGAGCGACGCCGCGCTGTCGGTCACCACGGCGACAGCGCTGTCTGAGTGCGCCACGTCAGTGCTGCTCCGTCGATGGGCGGCCCTCGCGCAGCTGGCGAGCCCGGGTCGACGTCTCGAGCGCGCCCCATACCGCCCACCCGATCGGCACGAGGATCCAGAAGCTCACGATCCGATAGAGGAGGACGACAGGGAGGGCTCCGGAGAGGGGCATGCCGTAGGCGTGGAGGAGTGCCGTCATGCTCCCCTCGACGACGCCGATCCCACCGGGGGTGATCGGGATCGCCGCCGAGATCTGCGTGAGCCCGTAGACGACGAGCACGCCGCTCCAGGGGACCCGCACCGCGAGCGCCTCCATCGCGGCGATCGCGACCGCGCAGTCGAAGAGCCAGTTCCCGAGCGCGAGCAGCAGCACGGCGATCCAACCCCAGGAGCCGAGCCTGACCGCGCTGATACGGGAGATGAGCGCCCGGAACCTGTCGAGAAGGGACGGTCGGCCCTGCACGTGGTGCTCGGCGTGCCGATCAGGGGGAGGCTCGGCATGCTGCTCGGCATGGCGCTCGGCCCACTCGACGAGCTGACGCACAGGCGGCCGCGTCCGGAAGGCCTCGAGCGCCACAACGACGGCCGGGATCAGCGCGAGGAGGAAGACGAGCCATCGCAGCGATGCGACAGGCCCTCGAGGGCCGGCGATCTCGACCCCTGCAGCGATCACGCAGAAGAGGGCAAAGCTCGAGATACCGCCGGCGACCAGGAACATCCAGACCCGTAGGAACCGCGCGACCTGCCGGGACCCGAGATGGTCGTACAGCCACGCAGCGGCCCATCCGCCGCCGCCGGGAAGCGTCCCGTTGAGGGCGTTCGCGGCCATGGTGATCGAGACCATCGTCGGAAGGGAGAGGTCCGCTCCGCCGGCTCGGAGGAGCCTCTGCTGCATGCGGCCGAAGCAGACCATCGAGGCGGCTTCTGCGACGGCGGCGAAGACGAGCCACTCGAAACGGACGTGGCTCAGGCGCGCCGCGCCCCGGGCCAGTGTCCCTCCTTTCAGCACGACGAGGACGACTGCCGAGACGAAGAGCGCGAGGGAAGCCATGGTGCGCACGCGGTGCCAGTTGCGGTGCGTGCGTCGCGATGCGCCGGCGTCCTCCGAGGGCCCTGGGCGAGGCGCGCCGCCTCGGTTCGCGTCCGCGACCGAAGACCGCGCCTGTTCGTGTCGCACACGCTCGCGTCGTACTGCCACACGTGTGAAGGTAGCGGCGCCGCTGGCAGGCGCCGCTGGCAGGCGCCGCTGGCAGGCGCCGCGGTCAGCGGGTCGGCGCCGGATCCCGGTCGAAGACGAGCCGGGAGACCAACCGCGAGATGGGTGCGCCCGGAGCGGATCGGAGGGGGGAGTTGCCGAGCACTCGCTTGGCAAGCATCGGGACGCAGATGCACAGCCCGAGCACGGCTCCAGACCTGCCGCGGCGCACGCCCAGCACGACGGGGAGCGCGAGAGAAGCGAGCAGCGTCGCGATCCCGCTCTGGCGCAGCAGGCGGCCGATGGCCATGCCGAGGACGAGGACCGCGGTGCCCTCGGGGGCGAGCACAAGGGTGGCGCCGAGCGCAGGAGAGAGGCCCCGCCCTCCTGCGCCGCCGAGCCAGGGGGACCAGTCGTGGCCGGCGATCGCCGTGCAGGCCGCCAGCGCCCCCAGGTGGCTCCGCACGCGTCCGGGGGGAGGGTCCTGTGCGGCCCAGAGGGCCGCTCGGCGCGCGAGCGCCGGCCCGACGGCTCCTTTCGCCACCTCGAGGATCCCGGCGGCGGCGAGGGGCCAGAAGCCGGCGACGTCGTAGAGGGCGGTCCCCGAGACGGTGCCGTTGCCCACCCTGCGGAGGTCGGCGCCGGCGAACCGGCGGGCTGCGAGCTGGGAGAACGGTACCGATGCTGCGAGAAAGGAGGCTGCTGCGACGGCAGGCACGAAGAGGCCTCGTGCAACGATCACGCGACTGACCGCGGCCCGAGCCCCGTGTTGGCACGACCTCGGGGCCTTCACGAGCCCCGTGGCGGCACGTCTTGGACGGATGGTCACAGCGTCGACCCCGCCGGCGCACCCGCGGCCCCTTGCACCCCCCCGAGCTCCGGCGGAGCCAGGTGAGTCAGCCGCCAGACGATGTGGGCGCCCAATCCTCGTCGGAGACCGGCTCGGTGCGCTCGGCATCGATGCCCGTCGTCTCGTGCTCGTCGACCACGGGGAGCTGCTGCTCGAGCACGTCCGCGTCGGGTGCGTCAGGGGGAATGGGACGCTCCTCGCGTTCGTCGCGAGCGGGAGGCATGCCCTGCTCGAGGCGGTCTGCCTCGTTGACGTCGTCGCCGGGACTCACACAGCCGAGCCTACCCACGGCATGAGGCACCGTTGTGCGAAGAGCCTCCTCGAGCCCGGGGGGGAACGGGGGCTGTTCGGGACGTAGCCTGGATCTTGTGAGCAGGAGGTGACGTGAAGACGCACGAAGTGACCAACCAGCCACCTGTTCTCGTCGACTACGACGTGGCAGCGGACCCGGCGCTGCTCGCGGGGCTGCACGCCTTCGGCGCCGGGTGGGCGGAGCCCGAGCTCCACGAGGTGGGAAGGCTCGCAGGGTCGGCGCATGTCGCGGAGCTCGCCAGGGTGGTGAACGAACGCCCGCCGGTGCTGCACACCCACGACCGTTTCGGCAACCGGGTCGACGAGGTGGAGTTCCACCCCTACTGGCACGAGCTGATGCAGCTCGCCGTTGCCCAGGGCCTGCACGCCGCAGCGTGGCGAACACCGAGGCGTATGGCGCACACCGCGCGCACGGCGAAGCTCCTCGTGTGGGGGCAGACGGATGCCGGGCATCTGTGCCCGATCTCGATGACCTACGCAGCGGTCCCGGCGCTCCGTCACGCTCCCGACCTCGCGGCGCGCTTCGAGCCGCTGCTCGAGTCGGCCGTCTACGACTTCGGGTTGCGCGACCCACAGACCAAGCGCGGCCTCGTCGCAGGGATGTCGTTGACCGAGAAGCAGGGCGGCTCCGACCTCAGAGCCAACGCAACGATCGCTGCGCCGGCCGGCGACGGCGGCTCCCGGCTCGTCGGGCACAAGTGGTTCACGTCGGCGCCGATGTCCGACGTCTTCCTCGTCCTGGCTCGAGCGCCCGGTGGCCAGTCGTGCTACGCCGTGCCACGCGTGCTTCCGGGCGGCGAGCGAAACGCCATCCGGTTGGAGCGGCTGAAGGACAAGCTCGGGAACCGCTCCAACGCGACGGCGGAGGTGGAGTACGACGGCGCGTTCGGCTGGCTCGTGGGCGAAGAGGGCCGAGGAATTCGCACGATCATGGAGATGGTCTCGGCGACGCGGCTCGACGCGATGACCGCAAGCGCTGCGGGGATGCGATGGGGCGTTGTCCAGGCCGTCCATCACGCCCGCCACCGCCGGGCGTTCGGAGCGCTCCTCGCCGACCAGCCGCTCATGGCCAACGTCCTTGCGGACCTGGTGATCGAGTCCGAAGCGGCAACGCTGCTCAGCCTGCGTGTCGCGGCTGCGACGGACCGCGCGGCCGCAGGTGACGAAGCTGAGGCCGCCTTGCGCAGGATCGCGCTTCCTGCGGCAAAGTACTGGATCTGCAAGCGGGCCCCGGTGCACGCTGCCGAGGCGCTCGAATGCCTCGGGGGCAACGGGTACGTAGAGGAGTCGCAGATGCCCCGTCTCTACCGTGAGGCGCCGGTGAACTCGATCTGGGAGGGTTCGGGCAACGTCGCGGCGCTCGACGTGCTCCGAGCGGTGGCGACGTGCCCCGAGAGCATGGACGCCCTCGTCGACGAGGTCGCGGTCGCGTCGGGTGAAGACGCTCGCCTCGGTCGTGCGCTCGAGGCGCTCCGAGAAGAGCTCGCGGACACGGGCGATCTCGAGGTGCGCGCCCGGCGCCTCGCCCGCCGCCTGGTGCTCGCGCTCCAGGCGTCGCTCCTCCTCCGGCACGGGGCGCCCGCGGTCGCGGATGCGTTCTTGTCGTCGAGACTGGACGATGACCATGGTGGCACCTTCGGCGAGCTCTCTTCGCGGGTGGACCTGCACGCCGTCATGGAGCGGGCCCAGGTGGAAGCGGGTGCCACCGAGCTCAGGATGGCGGCCTCGGAGGACGAAGGGGGCCCGCAGTCGGCGCTCAGCCGGGTCGCCCGGGCGCACGCGTCCGGCTGAAGATCACACGAGGGGAGAGATCAGCGCAATGGCGACAACGCGCGCCCGCAGGCTCTACGGTCCCGACAAGGAAGCGGTCTCCGACGGCACGCACGTGCCGGTGGTGAGGCCGGCTGGCGTCCTCCGCCGTGCAGCGGTCGAGGACGTCCGCCCGACGGTCGACTGCGGCCGGTTCCCCGCGAAGGCCGTGGTGGGAGATGCCGTGGTCGTGGAAGCCACTGCCTTCGCAGACGGCCACGACCTCCTCGTGTGCGACGTGCGCGTCCAGCGTGACGGTGACGCGTCGTGGTCCACGATCGAGATGGTGCCGCTCGGCAATGACCGTTGGAAGGGGACGTTTCGTGCCACGGAGCTGGGCCGCTACCGCTTCGCCGTGCGCGCGGCGGTGGACAGGTACGGGACGTGGCTGAGGGACCTCCATGCACGTGCCGACGCGGGCCAGGACGTCCGTGGGGAGCTGGCAGTCGGGGCCGGGCTGCTCGCGAGGTCCGCTTCTCGAGCGAGCGGCACCGACAGGAGGTTGCTCGCTGCCGCCGCAGAGTGTCTCGCGGGAGCCACCGAGGGACTGGCGTCGCCGGCCGTGGGCGACGGCGGGGAGCTCGCGCCCGACGGGACCGTCGGCGGCATGCTCGGCAATGCGCGCTTGAGCGAGCTCGTCCGGCGATACGGGGTGACGTCGGACGCGACCACCTCGGAGGTGCGCACGGTGGTCGTGGACCCCGCCCTCGCGCGCTTCTCCACCTGGTACGAGATGTTCCCGCGGGGCGCGTCCGCGGACCCAGGGCGTCCGGGCACGCTCGCCGACGTGCAGGCCCGCCTCGACTACGTTGCATGGCTTGGTGCAGACGTGCTGTACCTGCCACCCGTCCACCCCATCGGCACGACGGCGCGCAAGGGCGCGGACGGAGCAACCGAACCCGGACCCGAGGACCCAGGGAGCCCGTGGGCGATCGGGTCGTCGCACGGCGGCCACTGCGCGATCGATCCTGGGCTCGGCACGCTCGCGGACTTCGACGCGCTGGTCGCTGCGGCCAGGGATCGCGGGATCGCGCTCGCGATGGACCTTGCCTTCCAGTGCTCGCCGGACCATCCATGGGTGCGAGAGCACCCTGAGTGGTTCCGCCAGCACCCTGACGGGTCGATCCGCTACGCGGAGAACCCGCCAAAGCGCTACGAGGACATCTATCCTCTCGACTTCGAGACGGAGGACTGGTGGGGGCTGTGGCTCGCGCTGGGCGACGTGGTGCGCTTCTGGATCGGCCACGGCGTGCGGGTGTTCCGCGTCGACAACCCGCACACGAAGCCCTTCGCGTTCTGGGAGTGGCTGCTCGCCACGGTGAAGGAGGAGCATCCCGAGACGATCTTCCTCGCCGAGGCGTTCACCCGTCCCGCCGTCATGTACCGGCTGGCGAAGCTCGGGTTCACCCAGTCGTACACCTATTTCGCATGGCGCAACTCGAAGTGGGAGATCGAGTCGTACATGAGCGAGCTCGCCCAGGTCGCGGACTTCTTCCGACCGAGCTTTTGGCCGAACACGCCCGACATCCTCACCGAGGCCCTGCAGACGGGAGGGAGGGCTGCGTTCGTCTCCCGCCTCGTCCTCGCAGCGACCCTCGCGGCGAGCTATGGGGTGTACGGTCCTGCGTTCGAGCTCCAAGAGCACCAGGCGCGCGCACCGGGCTCCGAGGAGTACCTCCGTTCTGAGAAGTACGCCGTACGTCATTGGGACCTCGACTCGGCTGGAAGCCTCGCGCCGCTGATGGCGCGCCTGAACGCGCTGCGCCGTGCTCATCCGGCGCTCCAGCGCAACGACACCCTGCAGTTCCACCCGACGGACAACGACCAGCTGATCGCGTACTCGAAGACCTGGGGCGACGACATCGTGCTCGTCGTGGTGAACCTCGATCCGAGGTACTCGCAGTCGGGCTGGGTCGAGCTGGGAGAGCTCGGCCGCGATCCCGGAGAGCCGATCGAGGCGCACGACCTGCTCACCGACGCCCGCTATCGCTGGGAAGGAGCGCGGAGCTTCGTGATCCTCGACCCCGCGGCCGTCCCTGCGCACGTCCTGGCGATCGACGGAAGCTCGAGGCAGCTGGCGCGGGAGGCCGCATGACCGTGGCCGAAGAGCGCTCCATGCAGATGGCGCGAAGCGCGCCGATCGGAGAGACCGCGCGTTGGTACCAGGACGCGGTGTTCTACGAGCTGCACGTCCGTGCGTTCTGCGACAGCAACGGCGACGGTGTCGGCGATTTCAGAGGCCTCGTCCAGAAGCTCGACTACCTCGAGGAGCTGGGCGTGACCACGCTGTGGCTCCTGCCCTTCTATCCCTCGCCGCTGCGAGACGACGGGTACGACATCGCCGACTACCGCGACATCCACCCTTCGTACGGGACGCTGCGCGACTTCCGCACGTTCTTGCGCGAGGCGCATCGGCGCGGCCTACGCGTCGTGACCGAGCTCGTGCTCGCGCACACCTCGGACATGCACCCGTGGTTCCAGCGGGCTCGCCGCTCGCGACGGGGGAGCTCGTCACGGGACTTCTACCTGTGGAGTGACACGCCCGACCGCTTCAAGGACGCCCGGATCATCTTCTCGGACTTCGAGAGCTCGAACTGGGCGTTCGACCCTGTCGCGGGCGCCTACTACTGGCACCGCTTCTACTCGCACCAGCCAAGCTTGAACTACGACAACCCGGCAGTCCAACAGGCGATGCTCGACATCGTCGACTACTGGTTGGACATGGGCGTCGACGGTCTTCGGCTCGACGCGGTGCCCTATCTCTTCGCCCGAGAGGGGACCTCGTGCGAGAACCTCCCCGAGACCTTCGAGTACCTGCGCAAGCTCCGAGCGCACATCGACGGGCGTTATTCGGACCGCATGCTGCTCGCCGAAGCCAACCAGTGGCCGGAGGACGCAGTCGCCTACATGGGCAAGGGTGACATGTGCAACATGGCGTTCCACTTCCCCCTCATGCCGCGCATGTTCATGGCCGCGCGCCAAGAAGACCGGTTCCCGATCGTCGACATCCTGGCCGAGACGCCTCCAGCGCCTCCGGACTGCCAGTGGGCGCTGTTCTTGCGCAACCACGACGAGCTCACGCTCGAGATGGTCACCGACGAAGAGCGCGACTATATGTACCGCTCGTTCGCCCAGGATCCCAGAGCACGCGTGAACGTGGGGATCCGGCGCCGCCTGGCGCCGCTGCTCGGCAACGACCGGGCGCTCATCGAGATGATGAACGGCCTGCTCTTCTCATTGCCGGGGACCCCGATCGTCTACTACGGCGACGAGATCGGCATGGGCGACAACATCTACCTCGGCGACCGGGATGCGGTTCGGACGCCGATGCAGTGGAACGCCGACCGTAACGCAGGGTTCTCCAAGGCGAACCCCCAGCAGCTGTACCTTCCCGTGGTGATCGACCCCGTCTACCACGCGGCGGCCGTCAACGTGGAGGCCGCCGAGGCGAACCCGAATTCGCTCCTGTGGTGGATGCGCCGCATGATCCACCTGCGGCAGCGCTACAAGGCGTTCAGCAGGGGCACCCTCGAGCACCTGAGGCCCGACAACCGCAAGGTGCTCGCCTTCCTGCGCCGTTTCGAGGATGAGCTGCTCCTCGTCGTCGTGAACCTCTCGCGCTTCGTCCAGTGCGCAGAGCTGGACCTCTCGGAGCTGTGCGGCGCGGTCCCCGTGGAGCTGTTCGGGAACACGCCGTTCCCGGCCGTGGGCGAGCTGCCCTACTTCCTCACGCTCGGTCCGCACGGCTTCTACTGGTTCTCGCTCGAGCTGGCGCCGCAGGCCCACCGTGGACCGGCAGCGCGCCTCGAGGTGCGCAGCCGATGGGAAGACGTGCTCTTCGACCCGCGCCCACTCGAGGCGGTGCTCGTGCGCCACATCGCGGGTCGCCGGTGGTTCGTGTCCAAGGCGCGCACGATCGTCTCGGTGCACATCCTCGACACGATACCGGTCGGCAGCCGCTGGGAGCCGGTCGCCCATCTCGTCATCGCACGCGTCGAGCTGGACCAAGGAGCCCACGAGGACTACTTGCTCACCCTCGCCTATGCGGACGGGGACAAGGCACAGGGGATGCGCCGGCTGCACCCCGACGCGATCGTGGCAGACCTGCGGGTGGGGGAGACGGAGGGCGTGCTCTACGACGCGGTCTGGGAGCCGGAGCTCTCCCGGATGGTGCTCGAGATGATCGGACGCCGTCGCTCGCTGCCGTCGCGTGCAGGCCACGTCTGGGGCGCGCCGGCTCCGGCGTACCGCGAGATCCGCCTCACGCTTCCTGAGGGCGTCCAGCCGTCGCCGATCTCCGCCGAGCAGTCCAACAGCTCGGTTGCCGTGGCGGACCGGGCGATTCTCAAGTACTTCCGGCGGCTGGAGGAGGGCGCCAACCCGGGCGTCGAGCTGCCACGCTTCCTCTCGGAGCGGGCCCACTTCGAGCACGCGCCGCGCTCGGGCGGCAGCCTCGCGTACCGCTCCGACCAGCGGGGGAGCCGTCCGATGACACTGGTGTCTCTCGAAGAGATGGTGCCGAACGAGGGTGACGGCTGGAGCTACGTGGTCGACGCGCTGACGCGGCGGCTCGAAGAGGCGATCGCCCACGGAGCGGAGGACGTCGCGCCGTCGTCCGCTCCCGCGCTCCTCGAGCTCGGCGCGGACGATGAGCCCCCCGCCGAGCTCTTCGACCAGGTCGAGTGGGCCGACCTGCTCGGACGACGGACCGGCGAGCTCCACGTGGCGCTGGCCTCGGACTCCTTCGACCCGGCGATGGCGCCAGAGCCGATGCGCCCGGTCGACCGGATGTCCCTCTACCACGGCGCACGTAGCCTCACGCGTCGGACCTTCCGACAGGTGCAGTCGGCCGGCCTGGCCACATCGCCCGGCGTCGCTGCGGTGCTGAGAAGGGAGCGGGAGATCAACGAGCGGTTCCGCACGCTCGCGACCGCCCGCGCAGCGACCCTGCGCATACGGGTGCATGGTGACTACCACCTCGGACAGGTCCTGTGGACGGGGAAGGACATCGTGATCATCGACTTCGAGGGAGAGCCGGTGCGCTCGCTCGGGCAACGGCGCTTGAAGCGCCCCGCTGCCGTGGACCTCGCCGGGATGATCCGCTCGTTCCACTACGCGTCGCGCACGGTCGCGATGCGAGTCGACCGAGACCTCGTCGGCCCGCAGGGTCACCGTGAGCTGGGGCCATGGGTCCTCGGCTGGTACCGGTGGATGTCAGCGGGGTTCCTGCGCTCGTACCTTGCCGTGCCTGGTGTCGAGCGGCTCCTGCCCGACGACCGGGCCGACCTCGGGTCGCTGATCGACTTCTTCGTGCTCGAGAAGGCAGTGTCAGAGCTCGCCTACGAGGTGAATGCCCGTCCCGACTGGGTCGACGTACCCGCGCGCGGGATCCTCGACGTCCTCGACGACGCCCGATGAGCGGAGAGCTCGAGACCCTCGCACAGCTCTACGAGGTCGAGACTGCCTACGTCAACGCCTCCGGCGAGGTGCGCGAGGCGACGGCGGACGTGCTGGCGGCGGTGCTCAGCGCACTCGGTGCGCCGGTGACAGATCCCGCCTCGGCGGCACGCGAGGAGCGCCTCCGCCAGCACACCCAGGTGATCGAGCCCGTGTGCGCGCTGCCCGCGGCGGGCACGCAGGCCATCGAGGTCGGCCTCCCGCGGTCGGTGCACCCGCGGGACTGTTGGCTCGTGCTCGAGGCAGAGGACGCTGAGACCCGTCGGACCCGGCTCATGGCGGCCATCCAGCGACCGCTCGGCTCGGCACGCGTCGAGGGGAGGTCGATGGACCGTTATGAGGTGCACCTCAGCTCGCCTGTCGACCTGCTGCCCGCCGGGTACCACGAGCTGCGCGTGGAGGGTCCTGGGATCGAGGCGTCGGCGATGGTCGTCGTCGCCCCGCGCTGTCCGCTTCCCGCGCGGGGCTGGGGCGCGTTCCTCCCGGTGCAGGCGATGCGGACGAGAACGGACTGGGGGGTGGGCAGCTACCCCGCGTTGCGCGAGACCTCGCGTTGGGTGAGCCGCCTCGGTGGGGACCTCTTGGGCACGCTGCCGCTTTACCCCGCCTACTACGAGGAGCCGGTCGAGATCAGCCCCTACCTCCCGGTGACGAGGCTCGGGTGGAACGAGCTCTACGTCGATCCGACCGAGCTCCCCGAGCTCGAGGCGTCGTCGGAGGCTCGCGACCTGCTCGCGTCGGATGCCTTCACCGACGCGCTGGCGGCGGTCCGCCGCAACGCGCTCGTGGACTACTCCGCCTCGATGGCGCTCGTCAGGCAGGTGCTCGACGCGCTGGCGCGGGCGCTCTTCGCCACTCCTTCGCCGCGTCGAAGGGAGCTCGAGGACTTTGCCCGTGCGCGGCCGGAGATGGTTGCCTACGCGCGCTTTCGGGCTGGCGAGCGCGTGGAGACGAGCACCCCGTCGAGCGGTGGAGCGGCCGTGCCCGACGGTGACCGCGCGCGCTCGCACCTCTACGCCCAGTGGGTCGCGGAGCGGCAGCTGGCTGCGGCTGGAGGCAACCTGCTTCTCGACCTCCCCATTGGGGTGCACCCGTCGGGGTTCGACCCGAGCTTCGAGCCGACAGTCTTCGCCCTGGGTGTCGAAGGCGGGGCGCCCCCCGACGCCTTCTTCGCCAGGGGCCAGCGATGGTCGTTTCGCCCTCTGCACCCCCGCGGCCTGCGGGAGCAGCGGTACCGCCACGTGGTGGCGGTGCTCCGCCATGCGATGCGACACGCATCGGTCCTGCGCCTCGACCATGTGATGGGGCTGTACCGCCTGTACTGGGTGCCGGCCGGCGCGGACGCCACCGAGGGTGCGTACGTCCGCTACCGCGACGACGAGCTGCGGGCGATCGTCGCGCTCGAGGCACAGCGTTCGGGCACGGCCATCGTGGGGGAGGACCTCGGCACCGTTCCCGACGAGGTCCGCCTCGGCATGCACGACGACCGGATGCTGCGAACGTGGGTGCTGCAGTTCGAGGCTTCTGCCGGCGCGCCGCCCCCCGATCCCCCCGAGCTCTCGCTGGCGAGCATCGGCACCCATGACCTGCCACGCTTCGTGACCTACTGGGAGGCACCCATGCACGCCAGCTGGCGCCAGGCACTGGGCGGGGACGCACGCCGAGGCCTGCGCGCGAGCCTCGACCACCTCGCCGCCGGTCCCGCGCGCCTCCTCCTCGTCGACGTCGAGGACCTCTGGCTCGAGCGCGTGCCGCACAACCGCCCCGGGACCGGTCCAGAGACCGGCAACTGGCGGCACCGGGCGGCCAGGACGCTCGAAGAGATCTTCGAAGACGAAGAGGTTGCCACGGCGCTGCAGAGGATCGACGCGCTGAGGCAGGAGGAGGACGGGTGATCACCGACGACGACCTCTTCTTGTTCAACGAGGGGTCGCACCGGCGCCTCGCGGAGAAGCTCGGAGCGCATCTTCTGGACGCAGGAGGGGTCCACTTCGCCGTGTGGGCGCCAAGCGCCCGAGGCGTGTCGGTCATCGGGGACTGGAACTGGTGGCGCAGCGACGCCGATCCGCTCTCGGTGCGCGGGAGCTCGGGGATCTGGGAGGGCGTCGCCCGCCATGCCAGGAAGGGCCAGGTCTACAAGTTCGCGATCACGACCGCCGAGGGCACGGTCCTCGAGAAGGCTGACCCGTTCGCGTTCTTCTGCGAGGTGCCTCCGCGGACCGGGTCGGTGATCTGGGACCTCGCCTACGACTGGGGCGACCAGGAGTGGATGGCGGCCCGTGCAGAGCGCCAGACGCTGCGTTCGCCGATCTCGATGTACGAGGTCCACCTCGGCAGCTGGCGCCGGACACCTCGCAGGCCACACGAGCTGCTGACGTACCGAGAGCTCGCAGCTCAGCTCGTCGATCACGTGCGGAGCAGCGGGTTCACCCACGTCGAGCTCCTTCCTGTGATGGAGCATCCCTTCTACGGGAGCTGGGGCTACCAGACGACGGGCTACTTCGCGCCAAGCGCACGGTACGGCGCACCCCAGGACTTCATGGCGCTGGTCGACGCGCTGCACCAGGCGGGGATCGGCGTCATCCTCGACTGGGTGCCGTCCCACTTCCCTTCCGACGAGTTCGCGCTCGCGTCGTTCGACGGTACCCACCTCTACGAGCACGCCGACCCGCGCCGCGGCGTCCATCCGGACTGGAACAGCCTCGTCTTCAACTATGGGCGTCACGAGGTGCGGAGCTTCCTCTCCTCGTCGGCAGACCACTGGATCCGCACGTACCACGCCGACGGCCTGAGGGTCGACGCGGTGGCCTCCATGCTGTACCTCGACTACTCGCGTAAGGCGGGCGAGTGGGATCCGAACCCCTATGGCGGGCGCGAGGATCTCGACGCGATCGCCTTCCTGCGTGAGCTCAACGCCGGCGTCTACGCAGATCACCCCGGCGTTCAGACCATCGCAGAGGAGTCCACCGCCTGGGGCGGGGTCTCCCGGCCGGTCGAGTGGGGGGGGCTCGGGTTCGGGTTCAAGTGGGACATGGGCTGGATGCACGACACGCTCGGGTACATGGCACGCGATCCGGTCCACCGCCGTTGGCACCACGGCGAGCTGACCTTCCGCGCGGTCTACGCCTTCACCGAGAATTTCGTCCTTCCGCTTTCCCACGACGAGGTCGTGCACGGCAAGGGTTCACTGCTCGCGAAGATGCCGGGTGACGACTGGCAGAAGCGCGCGAACCTCCGGCTGCTCTACGGCTACCAGTACGGGCTGCCGGGGAAGAAGCTCCTCTTCATGGGGTCCGAGCTCGCGGACTGGAGCGAGTGGGACCACGACGAGGGGTTGCGCTGGGAGCTGCTCGATGACGACCGGCATGCCGGGGTACGCCGGTGGATCCGCGACCTGAACGAGCTGTACCGCAGCGAGCCCGCGCTGCACGAGCTCGATGCGGACCCGGCGGGGTTCGAGTGGGTGCAGTACGAAGACGCCGAGATCAGCGTGCTGAGCTTCCTGCGCAGGTCGTCGCGTGGTCGTGTTGCGCTCGTTGTCTGCAATTTCACGCCGGTGCCCCGCGACAACCTGCTCGTGGGCGTGCCCGCTCCGGGCTTCTGGCGCGAGCGCCTGAACTCCGACGCGGTCGAGTACGGGGGGAGCGGCCTCGGCAACCTCGGCGGTCTGCACGCCCAACGGGTACCGTCACACGCCGAACCGGTACCGTCGAACGCCCAAGTGGCGCGGGCCCATGGCTGGCCGTGCACCCTCACGATGGTCGCTCCGCCGCTGAGCTGCGTCTACTTCGTCCGGGAGCCAGGCTGAAGCCTGGCCGCGAGCGTCACGACCGCCGTCGCGGTCGGGGAGGTCCCGTCCGAGGCCGATACCGCGGTGCCGCCCTCGGGGTGCTCGAGATCGTGACGAGCCTCCACGAGGCCCGACGCACCAGGAGCCTGGACGACGTTCCAGAGCTCCTCGCGATAGACGCGGCGGTCGGGGGCGTCGACCCCGAGGCGCACGTAGCTTCCGGCAGGCCGGATGAGCGTGACGCTGAACGTGCTGCCGATCGCATCGCCGCCGAACTCGAGGGACGGGTTCCCCCTCGAGATCGCACCGACCGCCACCCACATGTCGTCACCAACCTCGACCGACTCGCCTGGCCTGCGGTCCACGGCGAGCCCGGCTCGTACGGTGGTGGCGGTCGCGCCTTGGGGCGCGGTCGTGATCCGGACGCGGTCGCCGTCGAACACGATGCTCGAGGTCGGGACGATCTCGAGGCGCGCCTGCTCCGGTGACACGACGGTCGCCGACACGCGCAGCTCGGGGAAGGCACCCGGTGTGCTGAGCCCGATCCAGACCCGGCGGTCCGTCAACGAAAGGACGGTCAGCCGAAGGTGCGGTTCGATGATGATCGACTCGCCTGGTCGGCGATTGAGCACGAGCATGCGCGGCCCCTCCCGCCTGATGTTCGAGCTCCAACCGTAGCTGGCACCCACGGCTGAAGGGTGGTCCTGTGGCGCGGCGGATCAGCCGGGGATCCTCCGCCACAACGCCTGGGGAACCAGGCGAGCCAGACCCATTGCCCACCTTGCCGCGGGAGGGACCCAGATGACCGGTGCTCCCGACTCGAGCCCGGCCATCACCGCGTCGGCGACCGCGCCGGGCGTGGAGGACATCGGAGCGCTCGGCAAGCCCTCGGTCATCTTGGTCGGGACCCGGCCGGGGCGGACGATCTGGACGGCGACGCCGGTGCCGCGCAATGCCTCGGAGAGCCCGATCGAGAAGGCGTCGAGGCCTGCCTTGGCCGACGCATAGACGAAATTCTGGCGGCGCACTCGCATGGCGGCGACCGAGGACAGGACGACGATCCGGCCGTAGCCCTGCTCTCGGAGCCGTGCGGCCGCACGGGTGAGTGCCGTGGCCGGCCAGGAGTACGTCGCAGTGACGACCTCGGCAGTTCGCTCGGGGTCGAGCTCGTCGCGCTCGTGCGACAGCACGCCGACCGCGAGCAGGACGAGGTCGGCGGCCCCGGCGGCATCGAAGGCGTCGTCGACGGTCGCCACGGCGCCGGCGATGTCGAGCGCGTCGAAGCGCACGGTGGACACGTGCTGCGCCCCCGTGGCGGTGGCGGCGGTGGCGGCGGCACCCAGCCGCTGGTCGTCCCTTCCGGCGAGGACGACGGTCCGGCATCGTCGGCGTACGAGCGCCTCGACGATGGCACCTGCGAGGTCGGAGGTGCCGCCGAGGACGACGACCGACTGGGGCTGACCGAATGCGTCGAGCATGCGGGCCTCAGCAGAGGTCCAGTCGCCGGGCGAGGTCGGAGCGCAGGATGCCGCGGGGATCGACCCGCCGGCGTACCGCTCGCAGCTCTTCGAGGCGCGGGTACATGATCGGCACCACGTCCGGTCGGAGCCGGGAGTCCTTCGCGAGGTAGACACGGCCTCCGGCCTCGGCCACCACCTCGTCGAGCCGGTCGAGGCACCGCCCGACCCCGTCGGGGCCGATGGGCACGTCCAGCGCGA
The DNA here is from genome assembly GCA_021845725.1 of Actinomycetes bacterium. Taxonomy (GTDB): domain Bacteria; phylum Actinomycetota; class Acidimicrobiia; order Acidimicrobiales; family RAAP-2; genus JAJYVT01. The sequence goes on along the minus strand of JAJZVL010000018.1, from coordinate 6,284 downwards.
GGGTCCACCCAGGCATCGGGAACGAGAGCGGGCCGGGTGAAGACGGGCCGAAGCGCTTCAAGACGGCGAGGAACGCGGGGATCCGGTGCGACGAGAGGGTCTGGATCGCCGTGTGGACCACGTCGCCGCGACCTGGCGGGACCGCGAACTGGTACTGGAGGAAGCCCAGTGGGCCGTAGAGGCGGTTCCACTCCGCCACGCCATCGAGGGGGTGGAAGAACTTCCACATCGACTGGAGCTCTTGCGTGCGGTGCGTAGGGGCGCGTCGGAACCACGTCTCGTTGAACGCTGCGATGCTCAGCCGGTTGAGCAGGCCCCCCGGGACGTGGCGAGGCACCCGGAGATGCGGTCGAGGCACGCGCGCGGCAGCGACGGCCGCACGACGCAGCTGTGGAGCCGGAACGTCATCGAGGCTCGCGTGGTCACCCCTGGTGAGCACCGCGCGTCCCGCTCCCGGCCCCAGCCCGCCTCCCGGGCGCGTTCGGCCGGCCTTTCCGGAGCAATCGACCCAGGCCACCGAGTAGCGGTAGCGCGCGTCGCCTTCCTCCATCGCCGTCATCACGGCGTCGAGGTCGGCGAAGCGGTCCGTGTCCACGAGCATCCGGTCCGTGCTGACCGCGAGCATGCGGAGCCTCGCCGACGTGACGATGCCGGTGAGGCCCATGCCGCCGGCGGTCGCCCAGAACAGGTCGGGATCGCGTGTCGGGGCAACCCGGTGCACGCCGGTCGGCGTCGCCACGGTCATGGCGGTCACGTGGCGTGCGAAGCTGCCGTCTGCATGGTGGTTCTTCCCGTGCACGTCGGCCGCGATCGCGCCGCCGACCGTCACCTGGCGCGTGCCGGGGGTCACGGGGAGGAACCAGCCCTGGGGGAGCATCCGTCGTACGAGCGTGTCGAGGGAGGTTCCCGCGCTGACCTCGACCTCGCCGTTCGCGTCCACGCAGCCGACGTGGTCGAGCAGCGTGGTGTCGACGATCGTGCCCCCCGCCGATTGGGCCGCGTCCCCGTAGCTCCGGCCCAGTCCTCGTGGGATGACGGCGGCGCTCTCGAGGTTCGCGAGCAGCTCCGCGATCTCCTCGCCGCGCCGGGGCGTCCAGACCAGGCCACGGGTGGCGTCGGCGCGTCCCCATCCCGTCAGGAGCCGCTGCGCGGGCGCGAGCGACGTGTCAGGCATAGACGCCGATGCCGACGAGCACCGTCCACAGCAGCGCCAGGACCTGCAAGGTGCGGTCCTCGAAGGCGAGCTCGCTGGGTGCCCCGCCGCGCCCGGCGTCGAGCAGGCGCAGGACGTAGAGGACCCCGGTGACGACCGGTGCCACGGACAGCTCGATCCAGACGAGGTGGCCGCCGTGGCGAGCGAGCCCCGCTTTGTCGAACGCCCACAGGCAGTAGGTGGTGACGGCGCCCGCTGCGCTCAGCGTGAGGGCCGAGCGCAGGAACGCCGGCGAATAGTGGTCCAAGGTGCTCCGGTGCTGGCCGCGGTCCTCGCCAAGGGTCTCGTGCTCGGCGGTGCGCTTCCCGATCACGATGAAGAGCGCGCTGAACGACGTGACGACGAGGAACCAGCTGGACAGCGGCACGTGCGTGGCCACGCCTCCGGCGATCGCTCGCAGGACGAACCCCGAGGCCACAGCCGTCAGCTCGATCACCGGCTCGTGCTTCAGTCGAAGCGTGTAGGCGATGGTGACCGCGCCGTAGGCAGCGACCACGACGACGAGCGGCCAGCCAGCGAGGAGAGCAGCGCCGGCGAGCGCGACTCCCAGGAGCGCCACGGCGACCGAGATCGCGGCAGCGGGGCTGACGAGACCGGCCGCGACAGGCCGGAGACGCTTGCCTGGGTGACGCCGGTCGGCGTCGGCGTCGACACTGTCGTTCACCAAGTAGGTGGCCGATGCCGCGGCGCAGAAGATCCCGAACGCCCCGAGGGCGTGGAGCGCGGGGCCCGCGTGCGTGAGCACGCCTGCAGCACCCGGGGCGACGAAGACCAGGACGTTCTTGGCCCACTGCTTCGGCCGTGCCAGTTGCAGCCAGTCACGCACCACCCGGTGTCTCGCTGGGGCTGGCACCGGCGGCTGGAGCTCGACGGTCGGGGCGGCTTCACGCGCGGGGAACCCCATCGTTGAGCATGGTACTCACGGTTCCTGACGATCGAGTGAGGACTCTGCGGTTGGGGGCTTCGAGGTCTCCGAGCGGTTCTGCGGGCGCACCCGCCCCCGCCACGCGCTCGCGGAGAGTGCAGCGGCGGCGAGCAGCGGGAGGGTGACGACGTCGGCGATCCGGTCGTGCCGGAGCGCGAACGCGATCCCGACCAGGACCAGCATCGCGGCGAAGAGCTCCGGCGTGTCGCCGACGAGGAAGTCCCACCAGAAGTGGCCGAACGCCTTCGCCCAGCGAACGACGGTGCGGGTCACGGGCCGAGCCTTTCCGCGGCGGAGGCCTCGGTCTCGGCGGAACGGGGCGCTGTGCCGGCCGGCAGTGGAGCCTGGGTCTTCAGCATCGCGACGGCGCCGGCCGCTACCGCACCGAACACTCCGATCAGGACCGGGATGGCGAGGTCGCTGCCGGGCCATCGGACGCCCGCGCCCTCGCCGAGCCAGAACAGCCCGAAGCTGGTGAGCATGATGCCCACCACGGTCTTGATGGTGTTCTCGGGAACCTGGGAGAGCTGGCGCGACACGGCGAGACCGACCGCGGAGACGAGCACGACCGCAGCGGCCGCGGCGAGGGCGGCATCACCCAGCCTGTGTTGGCTGGCGCCCAGGCTGATGACGATGAGGACCACCTCCATGCCCTCGAGGAAGACGCCTTTGAACGCCACGACGAACCCGATGCTGTCGCGCCGGCCACGCAGGCTGCCGTCGGCGCGCAGTGAGGCCGCCGTCCGCTCGAAGATGGCGTCTTCGTCGTGCTTGGCCTTGTGCCCGCTCGCGCGGAGGATGGCTTTTCTCAGCCACGACAGGCCGAGGACCAAGAGAAGCGCGCCGACCACCACCCTGATGGCGTCGATCGGGACGTAGCGCACGAGCGGCACGCCGACCGCGCCCACGATGACGGCCAGGACGACCAGCGCGGCCCCCGTGCCTTCGATGGCCGAACGCCAGCCTCGAGTCGTGCCGGAGGCGAGGACGATGGTCAGAGCCTCGACGGCCTCGACGCTGCACGCCCCGAAGACCGCGAGCATGAGCATGACGGTGGCGCTGCTCATCGCGTCAGCCTCTCGTGGCCTCGGGACGCCCCGTCGGTCTCATCGGTCCTCTCGTGTGCGCCAGCAGACCGCTCCCCGCCGACGTCGGGGAACAGGATACCGCCCGCCCCGCCGAGCTCGATGCTCCCCTACCATGTGGGCGTGAGCCCAGTGCTTCCCCTTCCCTCGGGAGTCGGTGTCGCTCTCGTGACGTTCTTCGACGCCGATGGCATCGTCGACGTGAAGGCGACTGTCGAGCGTGCCCGTCGCTGCGTCGACCTCGGGGTGTCATCCATCCTGGTCGCCGGCACGACGGGTGAAGCCGGACGACTCTCGGTGGACGATCGCGTCGAGCTCGCGGCGGCGGTGAAGGACGCGGCGCCGGGCGTCGCGCTGATCGTGGGGACCGGCCATGCCGGGACGGACGCCTCGCTGGAGGCGACCGCGAGGGTCGCCGCCCACGCACATGCCGACGCGTTCCTCGTCTACTGCCCCGTGGACGCGACACCTGGACCGTTCTTCGGGGCACTGCGCGCAGAGGCGCGCGGGCGGCACGTGCTCGCCTACCACAACCCTGCGCTGCCGGGGGCCCGAGAGCTCGGCACCGAGACCGTGGCGACGCTCGAGATCGACGGCGTGAAGGACTCCTCGGCCAGCACGAACCGGCTCGCGGATCTCGTCGAGCTGGGTGTGCGCGTCTACGTCGGAAGTGCGACCCAGCTCATGGTCGCCGGACGGTGCGGGGCGTCCGGGGCACTCCTGGCCCTCGCCAACGTCGCGCCGACCGACTGCATCGCCGCGTGGAACGGGGACGCAGCTGCCCAGCGACGCCTCTTCGCGCTGCATCGGCGTGCCACGCGGTCGTTCCCCTCGTACCTGAAACGCACTGCTCCCCGGTGACTACGTGACCGCGGCCTCCAGGCGGTCGAGCAACGGCAGCTGGCCGGGGAGGAGCTTACGCCGTGCCTCTTCGAGGCCGTACCACGCGGCACGGTCGACCTCGGGGAACGTCTGGAGCTTGCCGGACCGTGGCGGCCACTCCAGCTCGAAGCGGTTTCCGCTGATCTTCGACGCGTCCAGGTCGCCGGCGATCGCCCACGCCCGCACGTGCTTTCCGCCTGCCTGGACGATCTCCCCGAGCGCGAGCCGCTCACCGGCGGGTGCGGGGGTCCCGAGCTCCTCGGCGAATTCGCGCTCGGCCGCCGCGAGCTCGTCCTCGCCCTCGCGGACCTCACCCTTCGGGATGCTCCACCATCCCTCGTCGCGCCGGACCCAGTAGGGACCGCCAGGGTGGACGAGGAGGACCTCGACCAGCCGGGTGCGTTCGCCGTCTTGCTCGTCTCCAGGTCTGTGGCGATCGATCCGGCGATAGACGACGAGGCCGGCACTGCGCGTGGGCACGTGCCCATGATGGTCCGTCGTCTCCGAGCGCGTCGTCGAACGCGCTCGGATCGCGCGGTGACGGCGTCCGTCGATGATCCATGGTCGCGTAAGGTGGGGCCGGTGAGCTGGCGATGAGAGTGCTCGTCGCTGAGGACGACGCCGCGCTGCGCACAGTGCTCGAGCGAGGCCTGCGAGAGAACGGCTATGTGGTGGACGCGGTCGCGGACGGACAGGCTGCGGTGAAGTGGCTGCGTGCCTACGAGCACGAGGTTGCGATCCTGGACTGGCGGATGCCGCTGAAGAGCGGTGTGGAGGTCGTCGAGGAGATCCGGCGCCTCGGGGTGAAGACGCCGATCCTGATGCTGACGGCCCGCGACGCCCCGGTTGACCGGGTGGCAGGGCTCCATGCAGGCGCGGACGACTACCTGGTGAAGCCCTTCGACTTCGACGAGCTCCTGGCGCGCCTGGTTGCCCTGCAGCGGCGTCCCGCGCTGACCGTGGCGCCGAAGATCACCGTCGGAGACCTCTGCTACGACCCTTCCACCCGGGAACTGACCGTCGCGGGGTTGCCGGTTGCGCTCACGAGCACCGAGCTCGCGATCATGGAGCTGCTGCTGCGGCGGTCGCCCGCCGTCGTCACGCGGCGCTCGATCGCGCTGCAGGTCTGGGACGACGAGGCCGATGTGGTCGGCTCCAACACCATCGACGTGCACGTCGGTCGGCTCCGCTCCAAGATCGCCGCCAGCACCGCGAAGATCCAGACCGTGCGGGGGAGCGGCTATCGAGTGGTCGTGCCGTGAGCGACAGGCGCAGGCTCTGGGTCCATGCCGCTCGAGTCGCGACCGCGGCCACCGTTGTCGTGCTCGCGTGCTACGCGTTGTGCGCGTTGGGGCTGCGCGTCTTCGTCACGCACCGGCTGACGGCAGAGGTCGACGGGCGTATCCACGTGGCGCTCGCAGGCGCTCGCGGCCTCTCACTGCGTCCGAGCCCTCCGACTCCTGTGGGCCCCTCGACCGACAGCGGTGACCTCGACGACGCGCCCATCTTCTTCTGGTACGTCCCCTCCCATGGCCACGCGGTCGCGCTCACGCTCGGAGCTCCGACGCTGCCGGGAGGCGGCTGGAGCGCGGTCCCTCGGACGCGGTCGATCGGAGTCACGGCCTTCAGGTTCGAAGCCGTCCCGAGGGGTGCCGGATGGGTCGTGGCGGGTCAGAGCGTCGCCGAGATTGCACGGCTGGAGGGCGCGTTGGTGCTGCCCGAAACGCTCTTCGGCGTCCTCCTCGCCCTCGCGACGTTCGTCGGCTCGCTCCTCGTCGCGCTCCGTGCGTCGGCACCGCTCGAGCAGATCCGACGTCGCCAAGCCGAGTTCACCGCAGATGCGTCGCACGAGCTGCGCACCCCGCTCAGTGTGGTGGAGGCGGAGGTCGACCTGGCACTGCGGCGGCGCCGAGCCCCCGAGGAGTACGAAGCCGTCCTGCGTCGCATCGCAGGTGAGAGCCGACGGCTGCGGCGCATCGTGGACGACCTTCTGTGGCTCGCTCGCGCCGACAGCGGGACCGAGGTGGCGCACCACGGAGAGGTGTCCGAGGTGGAGGCGGTGGTCGCAGGCTGCGTCGACAGGTTCGAGGCGGTCGCCGCGCGCGGCCACGTGAGCCTCGGGTTCAGCTCCGAGGGGATGGGGAGCGGCCTGGTGGAGGCCCCCCCCGAGCTGGTCGAC
>JAJZVL010000017.1 GCA_021845725.1 Actinomycetes bacterium | reverse complement strand
GCGTAGCGCTCGGTCTCGCCGCTGTCGCCTTGGTACGGGAGGTGGCAGACGAGGACCTCCCGGTTGCCGACGGTCACCGCAAGCGACCCCTGGCGAATCTCGTCGAACCCGGCGTCGAAGTATTCCTGCTCCAGGCGCAGGGCCCGTTGCCCGTGTCCGTACCAGCATCGGTCGTGGTTCCCCGGGTACAGGATCTTGCGCCCGGCGAGACGACCGATGAGCGGCATCGACTCCTCCCGGCGACCCATTGCGACGTCGCCGAGGACGTGGACTGTGTCGTGCGGGCCGACGACGGCGTTCCAGTTCGCGACGAGCACGGCGTTCATCTCGCCGACGCTGTGGAACGGCCGGCCGCAGTACCCGATGATGTTCTGGTGACCGAAGTGCTGATCTGCGGTGAAGTAGGTGGTCATGGGTCCGTGGCTGTTGATCGCTTCGGGAGGCTCTCGGCGAACGCGACCGTAGAGCATCTCGTGGTTGTTCCGGAGAGCATGGGCCGGGGCCAACCGGTCAGGACGTGGTTGGTGCCTTGTTGGTGAGGACAAGCCAGAACGCAGCGCGCATCGCTCGTCGGTCGTCCTCCTCGATCGTATGGACGTCGGATTGCTCAACGGCGAAGCGGAGCATCTGGGCGTCAATCTCGCGCGGGATGGCTGGTCGGGCTGCGACGAGGTTCGCCAGCGCTCCTGAAGGCGCCTTGGCGAGCCAGGCACGAGCGAAGGCGGCAGCGTGGGCCGCGAAGGGATTGCTGGCCAAAGATGCGGGAGGGCCAGATGGCCGATTCGAGGAGAGCACCGGCCGAGCTGGTACAGCCATCGAGCTAGCCGGCACTACCGGCACCACCCGGACCAGCGTGCTGGAGAGAATGTCCGATGGCAGGACCAGCGCCTCGTCGGCCTCACGAACGAGCTCGGGCGACTGGCTCAGGTCACCACCCGCGTCGATACCCACGACGGCCACGCGCACTCCGCGGTCCTGTACGTACTCAATGCCCTCCCGGAGGTCCTCGTCCCCCGAGAGCACTACGGCACGTTGGATCGACCGCTCTTGTGACAAGACCATCAAGTCCCGGACCATGAGCGTGTCGACCCCCTTCTGCTGGCCTGCGGAGTTGATGCGGCCGAGGCGCATCTTCACGAAAGGGAGAGCGGCCACGTCGAGCTGCTCGGTGCTCGGGACGCCCCTCGCGGCGCCGTCGTACCAGTAGGTACGCAGGAGCTCTTCGTCGGGATGCGAGCTGCAGAGCCAGGTGGCCAGATCAGCAACGAACCTGCGCGCGTCCAAGCGGACCGCTCGGCGGCCAAGCTTCGCTCCTAGGACGGCGCCAGCGCCCTGCTTGAAGAGGTAGCCAGCATCGACGAAGATCGACACCCTGTCCGCCACGAGCCCTCCTTCCAGCGTGCCTTTACCTGCCGAGGCCAAACCCAGGGGTAGCGAACGAGGGACTCTACCTGGTAATCTTCGCAGGTACCCCGGCGCTGCCGGGGCCTTATTAGCCCCGGGCGTGGAGCTTAGGCTCCGGTCCGGGGTTTTTACATTGGCGACCGAGCTTGGGCGACGGGACTACTTCTGCCGGCTCGGCGGCGCACCCGGGCGGAACCGCTCACTGTGAACCCACTGACCCCGCCAGCGCCAACTCCGTCCGGACCACGAGCGTGGGCGTCGAGTACGGATCCCCCCTCCGACACCACCAACCGGCGACGGTCGTCCACCGAGCCCCACCTCGTCACGCCGGACGTTGAGCGAGGAAATGCGGTGGATGCGAATGTCCAGGTGGTCCGGCCGGACCGAAGCGCTGGGGTGCTCCTGGCGCCCTGCGAGCCTCATGCGGCCTTGCTGGCGCCACTTCTCGTGGACGTGCCCGTGGAGCAGCCACATTCCCTCGTCGACCGGCCTGAACTTGGCGTAGCGCTCGGTCTCGCCGCTGTCGCCTTGGTACGGGAGGTGGCAGACGAGGACCTCCCGGTTGCCGACGGTCACCGCAAGCGACCCCTGGCGAATCTCGTCGAACCCGGCGTCGAGGTACTCCTGCTCCAGGCGGAGCGCTCGCTCTCCGTGTCCGTACCAGCAGCGGTCGTGGTTGCCCGGGTAGAGGATCTTGTGCCCGGCGAGACGGCCGATGAGCGGCATCGACTCCTCCCGGCGACCCATTGCGACGTCGCCGAGGACGTGGACGGTGTCGTGCGGCCCGACGACGGCGTTCCAGTTCGCGACGAGCACGGTGTTCATCTCGCCGACGCTGTGGAACGGCCGGTCGCAGTACTCGATGATGTTGTGATGGCCGAAGTGCTGGTCCGCGGTGAAGTAGGTGGTCATGGGTCCGTGGTGGTCGTGGGAGAGTCTCGACTGGAGCGAGTAGACGAACCAGTCTACCGAACAGTAGACTAGCGAGGGTGAGCACCACGATCCGAGTCAGCGAAGAGACGCGGAGCCGGTTCGCGGAGCTGGCCAGGGCGACGGGCAGACCGATGACTGAGCTGCTCGACGAGGCGGCTGATGCCCTCGAGCGCCGGGTCTTCTTCGACCGGTTCGCAGCTCGTTACGCGGAGCTCCGTCACGATGCCGATGCGTGGGGAGAGATCGAGGCTGAGCGGGCAGAAGAGAGCAGCTCGCTGTCCGACCATTCGGCGTGACGGCCCGTCGGGGCGACATCTGGCTCGTGGACTTCGGCGAACCCGTCGGCCGCGAACAGGCGGGGCGTCGGCCTGCGGTCGTAGTGTCCGCCGACCCGCTGAACGACAGCCGGGCCGGCGTGGTGATCGTCGTTCCCTGCACGACGAGACGGCGCGAGCTCCCCTCGCACGTCGAGCTCGATCCGAACGAGTGCGGCCTCGCCGAGGTCAGCTATGCGAAGTGCGAGGACGTGAAGTCGGTGTCAGAGCACCGGCTCATCGGTCGTCTTGGTGCTGCGAACGACGAAGCGCTCTTCGCCATCGCCCGGGCACTCAGGTTCCTGCTGGACTTTTGAGACTCTCCTGCGAGATCGTCGTGACTGATCGCAATCCATCGCCGCCATTGACGCCCCCGGTAGGACGACCGGTGCGGGCGTGATGCTGATGATCGCCGTCAGCTGCTGTTTGGCGGCAGCCACCTCCCGGTCGTAGGCGCTCTGGCAGCGCGCCAGCTCGGCCTCGGCTTCTCGAATGGCTCGCGAGATGGCCTTCGAGTAACGGACGCCGATCTGACCGCGCACCCGCGAACGGCATTGATCACCACGGTACCTCCTCAGTAGTACACTCGTCGTAGAGGTAATACCGATGATCACCACGGTCAATCCGAAGGGCCAGGTCACCATCCCCGAGCCGCTGCGCGACCGCTACGGGTTCCCCCCCGGCACGAAGGTCGTGTGGCTGGAGCGCGACGGTGACCTCATCCCCAAGCCACTCCTGTCGGTCGAGCAGCTGCGTGGGCGCTTCAAGGGGGGCGAGCTGACGACGATGCTCCTGGAGGAGCGCGCCCGGGACCTCGAGCACGAGGATGGCTGATCGCGTCGTCCTCGATGCCCACGCGGTCCTCGTCTTCCTCGGCGAGGAGCCTGGTTGGGCCGAGGTCGAGGAGATCCTGCGAATCGGCGAGCCGTGGATGACGCTCGTCAACCTCGGAGAGGTCGCCTACATCCTCGAACGCGCCTCCGGCGTCGGAGCCGCCGACGAGGTGTGGGCGAACCTCCGGGCAGAGAGCCGGCCCGGCGGAGTGCCAGTTCGCTGGCTCGACGTCGACGACACCCTCGTGCGCCGGGCCGCGGCCATCAAGGCGCGAGGAGGGCTCAGCTACGCTGATGCCTTCGCCGCCGCAGCCGCGTCGGTGCTCGATTGCCCGGTGCTCACCGGCGACCCGCAGTTCCAAGTGGCCGAAGAGGCCGGGGTGACGGTCCGCTGGCTCGGGCACCGGGCGTAGCGCCTTTCGCCGGGTTGCTCACCTGGCCAGCGCCAGCTCCGTCCGCAGCACCAGCGTGGGCGTCGAGTACGGATTTCCCCCGCGACACCACCAATCGGGAACGTTCCCCGGAATCCCCGTCGCGGGTGCCATCCTCGCCCGACCGGGCGGAGGGGCATCGGAACCTGCCCTCGACATCGGCACGGTCCACTCATCTCCCACTCGTGATATGAGCATCCCGCCGGACACGCGGCGTGCCACCTCGTTCCACCACGTCGACTCGACGTGCCCCTTCGCTGAGTCCACCCACGAGCATCTCGAGGGTCGGGCAGACTGAGAGTGGATGAAGGGAGGCGAGATCCCGACGACGAAGGGGGATGACGGGAAGGCTCCCGCGATCCCACCGGAGCGGTTGAAAGGACTGGACATGCAGAGGGCACTTGGGGACGCAGATCTCGAGCTCTTCCGTAAGGATTTCTTGTCGCACCCCACCTATCGGCTGGTGCAGAACGCCATCACGAAGGTGGGTCTCGACGGGGCCGCGACCGACCGCGGGATCATCAACGAGACCGGCCATGCGCTCTCGGTGTCGCTGGACGATTGGAAGGTCACGGATCAGAAGCACAGTGGCCGGTGCTGGCTGTTCGCCGGGCTCAACCTGCTGCGCGTGGGGGCGATGAGAAAGATGGGGCTGAAGGAGCTCGAGCTCTCCCAGAACTACGTCACGTTCTGGGACAAGCTCGAGCGGGCGAACTACTTCTTGGAGGCCGTCATCGAGACGGCCGACCGGGACCTCGACGATCGCACGGTCGCCACGCTGCTCGACGTCGTGGCCGACGACGGCGGCCAGTGGGACATGTTCGTCGCGATCGTCCTGAAGCACGGTCTCGTCCCGAAGACCTTCATGCCCGAGACGCAGAGCTCTTCGAGCACCGATCGCATGAACTGGGTGCTCCGCTACGTGCTGCGACAGGGTGCGAAGGCCGTGCGCGACGCGGCCAGCAGCTCCGTCGATGATGCGCGCGCCGAGAAGGCCAACGTCCTCGCGGTCGTCCACCGGGTCCTGTGCATGCATCTGGGCACGCCGCCTGCCGAGATCGACTGGCAGTGGATCGACTCGGACCGGAACTTCCACCGGGACGGCCCCATGACCCCGCAGGACTTCGCCCGCAGGTACGTCGAGCTTCCTCTCGACGAGTACGTGTGCCTGGTCCACGATCCCCGGCCGACGAGCCCCGTGGGGCGCACGTTCACCGTCGATCACCTCGGGAACGTCGTCGGCGCCCGCCCGGTCGTCTACCTGAACGTCGAGATGCCCATGATGAAGGAGCTCGCTGCCCGCGTCCTGCAGTCGGGCGAGCCCGTGTGGTTCGGCTGCGACGTGGACAAGATGATGAGCAACGACTTCGGCATCTGGGACGCCGCGCTCTTCGACTTCCCTGCCCTCTACGACGCGAGCTTCGACTTGGACAAGGCTGATCGCCTGCTGTACCACGAGAGCCGGATGGACCACGCCATGCTCTTCACCGGCGTGGACCTGGTCGACGGTCGCCCGCGGCGCTGGCGCGTCGAGAACAGCTGGGGGAAGGACAAGGGCAGGGACGGCTTCTATACGATGAACGACTCGTGGTTCGACGAGTACGTCTTCGAGGTCGCTGTCCGAAAGAGCCTCCTCACCGACGACCAGCGCGCGGCGCTCGACCAAGAGCCGATCGTCCTACCGGCCTGGGACCCGATGGGATCGCTCGCTCGGTAGCGCTCGCCCGTCAGGTGCAGCGGGCGCACCGCCCGTACACGTCGAAGCTCGAGTGGTCGACCGTGAATCCGTGCGCCTCTTCGACTCGCGAGAGGAACGGCGCCACCACGGCCTCGGGAAGGTCGGTCGTACGTCCGCAGCTGGTGCACACCAGATGGTGGTGGTGCCCGTCGGCCTCGCAGAGCAGGTAGCCGCTCTGCCCTCCGGCAAGGGTGATGCGCTGGACAATGTCCGCCGCGACCAGCGCGTGGAGGGCCCGAAAGACGGTCGCCCGGCCGACGTCGGGATCCGACGCGGCGACCGCGTCGCAGATCTCCCGAGCCCCGAGCGGTCGCCTTGCTCGTTCAAGGACGTCGGCCACGACGTCACGCTGGCGCGTGATGCGCTGGCCGGCCGCCAGCATGCGGTCTCGAACGGCTGCGCTGGACATGAGTGCATGATACCACTAGTGAGACTTCTATCGATCCTGCGACTCTGACGTATACTGAGACTTCATCTCATAAGGGAGCGCGACCTTGGATCGCCCGGTCGCGGTCGAGACGACGGTTGGAACCCAAGGCGATGCAGGTCGGAGCGAGCGAGCATGAAGAGCACCACGAGGGGACGACGGCACGACGCCGGTGCAGAGGAGGCAGCGGCCGCGCAGGCGGCTGCCCCGGGAACGGGACGTGGTGCGCGCCTCCCGAGTGGGGCGGTTCCCTTCTGGGGCCTCGTCAGCCAGAGCATCGCCGGCATGGCGCCCGCGACAGACGTGGTGGCCTTCATGACGGCGGGAGCCGCCTTCGCGCTCGTGACGCTGCCCCTCGCCTACTTCGCGGCCTTCGTCCTCATGTTCATCGAGGTGAACACCATCTACCACCTCTCGAGGCACCGGAGCTCCGCCGGTGGCTACTACAGCTACGTCTCCGCAGGGCTCGGCGCGCGTCCTGCCGTCGTGAGCGCCCTCATGGTCGTCTTCTACCAGACCATGAGCGTGGCGGGCGTCGCCGTCTACATCGGCGGCGTGTTCCTGCCCGCCCTCGCCCGCTCCTACCTCGGCATCGACGTGCCGTCATGGCTCTGGGCCGTCCTCACCGCACTGTTCGTGGGGGTGCCGTGGTTGCTCGGGGTCCTCGGCATCCGCCCGACCGTCCGGGTGCTGGCGGTCACGAGCGGGATCGAGATCCTCTTCCTCCTGGTGGCGAGCGTCGCGGTGATCGCACTCGCGGCCCCGGTGCACGCCCCCCTCAGACCCTTCGACCTCGGCGCCGTCGGCGTGAAGGGTGTGGCGCTCGGGATGATCTTCGCGGTGACGAGCTTCATCGGCGTGGGCAGCCACGCGCCCCTCGCCGAAGAGTCGGTCGGCGCCACCTCCGGTGACGGGAGGGCTATCGGGAAGGCAGCGATCCTCTCGCTCGTGCTGGTCGGCGTCACGCTGACGGTCTCGGCCTACGCGCTCACCGTCGGATGGGGGGAAGCCCGAATGGCGACCTTCGCCACGGCCACAGCACCCGGAGTGGTGGTCTTCCTACGCTACCTGGGGCCACTCGGCGCAGTGCTGCTCGTCGTGTTCGCCGTGAACAGCGCGCTCATGGACAATGTCGCCCTCGTCACCAGCTCGGCCCGGGTCCTCTACGCCGTGGGCCGGGACCGCCTCGTGCGTCACAGTCTCGCAGTGCTCAACGACCGGCATGCCCCCGCCCGCGCCGTCACCGCCCTCGCCGGCGCGGCGGCAGCGGCGGCGCTCGGATTCGGCTTCTGGCTCGGCCCGGCCTCGGCCTTCGACGTGATCACGACGGGAGTGCTCTTCGGTCTCGTGACCACCCACACCCTCATGAACTTCTCGTTGATGCGGCTCTCCTCGGGCGAGCGCAGGCTCATCCAGGTGCTGTTCCACGTCGTGCTGCCCGTCGTCGCGATGGGTCTCTTCTGGCTGGTGCTCTACGAGTCGGTGGTGCCAATCTCCTTTCCCCTGGCCTGGGGCGGGATCACGTGGGCGGCGATCCTCGTCGCCTCGATGCTGTGGACCTGGCGCGTCACGGCGCACACCGGGCTCTCAGGTGCCGCGGGGCGGACGCTGGGGACGCACCCCGACGATCATCATCCGCAGGGTGACGCCCCTCGCACCTGACCGCGTGGCCGCGGCGCACTGCGCACGATCACCGTCCGATGTATACTTCATCACATGAGCAGTTCATCTACAGGAGCGAATGGTCCTCTCGACCGGACCCGGCCGAGCCGTGAGCACCTGGTCGACCGGCTGCTCGAGCTTGCTCCGAGCGTGCGGCGGGCGTTCGAGGTCCGTCTGAGCGAGGAGCGCGCGCAGTGGCTCTCGCTGACCGGGCACCAGCTCGAAGCGCTCGCCGCCCTGAAGGAGGGAAGCCTCACGATGCGGTCGCTCTGCGAGCGGCTCGACATCAGCGAGAGTGCGGGAACGGCGCTCTCCGACCGCCTCGTGGCCCGGGGGATGGTCGCGCGCGAGCCCGACTCCTCGGACCGCCGCGTGGTCCGCCTGGCGCTCACCGACCAGGCGCGGGCCATGGTCGAGCGCTACTGCCAGCTGAAGTCCAGCCATGCCGCGCGGCTGCTCTCCACGCTTGGCCAGGACGACCTCGAGCGCCTCGTGCAGATCTACGAGACGCTCGTCTCCACCTCGCCGTCGGACGCCTGCCGTGCAGTGACACCGAATTCCTCAGACGCAGGAAGGAATCGATGACCACCACCGTCGCACCGACCACTCCTTCGGTCTCCGCCGGCGGCGGCGATCGCTACAAGTGGGTCGCGCTGTTCAACACCACCCTCGGCGTCCTGCTCGTGTCGATCAACGAGTCGATCCTCATCATCGCCCTGCCCGACATCTTCCGGGGGATCCGGCTCGATCCGCTCGTGCCCGCGAATTTCTTCTACCTCCTTTGGATCCTGCTCGGGTTCATGCTCGTCACCGCCGTCCTCGTGGTGACGCTCGGACGGATCGGCGACATCTACGGGCGCGTCCGCATGTACAACCTTGGCTTCGCCATCTTCACGGTGTTCTCCGTTCTCCTGTCGGTGACCTGGCTCCACGGTGCGGCGGCGGGCGCGTTCATCGTGGGCATGCGCCTCGGGCAGGGGGTAGGCGGCGCCTTTCTCTTCGCGAACTCCCCGGCGATCCTCACCGATGCGTTCCCGAGCAACCAGCGCGGCATGGCGCTCGGCATCAACAACATCGTCGGTGTTGCCGGCATGTTCATCGGCCTCGTGGTGGGCGGCCTGCTCGCGCCGGTCGACTGGCGCCTCGTCTTCGTCGTCTCCGCACCGTTCGGGATCCTCGGCACGGCTTGGGCGTACCTGAAACTGAAGGACAACGGCATCAGGACGCCTGCTCGCATCGACTGGTGGGGCAACATCCTCTTCGCGGTCGGGCTGACGCTGGTCCTCGTCGGCATCACCTATGGAATCGAGCCCTACGGCGCCTCCGCGATGGGCTGGACCAGCCCGAAGGTCCTGACCGAGCTGTCGACCGGCGTGGCCCTGCTGGCTGCCTTCGCCGTCGTCGAGACGAAGGTGGCCGCGCCCATGTTCCGGCTCGGCCTCTTCCGCATCCGAGCGTTCCTGGCGGGCAACATTGCCTCACTCCTCGCTGCGATCGGCCGGGGTGGCCTCATGTTCGTGTTCGTCATCTGGCTGCAGGGCATCTGGCTCCCGCTCCACGGCTACAGCTTCGCGGTGACGCCATTGTGGGCCGGGATCTACATGCTGCCCATGACCGGAGGGTTCCTGATCGCCGGCCCGATCTCGGGGATCCTCTCCGACCGCTACGGAGCCCGCCCGTTCGCCACGAGCGGGATGGTGGTCGCCGCGCTCACGTTCGTCGGGTTCGACTTCCTTCCGATCAACTTCTCCTACCTGCCCTTTGCCGGCCTCATGCTCGTCAACGGGCTTGCGATGGGGTTGTTCGCCTCTCCGAACCGAGCAGCGGTGATGAACAGCCTCCCGCCAGACCAGCGAGGCGCGGGCGCCGGCATGTCGGGCGTGTTCCAGAACTCCGCGATGGTGCTGTCCATGGGGATCTTCTTCACGTTGATCATCTCCGGCATCGCCTCCGTGCTCCCCCGCTCCCTCTACGGCGGGCTCGTCGCGCAGCACGTCCCGGTCGAGACGGCCGCGCTCGTGTCGCACCTTCCGCCGATCACGAGCCTGTTCTCCGCTCTCCTCGGGTACGACCCGATCAAGACGATCCTCGGCCCCGCCGCGCTCGCGAAGCTCCCGGCCCACTCTGCCGCGGTGCTCGCCGGACGCACGTTCTTCCCGACGCTGATCGCGACCCCGTTCTCCGACGGGCTCACGCTCGCCTTCACCTTCGGTGCCATCGCCTGCGCCCTGGCCGCCGTTGCGTCGTTGCTCAGGGGCAAGAAGTACGTCCACGCAGGCGCCGACGCGGCTCGCCCCGTGGACGTCGCCCCTGCTTCCGCCGAGGTCGAGGCCCCGGTGAGCGCCGCTGCTGGTCATGAGGTCGCTTCCCCTCACGACGCAGAGGTTCCTGCGGTACCCACCGGTGCGCCCGCCGGCTCCGCCCAGGTGGGGTCTGCCCTGGAGCGCTGACCGCCGGCACGTCCTCGTCGCACGGCGCCGAGCACGGCAGAATGTCCATGCGGCAATCTCGTCCAGAGGGGATCCAGAGGGGATCCAGAGGGCAGGAACGGAGACGTGCACAGGCACTCGAGGGTGGCCACCGACGCGCGCGGCGTCTTCCTCGGCGTCGATCCTGCCTTCACCGACCTCTTCGGCTGGTCCGGAGAGCAGCTCGCAGGCCGCCGCATCGGCGAGCTCGCGCACCCCGAGGACCTGAAGCGGTCCCTGCAGAGCTGGGCGCAGCTCATGCAGCGGCCCGGGGGCAGCGCGGAACCGATCAGGATCCGCTTCCGGCACGAAGAAGGGCACTGGGTGTGGGTGGACGTCACCTGCCACAACGTGCTCGACAGCCGCGGAGAGGTCCTCGTCGACCTGGTGGACGCGCGCCACGAGGAGCACCTCCTCGAGCTTCTCGCGGCACGCGACCAGCTCCTCGGACGCCTCGGCGAGATCGCCTCGGTCGGGGTCTTCCACGCCGACCTTTCCGGCCGAATGCGGTACGCGAGCCCGACGCTCGAGAAGATGACCGGGGTAGCCGGCGCGAGATCCCTCGGCGAGCAGCTTGCAGCCGTGACCGAGGGAGACCGGCCGAGGTTCACCGAGGCGATCACGCGCGCCACGAAGGGCGCCACGTCGACGGTGCACGTGACCTCGGATCTCGGGCGCAGCTGGCGAATCAGCCTCGCACCACTGGTCGCCCGCACAGGGACGGTCAGCGGGGTCGCGGGCTACCTCCACGCCGGTAACGATCCGACGGCGGACCTGCAGGCTCCTGCCTGCGATCCGCTGACGGGCGCGCTCACCCGGTCGGTCACGCTCCAGGCTCTGGCCGAGCTCGTGACACGCCGACCGGGGGCCGCGCGTCGCACAGCATCTGCGGCCCCCGTGCGGTACGAGGACGCCCCGGGCACCGCGTGCATCGTGGTGCGGCTGGGCGAGCTCGAACGCATCGCGCAGACCCACGGTCCGGGCGCCCGGGACGAGGTCCTCCGCCTCGCCAGCCTGCGGATCAGGGACTCGGTTCGCTCCAGCGACCTCGTTGGGCGTACCGCTCGAGACGAGCTCACGGTGCTGTGCGCGGGCATGCCCGGCGTCACAGCAGCGCTCTCGGTCGCTCACGCGATCCTCGAGCAGCTCGGCCAATCGATGACGCTCAGCTCCGGGCTCACCCTCACGATCCTGCCCGGCATCGGGGTCGGCTGGGCGGCGCACGCCGGCTCGCAGCCCGAGGAGCTGCTCGCTCGTTCCCAGGCGGCGTCGGTCGAATCGGCGGCGTCGGACGCAGCCGAGCCCGTCCTCGCGGAGGCACCCGCTCGGCCGAGCTCGCCCCCGAGCTAGCCCGACGCGCGCCACCCCGGATCGGCCTGGGGACCCACCTCCCCGGCTCGGTCCCTCTCTCGTTCGAGCTCGGCGATGCGCCACCATGGCACGGTGACGTCGGGCGGCAGGTCGAGTCCGAGGGCTTCGGCACGCGCCCGGTTCTCGACGTGGTCCACCTCGAGCTTGCGGTCTTCGCGTACCGTCTCGCGCTCCATGTGCCGGTACCACTGCCAGAGGATCACTCCCAGCCACAGGCCCGTGATCGCCATGGCGAGGACCCAGAGAGTGTCGCCGGCCGTGTGGGTGTTCGCGAGGCTGTTGATCGACGAGATCGGGCGTGTCATCTGGGCGATCCCGATGCCGAGGAAGGACTCGAAGGGCATGCCCAAGAACAGCGACACGGCCCGAACGGGGTACGGCCAGCGCCACCGCGCGGGGTCCAGCCCGATGAGCGGCTCCCAGAACAGGTACCCGGCCACGAGGAACCACAGGTGCGTCGCGTCGTGGAACAGGGGGTGGACGACGGAGTACTGGTAGACCCCCGTCATGAAGTACACGTACATCGTGCCGTAGTAGAAAACCCACACGAAGACCGGGAACGTGAGCGCCGCCACGATCGGGCTGTGCACGATCCGAAGGATCCGCACCTGGACCGGCCGCCTGGACGCCTGGGTGGCGATGGTGACCGGCTTGCCGAGCGCGATGAGCGGTGGGGCGACCATCATCAAGAGCACGTGCTGGATCACATGCATGGTGACGTTCACGTCGTCGTAGGCCGCGAGACCCGAGTCGACGGCCACCCAGATCGCCACGAGCCCCACGACGAACGCGACGGTGCTCCAGGGTGACCACCGCCTTCCCCTGCGCGCGAGCTGGTGGACGCCCAGCAGGTACAGACAGACGATGGCGAAGAGCAGCGCGTCGGTGAGGAGGCTGAGCGGACCCGTCTGGATGCCGGTGAGCAGGATGCGCAGGCTCACCGTCGAGCGCGGAGCCTCCGCGAAGGCGAGCAGCGGGGCGAAGCTCAGGTGCACGCGCTGACCCTACCGCCGGGGTCAGGCGTCTCTGGTACCGTCGACTCGTGCAAGACGGCGCGCGCGTCGGGCAACCGCCCAGCCCGCCTCCGGAGCGTTACGCGGCGCACGAGAGGCCCGAGGCAGAAGCGCTGCTCTCGGGTGTGCAGGCACTCGTGCGCCTGCCGATGGACCAGCGCCGGGCTGACGCCGCGGCCGGACTCCGCACCGCAGGGTTCATCACCGGGTATCCCGGATCCCCGCTCGCCGGCTACGACGTCGAGCTCGGGCGCATGGAGCGGCTGCTCACCGAGCTCGGCGTCGTCCACCAGCCCGCCTTGAACGAAGAGCTGGCTGCGACCGCGGTTGCCGGCAGCCAGCTGGTCTCCCTGCAGTCGAACCGAACGGTGGACGGGGTCTGCGCCCTGTGGTACGGCAAGGCTCCCGGCTTGGACCGGGCCGGTGACGCCGTCCGCCATGGCAACTTGATGGGGGCCGCACGCAGCGGCGGGGTCCTCGTGTGCGTCGGCGACGACCCGCAGGCCAAGTCGTCGAGCGTGCCGTCGACGTCGGAGCCGACGCTCTACGGGCTCGGCCTTCCTGTCCTCTCCCCCGCCGACCCCCAGGAGCTTCTCGACCTCGGGCTCCACGGGTTCGCCCTGTCCCGCTCGTCAGGCCTGTGGGTGGGGATGCGGATCCCGGCGTCGGTGGCCGATGCCGTCCAGACCGTCGCCGTGGGAGCCGGGCGGGTCGTCCCGGCGATGCCCGAGCTGGACGTCGACGGACGCACCTTCGTGCACCGTCCCACCGCGCAGCTGCTCGGTGCCACGCTCATCGAGCTCGAGCGCTCGCTGTACGGCCCTCGGCTCGAGCTCGCACGCCGGTACGCCTCGACGAACGGGCTCGACCGCATCACGGCGCAGGGGGCGGCGGATGTCCTCGGGATCGTGGCGTCGGGCCCCGCGTACCTCGCAGTGCGTCACGCGCTCAGGCTTCTCGGTCTGGACGAACGTGCGCTCCCGGACGCCGGCGTGCGCCTGCTCAAGGTCGCCATGCCCTATCCACTGGACGCCGGCACGGTCCGCCGCTTCGCCGCCGACCTGCGTGAGATCGTCGTCGTCGAGGACAAGCGGGGCTTCCTCGAGCTGCTCGTGAAAGAGGCCCTCTACGGCGTGACCGGAGCCCCGCCGGTTGTCGGCAAGCTCGACGAGCTCGGTCGAGAGCTGCTCCCGAGCACGGGTGAGGTGGACTCCGATGCGCTGGTCCCGGTGCTGGCGGAGCGCCTGCTCCGCCACCGAGACCTCCCCGGCGTGCGGCGCGCCGCGGACGAGATGCGAAGGCGCCGGACGAGCGACCCTGCGCTGTCCCACGTGCGCGGCGCCTACTTCTGCGCCGGCTGCCCGCACAACACCGGCGTTCGAGTGCCCCCGGACGTGCTGGTCGGCTCGGGCAGCGGCTGCCACGGCCTTGCGATCCAGATGAGCCCGAGCATCGCGGGCAACGTCGTCGGCCGGTTCCAGATGGGCGGCGAGGGTGCCATGTGGAACGGCATGGCCCCGTTCGTCTCGGTCCCCCACTTCGTGCAGAACCTCGGGGACGGGACCTTCGCGCACTCCGGCTCGCAGGCGATCCGTGCCTCGGTGGCCGCGGGGGTCGACATCACCTACAAGCTCCTCACGAACTCCGTCGTGGCCATGACCGGCGGACAGCCCATCCCCGGTGCCAGGACGCTCCCCGACCTCGCCCGCCTCCTCCTCGCGGAGGGCGTCGCGAAGATCATCGTGACGACCGACGACCCGCGGCGGCCGACCTACGCGGGACTTCCCCATGGCGTCGAGGTGCGCCATCGCAGGGAGATCGTCGCGGCGCAGGCCGAGCTCGCTTTCCTGCACGGCGTCACCGTGCTGATCCACGACCAGGAGTGCGCGGTCGAGCGGCGGCGCCGTGAGCAGCGACGGCCGCCGGCGCGCACCCGCCGCGTCTTCGTCAACCCACTCCTGTGCGACGGCTGCGGCGACTGCGGGACCAAGTCCAACTGCGTCTCGGTGCGCCCTGTCCGCTCGGCGTACGGCGAGCGCACCGAGATCCACCAGGAGTCCTGCAACCTCGACTACACGTGCCTCGAGGGCGATTGCCCGGCGATGCTCACGGTCGACGCGTCCGCGCCCCGCGCGCCGGCGCCTCGCCAGCGCGACGAGGGTGCCATCCCGGCGCCGGCGCCCCAGGCGTGGGGGGGACGCCCGTTCACCATGCGGATCACCGGGGTGGGGGGTACGGGTGTCGTGACGACCGCCCGGATCGTCGCCACCGCTGCGCAGCTCGCCGGAATGTCGGTTCGCGGCCTCGACCAGACCGGGATCGCTCAGAAGGGGGGCTCGGTCTGCTCCGACCTCCGCGTCGACCTGGAGCCCGCCGTCGAGGCCCACCGGATCGGCGCGGGCGACTGCGACTTGTACCTCGGCTGCGACCTGCTGGTCGGCGCCGACCCCCGGCACCTCGGGGTCGCGACCCCCGATCGCACCGTCGCGGTCATGTCCACCTACGCGACCCCGACCGGGCGCCAGATCACCGACCGGGACGTGGCTGCGCCCCATGCCGGCGACCTCCGGGCGCGCGTCGAGCGACGCGCCCGGCCGGGCGGCACCACCTGGGTCGACGCCCAGGAGCTCTCGCGCCGGCGTTTCGGGTCCGACCTGTACGCGAACCTCCTGCTGCTCGGCGTGGCCTGTCAGCAGGGCGCCCTCCCGCTGGATCCGGCCCACCTCGAAGAGGCCATCCGCCGCAACGGTGTCGCGGTGGAGCCGAACACCCAGGCGTTCCGCTACGGCCGTAGGCTCGTGTCCAACCCGAGTGAGCCCACGGCGGTGCCACACCCCGGCGTCCACCACGACGTCTCCGGTGTGCCAGCTTCGGTGCCATCTCCCGGACTGGTGCCATCGCCCGGACTGGCGCCATCGCCCGGACTGGCGCCATTGCCCGGATCGCCCGTTGCCGATCGAGAGCTCGTCGAGCTGGTCGCCGCACCGCCTCGAAGCGAGCTCGAGGCGATCGTCAGCGCGCGGATCGCCGACCTCGTCGCCTACCAGGATCGCGCCTACGCGCGTCGCTACGCGCGGACGGTGGGGCGGTGCCACGAGGCCGAGAGGACCCGCTGCCCCACGAGCGACGGAGCGTTCGCGATCGCGGTGGCGGTCCAGCTGCACCGCCTCATGGCCTACCGCGACGAGTACGAGGTCGCGCGCCTGCACCGCTCGCCGCGCGTGCGCGCAGAGCTCGAGGCTCGCTTCGGCCCCGACGTGCAGGTGCGCTACCACCTGCGTCCGCCCCTCCTCAGGCGCCTCGGCGTCGAGCGCAAGGTGGCCCTGGGACGGACGGCAGACGCCGCTTTCGAGGCGCTGGCGCCGTTGCGGCACTTGCGGGGCACGCCCGCCGATCCCTTCGGGCGTACTCCGATCCGGCGTCTCGAACGGGAACTGCGCGACGAGTACGAGGCGCTGGTGATGCGACTGAGCGAGACCCTCGAACCCGAGAGCCACGCCCAAGCGGTGACCGTCGCCCGCCTTCCGAGCTCGGTGCGCGGCTACGGGCCGGTCAAGGCGGCCTCCATCCGCCGGTTCTGGAGCGAGGTCGAGCGCCTCTACCCGGAATGGGCCCACGCGCCGGGGCGTGTCGGCGTCGGCGCCTGAGCCTCACGGCGGCACCTGAGCCTCACCGCGGCAGTCAGGCGGGAGGACCGCTGCGAAGCGTGACCGTCGTTGTGAAGGTCTGCCCGATCCGGTTCTGCCAGCCGATGGGGATCGTGGCTCCGGGGGACTCGACCTCGAGCACGTCGGACAGTGTTGTGGGACTGCGAACCCTCCGGCCGTCGAACGACACGATCGTGTCCCCTGGGGCAAGGCCGATCGCTGTGGCTGACGTCCCCGGCAGGACGTCGAGGATGACTGCACCCGTTGTGCCGACGTTGGTCACCTCGACCCCGAGGAACGCGGTCGGGCCCACATGCACGCTCGACGACGCCTTTCCGCTGACGATCTGACTGCCGATGGCCTTCACCGTCGTGATCGGGATGGCGAATCCCTGCGTTGTCTCCTGTGCGAAGGCGAAGTGCGAGCTTCCCGCCGTGTCCATGCCGATCACCTGCCCGGCGGCGTCGACCAGGGGGCCTCCCGAGTCGCCCGCTTGGATCGGGGCGTCGGTCTCGATCATGCCGGTCAGGTGCTCGACCCTGCCCGAGAGCGCGTCCTGGGCTGTGATCGTCTGGCCGAGCTTGGTCACCGTTCCCGAGACGGCGCTCGGCGTACCGCCCTTTCCCCCGGCGTTGCCGATGGCGACGACCGCTTGCCCCACCTTCGCTGGGGCGCTGGCGAACGAGACGGTGCGCAGGTGCGACGCGCCCGTGATCTGCAGCACTGCGACGTCGGCGGTCACGTCGTAACCCAGGACCGTGGCGGTGTAGGTCTTCTTGTTGCCGATGTCGGTGACGTGCAGCGAGGTCTCACCCTCGATCACGTGATTGTTCGTGAGCACTTCACCCGACGGGGTGGCGACCATGCCGGTACCGGCTCCCGACGCTGCCTGGTACGACAGTGTCGTGTCGACGTCGACCAGCCCGGGGTCGACCTTCGCCGCGACGGCGGCCACCCTCGGCGAGATCGGCGTCGTCGGCGCAGCCGAAGGAGTGCTCGAAGGCGGCGAGATCTTCACAGGCGGTGTCGCGTGGAAGGCGGCGTAGCCGATCCCGACCCCGACGCCGACCGCTGCCAGCACCATCAGCGCTGCCAGGATCCTCGGCAGGGCTCGCGGCCGGGCGGGCGGCGTGGGCGGCTCTGGGGCGGCGGGGGCCACCGGGACCGGCCGATCGGGGGCGGCGGGGGGTAGCGGGACGTGCTGTGGTTCCTCCCAAGCCACGGGGCCTCCTTGCACACGAGATTCCTCGCGCGAGGATGCCTCACCGGGACGTTCGCCGTAGAGGCCAACGTCCCGGTCTCGGTGGCGCTCTGCGGTGCGGCGCTCTGCGGCGCGGCGCTCCTCGCTCAGGGCAGCATGTGGCCCGAAAGCGTGAGCAGGCTCATGAGCACGAACGCCGCGAGCTCGAAGCTGACGAAGGTCCGGTAGCTCGGCTGAGAGGATCTCCTCGCCCAGACGAGCACGGCGGGGAAGGCCAGCAACAGCATGCGCGCGTTCGGGAGGGTCTTGACGGACCACAGCGTCACCGCGCCGACCCCGACGAGCCAGGCGAACACCCCGGGGGAGAGCTCACGCCGTACCGGCCAGATGCGGACCAGCGACCAGACGAGGAACGCCGCACCGAGGACGCCGTTCCACAGGTTCCAGGTCCCGAGATAGCCGAGCATGTCCGCGGGGTGCCCGAGCAGGTGCCGGACGAGGGGAAGACCGAGGACGCCGAGCGGCACGGTCTGGTTGTGCCAGCCGTCGTGCTGGGCGATCAAGGCAGCGAACGGGCTGCCCGTCCACGCCCAGAGGAACCCCGCGAAGGCGGCCACGCCGATCACCGACAGGACTGGCGCGACGAGTGGCGCTGCGCTCCGGCGCTGCCAGGCAGCTCGGAGGGCGACCAGGGCGACCACGACGGGCAGCACGAGCGCCACGGGCTCGACCACGGCAGCGAGGCAAGCAAGCATGCCCGCGAGCACCCAGCGCCGAGACCGGAGCGCGAGCAGGCAGCCGAGCACCAGGGGGAGCGTGAGCCCTTCGGAGTACGCCATCGAGAACACGAGCGAGCCGGGGAAGAGTGCGAAGACGACGGTTGCCCGCCGCCCGGTCGTCTCGCCCCACCACATCGTGGCGAGACGGTGCACGAGCACCGTGGCAGCGAGACCACCTACGAGCGCGATGCACACCGCGGCGACGAGCTGCGAGCGGACCACGAGGCTCAGGGCTCGGATGGCCAGAGGGTAAAGAGGGAAGAAGCCGAGGGTCGACTGCGTGCGGAGCACGTGGCCCGGGTAGCCATGCGCGGCGAGCTTCAGGTACCACCCGCCGTCGTACGCGGAGAGCTGGGTGGCAAGGGAGCGGTGCGCGACGATCGCCACGACACCCGAGAGCAGCAGCAGCCCGAGGCGCGTCTGGATGTAGACGAGCGCCGGATAGCGGGAACGAACGAACCCAGGCTCCCGCGACTTCCCGCCCTCGGCCACTACGGTGGGGCCGACGCCCGCCGGGCTCGCGATCTCGCCGACGATGCTGCTCGCGTTCGCAGGCGACGGGGCCGGCTCCACATGGTCTGTTGACAGCCTGGTCTCGTCTCGCAGCATCAGCTACGCCCTCGCCCTCGGCATCCTCGCCAGCTCCCCCTACCGCCACCATGCCCGGGAGAGGAAACTGCCCGGGACCTCTGCTTCGAACCTGTACGTCGTCACTCTGGCGAAGCCGGCGCGACCGAGGGATCGTCCTCTCCTCGTCCTCTCCATTTGCTTCGCGTCGCTTGGCATCCTGGTTCTTCGCGCCCGCCCACGCTCCACGGCACGATGAAGCATGGCGGGCTGCGGCGACGTCACCGTAGCTCAGCTCTTCGCCAGGCCAGGGCCAGGCCAGGGCCACGCCGACGCCTCGGCCGCCGTCAGGCAGGCCAGCGCCGAGCCGGCCGCGACGTGCTCATCTACTTTCATTGCCCGCCGCGCTTTTCAGACGCGCCGGCTGCGCATAGGATGGGGTCGGCGCGACCTCGAGGAGGCGCCCATGTGGATCATTGCCGGTATCTTGCTCGGACTCGTCGTCCTGGCGTTCCTGGTGGGCTTTCATACGGGCCCGCACAGCCACCTGGCCGCGGGCATCATCGGACTCGTCGCAGCCGTCTGGCTGGTGATCATGGCTGTCGCAGGGCGGTCGGCCCCACTGCTTTGGGCGCTGCTCAGTGCCGATCTCGTCGTATCAGCCGGGGTCGGTGTCATGGGGTGGTTCGGCCTGTCGCATCGAGCAGCCGGAACCCCTCGGGCGACACGCCTGGAGGCAGCCGAAGGGGTCGCGCTGAGTGACCTTGCGCCCGAAGGGATCGTCTCGGTCCGGGGTGAGCAATGGTCGGCTCGCTCGGTGAACGGGCATGTCCGGGCCGGCGGCCGAGTGCAGGTCATCAGAGTCAGTGGCGTCCACCTCGAGGTCTGGGCCGAAGAGCCGGAACCGGAGCCGAACGACGGAGCACCCAAGCTCGAAACGGGCGGGAGTAGGGAGACGAGCACGTGATCATCGGAATCGTCGTTGGCGTCGTCGTCCTCCTGCTGCTCGTCTTGTTCGGTTTCTCCGTCAAGATCGTCCGGGAGTACCAGCGGTTCCTCCTCTTCCGTCTGGGCCGGGCGGTAGGCATCCGCGGTCCGGGGCTCGTGCTCGTCAACCCGGTCATCGACCGGACCTCGTGGGTCGACCTGCGTGAGCAGTTCCTCGAGATCCCGCGTCAGACCGCGATCACCCAGGACAACGCCTCGATCTCCATCGACTTCATCATCTTCTACAAGGTCGTCGACCCTGAGATGTCCGTCCTGAAGGTGCAGAACTTCGCCGCTGCCGCCCAGAACGTGGCCGCGACCACGCTGCGCAGCGTGGTCGGCGACATGGCGCTGGACGACGTGCTCTCCAAGCGGGACGAGATGAACGCGGCACTGCGAGTTCGCCTCGACGAGGTGACCGAGCGCTGGGGGGTCAAGGTCACCACGGTCGAAGTCCGTGAGGTCAACCCGCCTGCTGGCGTGCTCGACGCCATGACGAGACAGATGTCCGCAGAACGGACCCGGCGCGCGGCGATCACCGAGGCACAGGGGCAGAAGCAGGCGGCGATCACTTTGGCCGAGGGGACCAAGCAGGCTGCCATCCTCAGCGCCGAGGGTGAGCGGCAGTCCCAGATCCTTCGGGCCGAGGGGTTGGCGGCGGCGCTCGAGACGATCTTCAACGTGGGCAAAGGCCTCGATCGCAACACCATGCAGCTGCAGTACCTCGAGACCCTCAAGCAGGTGGGCACGGCGCCCTCCACCAAGATCGTGGTGCCGATGGACCTGCTCAGCGGGGTCATGAACGTCCTCGGTACGCCCTCGCGCTCGAGCTCGGACGGATCCGAGCGCCGACCTCGGCCTGAGCCCACGTCCAGCTGATCGGCGGCCCACGTCCGGCACGCTCGGACGTGGCAGGGGTCCGGACCTGGTAGAGGTTGTGACCATGGTGTCGCCCTTCGTCCAGGCGCCAAGGGCGACCCCCGAGGCAACGAGGTCCAACGACCAGCGTGCGCTCGAGCCCGACGGTCCGCTCCGGGTAGCCGTGCTCGCGAAACAAGTGCCGGTGGCCGAACAGCTCCGTCTCGGCCCCGACCGACGTCTGTGCCGAAACGGCGTACCTCTCGAGATGAACCCGTACTGCCGGCGAGCCGTCGCGAAAGGGGTTGAGCTGGCACGGGCGTCAGGCGGGACGTGCACGGTCTTCACCCTCGGTCCACCATCAGCCGAGGAGGTTCTCCGGGAAGCGGTCGCCTGGGGCGCCGATCGCGGTGTCCACCTTTGCGACCCCTCCTTCGCCGCCTCGGACAGCCTGGCAACGGCGAGAGCGCTCGCCGCAGCGATCCAGCTGGAGGGCCCCTTCGATCTCGTGCTCGCCGGACGTAACAGCATCGACGGGGAGACCGGGCAAGTGGTGCCCGAGATCGCGGAGCTGCTCGATCTCCCCTTCGCCGGCGCAGTCCGTGCGCTCGGTCTCGACGGGCGCCAGCTGCGGCTTCGACTCGAGCACGACGACGGCTGGGAGGAGGTGGCGACGACGCTGCCGGCCGTTCTCACCGCGGCGGAGCGTCTCTGCGCGCCGTGCAAGATCGGCCCCGAGGGGCGGCGGGCGGTCGACCCGGGTCGGATCGAGCTGCTCACGGGCGACCAGCTCGGCTCCGGCCCGTGGGGCCGGGAAGGGAGCCCCACGACGGTCGGGGCGTTGCGGCTCGTCACCCCGGATCGCGCCGGGGTGGTCCTGAGCGGCGACCTCGGCGCCCAGGTGGCCAAGGCGGTCGCCATGCTCGCGGAACGAGGAGCCCTCGACCCGGGAACACACGGAGAAACGGGCGGCGAGATGGACCCCGGGACCGCCGATGCGACTGGCGACCCCGCGTCCGGCCTGCCCAATGGCTCGAGCGCAGCTGTCGGCGTCGCCGGCCGATCCGTCGCCGGCCGTCTTGTCGTCGGCCATCCCGTCGTCGCCGTGCTCCTCGATCGTCACCACCACGACATCGGGGCAGAGCTCCTCGGCGCGGCGCGTGACCTGGCACACGGCCTCGGAGGCACGGTCGTCGCATGGCGGCAGGAGGGGCCTGTCGCCGAGCCGGCCGGAGCCGAGCACGTGGTGGAGCTCGTCTCGCGCACGCATGGCTCCCTGGGTCCCGAGGACGTGGCACGAGCCCTCTCGGGCTGGGCGCGCCGCAATGCGCCGTGGGCGATCCTCGCGCCGGGGACGACATGGGGCCGCGAGGTGGCCGCGCGAGCCGCTGCGTCGCTGGGCTGCGGCCTCGTGGGGGACGCGATCGACCTCGCGCTGGTCGACGGCGAGCTCGTCGCGGCGAAGCCCGCGTTCTCGGGAGCCCTCGTGGCCGACATCAGCTGTACGTCCCCCGTGCGCCTGGTGACCGTGAGGCCGGGGGTGCTGCCCCGCCTGCGTCTGCACGGCCCGCGAGCGCGGCGCACCCGGCTCGTCGTGGACGGGCGCGGGCGAGTGACGACGCTCGAGCGCGGACAGGACGACGACGTGGGAGCACTGGCTCAGTCGAGCGTGGTGATCGGGGTGGGTGCAGGGGTGCTTCCCCACGAGTACGAGCTCCTCGAACCGCTGGCCGACGTCCTTCGTGCAGAGCTCGCGGTGACGCGCAAGGTGACCGACAAGGGATGGGCGCCACGAACGCGCCAGGTGGGGATCACGGGCCGGAGCATCGCCCCCCGCCTCTACGTCGCACTGGCGTTGAGCGGCACGTTCAACCACATCGTGGGCGCGCGCGGCGCGAAGTCCATCCTGGCGGTGAACGCCGATCCGGGCGCTCCCGTGTTCACTCACGCCGACGTCGGCATCGTCGGCGATTGGCACGAGGTGGTGCCGCTGCTCGGAGCCGAACTACGGGCCGCCGCCGCCCGAGGGACCACCCGGGTCTCGCCCGGCACCAGGGTCGCGCCTGGGGACCTCGACTGACGCCGGCGCTTCCCAGCCAACTACGGTCCTGCGAGGACCATGGCCAACGAAAGGAGCGCGGCGTGCGTGCAGCCATCTACCGCCAGACGGGCGACAGCGGCGTCCTGTCGGTCGAGGAGATCCCCACCCCCGAGCCGGGCCCTGGCGAGGTCCGCGTCCACGTGACGCACTCCGGCGTCAACCCCACCGACTGGAAGACCAGGTCAGGCATGACCGGCGGCGCGCCCTCCGAGCCCCAGGTGCCCCACCAGGACGGCGCGGGCGTCATCGACGCCGTCGGCGAGGGCGTCGACGTCGGACGAGTCGGTCAGCGAGTCTGGCTGTACCTGGCGGCGTTCCAGAACCGCTGGGGCACGGCCGCCCAGTACAGCGTCGTGCCCTCCGAACGGGCCGTGCCGCTTCCCGACATGGCGTCCGGCGAGCTCGGCGCATCCCTGGGGGTCCCAGCCGTCACGGCCGCCCACTGCCTCGGAGGAGATCCCGATCGCCTTTCCGGCACCACCGTCCTCGTCACTGGCGGTGCCGGAGCCGTGGGTCACTACGCGATCGAGCTGGCCAGGCACGCCGGCGCTCGGGTCGTGACGACGGTCAGCTCTCCGGAGAAGGCCGAGCTCGCGACGGCCGCCGGTGCCGATCTCGTGGTCGACTACCGCAGGCCCGGCTTCGTCGAAGAGATCAAGCGGTTCACCCCCACCGTCGACCGCGTCATCGAGGTGGCGCTCGGTGCCAACCTGGACCTCGACCTGGCGGTGTCCCGGGCCGGTACCGAGATCGTCACCTATGCCACGGAGGCCGAGGACCCGGTGCTCCCGACGCGACGGCTCATGGCCGCCAACGTCACGATCCGCTACGTGCTCCTCTACGGCGTGCCGCACCGAGAGCTTGCTGACGCCGTCCGCTGGGTCGATCGTGCGGTCCGGGACTCGGCGCTGTCGCTGCTCCCTCTCCACCGCTTCTCCCTCGACGAGGTGGCCGCCGCACAGGACGCCGTCGAGCATGGTGCCGTGGGGAAGGTCCTGGTGCTCCCCTGACCTCAGCGCCCCAGCGAGGAGAGCGGGGAAGCGGTCATCGACCCTTCACGTGCGAGACGCTACCCTTGCGCTGGCTCGGCAGAGGGGGGCACATGCACGCGTGGAATGTCGTCGGACGGAAGATGGCGCTCGGCTTGGCGGTCGTGGCGCTCGTGTCGCTCGGGTGGACGTCGATTTCGTCGGCGACCGTGTCGATCACCGCGACGGTGGGCAACGACATCTCCTTTCCCCAGTGCGGGTCCGCGTACCCGAGCGGCCAGGCCTTCGGGATCGTCGGGGTCAACGACGGCATCCCGAACACGCTGAACCCGTGCTTCGGACCGTCCACGTCGTACCCGAGCTACACGCAGAGCGAGCTCTACTGGGCGGTGAGCACCTCGGCAGGGGCCGGCGCCCAGGCCAAGGCGTCGGTCTACGTGAACACCGCCGACCCAGGGAACGTCGCCACAGGGACACTCATCGCCGACTGGCCGACGTCAGGATCGACCCCATACGGGACATGCACGACGACGACAGTCACCACGACCTCGGGAACGTCCATCGCCGGCGCGAACTCCCCCGCCTGTGCCTGGGAGTACGGCAACACGAAGGCCACCCAGGACGCCGCGTACCTGCAAGCGGCCGCGCAGGCGATCGACGCGCAGTCGCCGCCTGTCACCGTCCCTACGACCCCCGCCAGCTATCCGTGGTGGCTCGACGTCGAGACGTCGAACACGTGGCAGACGGGATCGTCCGGCCAGGCGATGAACGTCGCCATGCTCCAGGGGATCGTGGCCGGTCTCACCGCAGCGGGGGCGCCGAGCGTCGGGATCTACTCTCCGCCCAACCAGTGGGTGGCGATCACGGGCGGGACCAGCGCGTCGACGCCCACCCTCGGGACCTTGGCCACGTGGCTTCCGGGCGCGAGCAACGAGGCCGGGGCAGAGACAGTGTGCGCCGAGCGCTCGTTCACGGCCGGGCCGGTAGCGCTCGCGCAATACCCGAGCGGAGCGTTCGACGGCGACCAGTCCTGCGCCGATGCCACGGTCACGCGGATCTACGGCCAGACAGCCGACACGACTGCCGCGGCGGAGCTCACGCGGGCCTTCCCCTGGACAGCGGGTTCCTGTCCCTCGACCCGCACGGCGGTCGTTGCCACGACAAACGTGTTCCAGGACGCCCTCTCCAGCCAGTTCCTGGCTCAGCATCTCACAACCGGGACGCTCCTCACTCCGACCGAGAGCCTCTCCCAGGTGACGGCCACAACGCTCGAGAAGGAGGGCATCACCACCGTCGACGTGGTGGGCGGACCGCTCGCGTTGAGCACAACAGTGGTCAAGGCGATCGAGAACCTCCCGGCCGATCAGTGCGGCGGCGTCAATCCGGTAGGCAACGTCGTCGTCCACCGCATCTTCGGCAAGACCCAGTACGCGACCGCCATGGCCGTCGCCGAGCTCGTCGGCTCGGCGGGGTCGAAGGCGTTCCCCGGCGCGTACTCGACGACGAACGCGACAGGTGGCACCGGCATGTTCAACGACACGGCAGGGAGCGGCTCTTCAGCCCCGGCCGGCTCGCTGCCGACCGCGATCCTGGCGAGCGGCGAGGAGTTCCAAGACGCGCAGGCCGCAAGCGTCATCTCCTACCGCACACGCCTCCCGATGCTGCTCACGCCAGCCACGCAGCTCTCCACAACAGCGGTCGCGGCGATCGAGAAGCTCGGCATCAAGCAGGTGATCCTCATGGGCGGCCCTCTTGCGGTGTCCAACGCCGTCGAGTCCTCGTTGGTCGCCAAGACGGGCGTCTCGGTGCTCCGCATCGCGGGCAAGGACTACACGGACACCTCCCAAGAGCTCGCCAGGTTCGAGGCTGCTGCGGCGACAGACGGTCTCGACTGGACACTCGGGCACCGGGTGATGGTCGCCCGTGGGAACGGCTACACCGACGGGCTCGCCGGCGCGGTGCTGGAGAGCCCCCACAATGGCGCAACAGGCGCTTCACGGAGTCCACATCCGCTGTTGCTCATCGAGAGCCCCGCGACAGTCGGCCCGTACGTCACCACATTCCTCACGGTCACAGGCCACGCCGGGGTCGGCGGGACAAGCTCCAAGACCGTCAGGGCCCTCACGGTCCTCGGGGGCCCGCTCGCAGTGACGACAGCGTCGGTCGCGCAGATGCAGACAGACCTGGGGCACTGAGCGGGCATCGATGAGCGGCACTGGGTGAGCGGCGAAGGGGTCCGGTCATCGCTCCGGCTCTATGTCCACCCAGTGCCTGCTCGTGTCGACGACCTCGACCTCGGGGTGGGACCAGACGAAGCGTTCGGTGAGGTCGAGGAGCTCGGTCGCCCGACGGGCGGTCGGCGCGACCACGGCGAACCCCAGCACTGCGAGCTGCCAGCGATCGTGCTCTGCCACCTCGCTCGCAGAAACCCCGAACCGGCGACGGGAGATCTCGACGAGGTGACGAACGACGGAACGCTTTGCCTTGAGCGAATTGCTCTGTGGGATGCGAAGCGTGATGCGCATCGCGGCGACGTACACCTCGAAAGCATGCACCTCCCCGGCATTGCGCGCGCTGATTGCCCCGGGCGCCTTGCTCGCACGCTCCCGCCCTTGCGCGCCCCCGCGTCGGCCCCTTGGAGACGACCTCACGCGCTTCGTGCAAGGCCGGCCGCTCGAGGCAGGACCGCGTCCCCCATGTCTACGTGAACTCGGCAGGGAGAGAGGGCCGATCGGCGCTAACCAGCTGGAGCCCACGTCGGCCAGCCGGCCGGGAGCGTCCCTTGGACTGGTCCCATCATCACGCCGGCGGGTGCGCCGAGCATTGTGAGCAGCTCGGAGAAGTTCGCCCCATACGCCGTCGGCAACGAGTCGATCTCGGCAGCTGTGCTCCACTGTCCCATCGCGCGCGCCAGGGACTCCCCTGTGCCCGGGGGGTCGGCCCACCCCGTCTCCAGGTTCGGGAAGGAGTCGAGCAATGTGCCGACGACCGTGTCGGAGCTCACCTGCTCACCGATCGTCACGCGGGGGATCACGTTCTCGGCAACGTAGACGACGTCGCCCGTTGCCGGACCGTCGGTCAGTTCGTAGGAGATGAAGGCGCCCCCGGGCCAGCCCGGGTTCATGGTGTTGAGCACCACTCCGTCGCCGATGGCGTAGATGGGTCCGCTGCCCGAGTAGTCGACGCCCTGGTCGACACGCTGGGGGGTGAGGCCCGACACCGCGCGCAGCGGATCCTGGTATCCACCGAGCTCCGGCGCGATCCCGACGACCGTCCGCCCGAACGAGGCACCCGAGCCGTAGAAGGGGGCGTTGCCGAGGGTGAAGATCCCGCCGTCGGCCGCCACGAGCCAGTAGCCGCCCCCTGTGGGCGTCGCCGCCATCCCCACGATCGGCTGGTCGAGGTGCTGGCCACCCATCGAGCCCAGGTAGGTCGCGTCGCCGAGGACCTCGACAGCACCACTCGCTGCAGCGATCCACGCACCCCTGCCGTCAGGGGTCGGGGCGCCTCCGACGAAGGGTGACGGCGGGTTCGCAAGACCCGAGGAGCTGATCGCCGCGCCGAAGCCGATCAAACCGCCACGGTCTGTGATCAGGCTGTAGCTGTGACCGTCGAGCACTGATTGTCCGTGCACGGCAGCCGTGAGCGCGGCGGTCCCCTGCGCAGCGTGCACGTCGCCTGCCTGGACGGTACGCGCCTCGTCCGACGCACTTGCCGTCCCGTCGCCCCACGCCGCCACGGTCGCCACCGTCGCGCTGGACGCAGCCAAGGCACACACGAGCACGGCTCGCATCGCACGCACCACGAGGCCATGAGTGATCGGCATCCCCATCGATGGAGATGGTACGCACGGGCATGCAGGCGGGCACAAGGAACCTCGGTAAAACGGCACTCACCTGGGACTGCACCGAGCTGCAGGGGCGAGCTGCAGGGCGAGACAGCACATCACGCACGAGTGCGGTCAGCTGAGCGCCGGGAGCACCTCGTTCGCGATGAGCGACAGATGGTCGAGGTCCAAGAGATCGAGAACCTGGAGGTAGAGCGTCGAAGCACCCGCGGCGCCGTAGGCGCGGCAACGCGTGACCACCTCATCAGGCGTTCCGGCCACACCATGCTCACGGAGCTCGCCGAGGTCGCGCCCGATGGCCGCGGCCCTGCGCTCGGCTTCGGGCTCGTCCCGCCCACAGCACACCACGACGGCAGCCGACAGCAGGAGGGAAGCAGGATCCCGGCCGGCCGCCTCACATGCCTTCCGGACGCGGTCGTACTGGCGTGCTGCCTCGTCGACGACGAGGAAGGGCGCGTTGAACTCGTCACCGAAGCGTGCCGCGAGCTGGGGCGTGCGGGAACGCCCTTCGCCCCCGATGATCAGCGGAGGGTGCGGGTGCTGCACCGGCTTGGGCAGGGCAGGGCTCTCCTCCAGGCGGTAGTGGCGACCCGAGTACGAGAAACGCTCCCCGACGGGCGTCAACCACAGACCCGTCACGATCTCGAGTTGCTCCTCTAGCCGCTCGAATCGCTCGCTCGTCGGCGGGAACGGGATCCCGTAGGCAAGGTGCTCGTCGTCGAACCACCCGGCGCCGATGCCGAGCTCGATCCGCCCGGCACTCATCTCGTCCACCTCCGCCACGGCGATCGCGAGGGGCCCGGGAAGCCGGAACGTCGCCGAGGTCACCAGCGTCCCGAGACGCAGCCGGTGCGTCTCGCGCGCGATGCCCGCGAGGGTCACCCACGCGTCGGTCGGCCCCGGGAGGCCGTCACCACCCATCGCAAGGTAGTGGTCGGAGCGGAAGAAGCCGTCGAAGCCAAGGGTCTCCGTGTGCCGGGCTACCTGGAGGAGCTGGCTGTAGCTGGCTCCCTGCTGTGGCTCGACGAACACTCGGAGGCGCATCCGCTCGACGCTATCAGCGCGCCCCCCACGGTCCCCACGTCGCACGCACGAGGGCGAGTACCCTCGATCGGAGCCTCGAGGCTGCGAACACCCCCGCCTGGAGAGATGGAGTTCCGTACGGTGATGACCGACGACGAGCCAACGGCAGGGACCCGCGGTTCGACGAGCGCGCACAGGTCGCGGTCGTGACCAGGTGGCGGCGGGAGGGCGACTGGATCCTCGGAGTGCTCTCCAGCCTGCTGGCGCTGGCGGCGCTCGTGATCGGGTCGGCGTTCGGCCACGTCTCCACACCCAGGATCAACCCGCGGCTCATCGCCTGGATCAGCGCTGGCGTGCTGCTCGTCTTCGGCGGGCTGGGCACGACGCGCCTGTCGTCGATCCTCGGGCGCCGTGTCGCTTCCACGTCACTTCCGGCAGCGGGGGGCGCGGTGCGGATCACGACCGCCGCCGTCGGCTACCTGATCGTCATCTTCGGCGTGCTCGCCGTCGTCAACGTGTCCATCGAGCACCTCCTCGTTGGGGCAGGGCTTGCAGGAGTCGTCCTCGGGATCGCTGCGCAGCAGAGCCTCAGCAACGTCTTCGCCGGGCTCGTCCTCATCTTTGCCAGGCCGTTCCATGTCGGCGACCGCGTCCGCGTGCGCTCGGGCTCCCTCGGAGGGATCTTCGACGCTCGCGTCGTGGAGATGTCCCTCACGTACGTGAGCCTCCACACCGAAGACGGCGTCTACAAGATCCCGAACTCCGCCATGCTCGCCGCGGGCGTCGCCCGGACACCCCTCACCCCGCTTCCCCAGCCTCCCGGGACGTCCGCCCCGAAGAAGGCGGCCCGCCAGAGCGCTCCGCTCCCACGAGGAGGCGGCACGCGCCTCGACGCAGGCACTCCGCCCGATGGCTCCGAGGACGAAGGCCCGCCTGCCGGCGAGGCACCGCCGACAGCGGGCGGCGTTCACTGAGCGTGCCGGGCGCCGCGACGCCGTCGCTGGGCATCCGAGCCCGAACTGCTCAGCGTCGCGTCTGAGCCACAGGCGATGCCGGCTCGGGCAGCCCAAGCGCAGCGCGTGCCACCTGGAGGGCCGTGGCACGGAGGATCCCTGGGTCGTCGGCGGGCTGCCCACGCACGAGCGCGCCGTGGATCGCGCTCAACGCAGCGCGCACCCGCGTCCGCTGTGCGGTGTCCGGCTCGTCGGTGCCCGCCAGGAGCGGGACCAGGCGCTGGAACAGTGGGATCGCTGCATGGAGGCTCGCGCACTCCTTCACCGCAGGGTCGTTCGCCAGGACGCGGATCAAGTCCGCGTGCCGCGCCACGAGATCGACATAGCCGCAGACGAGCCCGTCCCGGGCATCGGAGGACGCGTCGGCGCCGGCCTGCTCGATGAGCGCGTCGAGCTCGGACATCGCAGGCCCGACGATGGCCGCGAGAAGGTCGTCCTTCGTGCGGAAGTGGTAGTAGAGCGCCGCCTTCGTGACCCCGAGACGCTCGGCGATCTCGCGCGTCGAGGTCGCGGCGAACCCCCGGTCGGCGATGAGCTCGAGCGCGACGTCCAAGATCCGCGCCCGGGTCTGGTCTCCGGTGTGGCCGTGCGTCGCACCCGAAGGGGCGCCGGTCGAACCCAACGCCACCTCGGGAGCTTCCCCGCAGGCGCCCATGTCGCTCGCCTTCGGCTCGGTCGTACCCCACACCACGGCGCCCACTATAGCGACTTGACTTGCCTGTCGACAAGTAAGTAGACAATGGGTACCGTACGTGGTGGCAGGAGAACGAGGGAACCGACAGGAGCAACATGTTCGCCAAGCTCGGACGGATCGTCGTGCGCCACCCGTGGAGGGTCATCGGCGTGTGGATCGTCGCCGCCGTGGCCATCATCGGCCTCGCGCCGAAGCTCTCGACGACATCGAGCGAGGTGTCGTTCCTGCCGAGCCACTACCAGTCCGTGCAGGCCGCGCACCTCCAGAAGAAGGCCTTCGCAACGACCGCGACGCCCGCCGCGCTCGTGGTCGCCGAACGGCGCGGCGGCCTGCCGCTCACCGCCAGGGACGTCTCGACGCTCGAGCGGGCCCAGCGCGTCCTCGCCTCCCACCGCATCCCGGCCGTGACCGCGATCGACCCCGCCGTCGTCTCCCCGAACCACCTCGTCGGCGTGATCGGCGTCGAGATGCCCAATGTCCAAGGACAGCTCACGACCGCGCAGACCGACGCCGTGCTCACGCTGCGCCACGACGTGGCGTCCTTGACGAAGGGCACCGACCTGCGGGCCGGGGTGACCGGTACCGCCGCCGAAGCCGTCGACCAGCAGAAGTCCGCCCAGACCGCGTCGAAGGTCGTCGCGATCGCCACGATCGGGCTGATCCTGGCGCTCCTGCTCCTCATCTTCCGCAGCCCGGTGATCGCGCTGCTGCCCGTGCTCGTGATCGGGGTCGTCTCCCAGGTCGCCGACGGGCTCATAGCGTCGCTCAGCCGAGCGTTCGGACTGCACATCGACAGCACGGTGTCCACGCTGCTCATCGTCGTCCTCTTCGGCGTCGGGACCGACTACGTCCTCTTCTTGATGTTCCGCTTCCGAGAGCGCCTGCGAGCCGGCGTCGAGGCGAAGGACGCGATGATCGACGCGGTCACGCGTGTCGGGCCGGCGATCGCGACGGCGGCCGGTGCGGTCATCATCGCGTTCCTCGCACTGACGCTGTCGAGCATCACCCTCTTCCGCTCGCTCGGGCCCGCGTTGGCGATCGCGGTGGCCACCACCCTCCTCGCAGGGCTCACCTTGATCCCCGCGATCGTGTCGCTGCTCCAGACCCGGACGTTCTGGCCCTCGCGCGCGTGGCAGCGCGAGCCCGAGGGTGCTCGGTTCGGTGCGATCGGCAACGTGCTCGCACGACGTCCTGGCAGAGTTGCCCTGGCGAGCGCCGGCGTGCTCGTCGTCCTGGGTGCCTTCGCGCTCAGCTTCCATCCCTCCTTCACACTCACATCCGGCAAGACAGCCACCACCCAATCCGCCATCTACTCGAAGGTCCTGCTGCGCGGCTACGCGGCAGGCGAGGCCGAGCCGACGGACGTCTACCTCGAGTCCACCAGCGGCACCGCGATCCCCCCCTCGGCGCTCACCGCCTACGGGCAGCGCCTCGCGCGCGTCGACGGCGTCGCCACGGTCGCCCCTGCCAGGGTTGCCGAGCACGGCGCCGTGGCCGACTTTCGCGTGGTGCTCACGCACTCTCCGAAGTCCGACGCGGCGATGAGCACCGTTCGCGGGCCGCTCCAACGTGCTGCGGACGCCGCGCCACCGGGGACCAGGCCCCTCATCGGCGGGATCACCTCGGTCTACGTGAACCTGCAGTCCGCGATGGGACACGACTACGCGCTCGTGTTCCCCGTGGCCGCCGTGCTGATCCTTCTCATCCTCGCCCTGCTCCTGCGCAGCGCCGTCGCGCCGTGGTACTTGATGGGTGCCGTGGGGCTCGGGTTCGCGAGCACGCTCGGCGCGTCCGTCCTCGTCTTCCAAGATGCCCAGGGCGAGAGCGGGCTCTCGTTCATCCTGCCGATCGTGATGTACCTCTTCGTCGTGGCGCTCGGCACCGACTACAACATCCTGATGGTCTCCCGGCTGCGCGAGGAAGCCCGCGAAGGCCGTGGCCCACGTGGGGCCGCCGCGATGGCGGTACGCCACGCGGGCCCGACGATTGCCTCAGCAGGGCTGATCCTCGCTGGCACGTTCGCCTCGCTCATCCTCGCCGGAGGCACGACGCTCAGTCAGATGGGGTTCGCCATCTCTGTCGGCATCGCGATCGCCGCGTTCGTCATGGCCATGTTCCTCACGCCCTCGCTCACCGCGCTCGTCGGTCACCGCGCGTGGTGGCCCGGCCACCGCGACGAATCCCCGCCCGAGATCTCGTCCCCCGGCGGATCCGTGCACGTCGGAGGAGGCTCACGGTCCGACGGTGACGGCGTTGGAGGAGCCGGCGCGGCGAGCCTGCCCTCGCGCTCGAGCTGCGCGTTCAGTTCACCGCCCACGAGCACTGCCAGCGAGGTCAGGTACAGCCAGAAGATGAAGATCGCGACGCCGGCGAAGCTGCCGTACGTCTTGCCGTACGAGCCGAACGTGCTGACGTAGAAGGAGAACCCGAGTGACGCGAGGAGGAAGACCCCGGTCGCGACGAGGCTTCCTGGTGTCACCCATCTCCAGCAAGGCCGGTTCCTGTTCGGACCGAACGCGTAGTACGCCGAGAACAGCACGGAGATGAGCGCGAACGCCACGACCCAGCGGAACACCGTCCAGCCTGCGTTGAACACCGGCCCGCTCACGGTGAGGTCTCCTTGGATCGCCGAGCCGATCGGCTGGCCGAACACCACGAGCGCTGCGGCGAGCGAGCCCAGGACGCCCGTCGCGAGCAGAAGCGGCAGCCCGCGCGCCCGGCGAGCCGCGAACTTGCGGTCGGTCTGCACGCCATAGGCGACGTCGAGAACCTGCTGGAGCACTCCCATCGCGCTCGTCGCGCTCCACAACGCAACGACGACGCCGACCACCACGGCGACCACGGACCCCGAGCGTCGCGTCCTCGCCGCGCGCACCGCGTCGTCGAAGACGCTGGCCGCACCCGCCGGGAGCGCCTTGGCGAACCCACGGGTCATGTGATGGAGGGTCGACGGCCCCACGTGCGCCAACGTGAGCGCGCCCAGCGCGGCGATGATCGCAGGAAAGAACGCAAGGAACCCGTGGAAGGCAAGGCTTCCCGCCGACACCGACACGCGGTCACGGCGGACCTGGATGCTCAGCTGCTTGGCAGTGGGCTTCCAGCCCGCGGGCGTCAGCGGAGCGCTCTTCGCACCCTCACGCCCCGTGCGCCTGCGCACGCCGCACCCCCCCGGGTCCGGGAGCGCCTTGGCATACCCCGATCCTCGTCAGCTAGTCACCGCCCGTAGCGCCGACGCCGTTCTCGACGCAACTGGATCCGCCGCAGCAACTTGCGCATGAGGAAGCCCACGACGAGGGAGCTTAGAGCTGGTTGGGCGACCCAGGGGCGCGGTCGTGGATCGTGCGCCAGACACGCTCCGCGCTGAGCGGCATGTCGAGGTGCCGCACCCCGAATGGCTCCAGCGCGTCCACGACCGCGTTCTGCACCGCGGCAGCCGAGCCCACGGTCCCCGACTCCCCGACCCCTTTGATCCCGAGCGGGTTGCGCGGCGAGGGCGTCTCGGTGGAGCCGAGCTCGAACGACGGGAGCTCGGCAGCGCTCGGGAGCCCGTAGTCCGCGAACGTCGCCGTCAGCGGGTTCCCCCACTCGTCGTAGCGGAACTCTTCGAAGAGCGCCTGCGCGACGCCCTGGGCAAGCCCACCGTGCACCTGCCCCTCCACGATCGTCGGGTTGATGACCGTCCCGCAGTCGTCCACCGCAACAAGGCGTCGCAACAGCACCCGACCGGTCTCCGTGTCGACGTCCACGACCGCCAGATGGGCCCCGAACGGGTACGTGCCCTCCTCCTGTGTGAAGTCTCCTTCCGCATGCAGCCGTCCCCCGGGTGCCGCCGCGGCAACCTGAGCCCAGCTCAGCGCGGTCGCCGGGACGCCCGCGACCGCCACGCCGCCGTCGACCACGACGACGTCTGCAGGCGCTACCTCGAGCAGACCCGAAGCCACCTCGCGCGCCTCGTCGACCACTGCGCGTGCAGCCGCGAACGCAGCGTTGCCCGCGAGCTGGCCCGATCGAGAGCCGAACGTTCCGACCCCTCGGGCAACGACCCCGGTGTCGGAGTGCACGACACGCACTTGCTCTGGGGCGACCCCGAGGACGCTGCCCACGACCTGGCCG
This sequence comes from Actinomycetes bacterium, assembly GCA_021845725.1. Classification (GTDB taxonomy): domain Bacteria; phylum Actinomycetota; class Acidimicrobiia; order Acidimicrobiales; family RAAP-2; genus JAJYVT01. Next base: position 14,857 of record JAJZVL010000017.1, on the reverse strand, counting down.
AGTGCGGTGACGAGGCCCTGGCCGTGCGGAGACGCACCGGTCACGACGATGATGCTGCCGTCCTGGTCGACGGTCACCCCGCCGAACTCCCAGCCTGAACCGCTGATCTCCACGAAGGTCGAGAGCCCCACACCGAGTGCGACGGGGTCACCACGGTTCCGGCGCTCAGCCTGCTCCTTGCGGATCGCGTGGTAGTCGCCCAGCTCGAGCACCGCTTCCAATGCCCGCCCGTAGTCGCCGCTGTCGTACACGGCACCCGTCGGCGTCGTGTACGGGAAGTCGGAGGGCACCAGCATGTTGCGGCGGCGGACCTCGGCAGGGTCGATCCCGACCTCCGACGCGAGGAGGTCGATCGCGCGCTCGAGCATCGCGGTGGCCTCCGGGCGCCCGGCGCCGCGGTAGGGACCGACGGGCGTCGTGTTCGTGACCACCCCGAGAGAGGTGATCGAGAGGCGCGGGATCCGGTACACGCCGTTGGCCATGAGCCGTGCGGTACGGAACGGGATGCCGCCCCGCCAGGGGTACGCACCCATGTCGCTCACGGTCTTCGCCTCGACCCCGACGATGGTCCCGTCCCGGCGCGCCCCGATCGCCACGTCTTGGACCTGCCCTCGCCCGTGGCTCATGGCGACGAGGTTCTCCGATCGTGTCTCCACATGCCGCACTGGCCGTCCGAGGCGAGCCGCGAGCGCGGCGACGACGACCTGCTCAGGGTACACGCCACCCTTCGCGCCGAAACCCCCTCCCACCGCGACGGTGCGCACCCGGACGCCCGTGGGCTCGATGCCCAGCGCGGCAGCGATGCCTTGTCGGACGGCGAACGGCGCCTGAGTGGTCACGACGCAGTCCAATCCGCCTTCCGAGGTCGGCATCGCCAACATGGCGTTGCCCTCGATCGGGGCCGGCGCCACCCGCTGGTTCACGAAGCGTTCCCGCACGACCACATCTGCACCATCGAGCACGTCCTCGCCGGTTGGACGGGCGTCCAGCACCAGATTCGAGCCGAAAGCTGGAAAGAGCAGTGGGGCGCCCTCTTCGAGCGCGGCGAGCGGGTCGACGACGACCGGCAGAGGGTCCACGTCGACCACCACCTCCTCCGCAGCGTCGACGCCAGCCGCGACCGATTCGGCCACCACGACCGCCACCGCCTCGCCGACGAAGCGCACCCGGTCCTTGGCCAGGCACGGGCGCCCCAGCTCGGCTCTGGGCGGGCCGTCGAGGCGGGGCCACTCGGGGATGTCTCGAAGACCGAGGTCTTCGGCACAGAAGACCTCTACCACGCCCGGTCGGACCCTGGCGCTCGAGACGTCGACGCTCCGCAGCTCTCCGTGGGCGATCGTCGACCTCACGAAGACCGCATGAAGCATCCCCTCGGCATGCAGGTCGGCCAAGTAGTCGGCCGCTCCGGTGAGGAGAGGCGGGTCCTCGCGGCGCTCGACTCGGTGCCCGAGCACGCTCACACTGACGTCAGGCGCTGCCTCCCCCGGCACGTCCGAGAACTGTACTCGCCCCCGCGCCGGGGCCGTCAGCTCGCCATCTTGCGTGACCTGAAGCGTCGCGGCTTCTGTCGCTCGGGCTCGGGAAGGAGCGTCGCGACGGACGAGACGTCCGCCGCCCGCCGGCACTCGTCACACAGGTACATGCCATCCCGAAGCCGCGTGAGGCCGTTGGACTTGCATCCCGCGCAGAGATGACCGAAATACACGACCTCGGACGGCTCGCTGCGCTTCGTGTACCTCGCAAGGGCGGTCAGCCGCTCGGCGACGTCGGGACGAAGATCCCACCGGCCGTCTCCGACCTGTTGGACCAGATCCCACGCCAGCATGTTGCGCAGCAGCGGGTCGAACTGCTCGATCGGGTGCTCGTCCATCTTCTCCGGTTCCCCCTTCGTTGCCGCCCCCGCCGACGTCCTGGCGTCCGCCCCCCGATCGGATGCTCGTTCGTTCCAGTGTGCCAAAGCCATACCCCTATGTCTCGGCATTGCCCACGAAGTTCTTCAAAAACATGCGCTCGCCGTCCATCTGGGACGACCGGGGCCGACCGGCTCGAGCTGAACCGACCGGCTCGAGCGGGCGCGTCCTCAACCCTCGGCCGCTACCTCCGCCGGCGCACTCTCCGTACGCCGCAGGTGCACCACGCGCGTGGCGGAGAGGATCGCGGCAAGCGCCATGATGCCCATCGACGCGTAGAAGGCCGCGTGCAGCCCGTCGGCGAAGGACCCTGCGAGATGGTGCGTGAGCCGGGTCGTCCCGACGAAGATGGCGAACGCGACGCGGTGCGGGATCGCACGGCCCGCGACGAGAATGGCGACGGCGAACGAGAACACCATCCCGACGTTCGCGAACGTCCGCAGCATTCCCGAGGCCACACCGAACAGCTCGCGCGGCGCCGCCCGCATGACTGCAGTCGTGTTGGCGGGGAAGAAGAGCCCGGACCCGAGGCCGCTCACGACCGACGCCACCACCACGAGACCCACAGAGGTGTGGACAGCCAGCTGGGCATAGACGAGCAGCGCGACGATCTGGACGCCGAGGCCGAGCGTCGCCGGCCACACCGCCCCCACCTTGTCGCTCAGCCGCCCGCCGATCGGCCCGACCAAGCCGCCCACGAGGTACCCGGGCACGAGGAGCAGCGACGCGTGCAGGGGGGTGTAGCCGCGCACCCCCTGGAGGTACATGATCACGAGGAAGAGGACCGCGAAGTTGGCCATTGCCTGGAAGAGCGATGCGAGCATCGTCGGGCTGACCGTCGGGACTCTGAACAGCGAGAGGTCGACCATCGGCGCTGAGCGCCTGCGCTCGACGAGGACGAACAGGACGAGGAGCAGCACGCCGCCGAGGAGGAAGCCGGCGACGTCTTCGCTGAACGATGTCGTCGAGAGCTTGGTCATCGCCCAGAGCACCCCGAACACGCCCGCGCCGAACAGCACCATCCCGGCAAGGTCGAGGCGCTCGCGCCGCCGTTCACCCTTGTCGTGCAACACCCGAAGCGCGAGGAGCACGGCAACGACGCCTGCGGGGACGTTGATCCAGAACACCCAACGCCAGTCGATGTAGGTCACGATCGCGCCCCCGAGAAGGATCCCGAGGATGGCGCCCACGCTCCAACCCACCGCGATGAAGCCGTACGCCCGCCCCCGCCGCTCGGGCGCGAACGTGTCGGCGATGACGGCTCCGCTGTTCGCCGTGATCAGCGCGCCCCCCACGCCCTGGACCACGCGGTAGAGGATGATCGTTGCCTCGTTGCTGGCGAGGGCGCACAGTGCGGAGCCCACGACGAAGACGACGAACCCCGCCTCGTACATGCGCACGCGGCCGAACATGTCGCCGAGCCGTCCGACCTGCGTCGCGAGCACCGTGATCACGAGCAGGTAGCCGATGATCACCCAGATCACGCCCGAGATCGCCACGTGCAGCGAACGCTCCATCTCGGGGAGCGCGAGGACCACGATCGTGGTGTCGACAGCCGCCATGAGCACGCCGATCATGATCACGAGCAAGGCAAGCCCGGTCCGTGTCCGGCGCAGTCGGGTGGCCTCCGGCTCTGCTCCCCCTGGATGAACGCCCGACGGAGCCGCGGCACGCCCCACTGACGATCCGCTGCCCGTGGTCACCACGTGATTCTAGGAGGCGCCTGCCTGCCCCGAGCCTCGAGGAGCGATCTCAGTGTGCAGTCGAGCGAAGTTCTTTCCTCGTCCCTCGTCGCGTCACCAACGAGGAGGACCCGTCGTCATCTGGCAGGGCGCCGCCGTCGCAGCATGCGGCTGACGAGCGCGAGCAGCACCGCGAGAGCGGCGACGGGGAGTACGCGCTCGAGGAGTGAAGGGCCGACGAGGCCGACGACGCTGACGGGTGCCGCAGAGCGAACGAGGCTGTGGTCAGTCGCTGTCGACGCGTCGACCGCGCCCGGCGAGGACACGCCCGGAGCATCCCCTGTTCCGTCCGGGTTGCGTCCGATCTCGCTCCGATCGACTCGCTCCGGGCCGCTGGGCCCACCGAGCACAGTGGTCTCGAGCGACTCGACGAACTGCGCGAGCAGCTTGTTGGTCACGTCTGCCAGCACGCCACGGCCGAACTGCGCCGCTCGCCCGCTGATGTTCAGCTCGGTGACCACCGAGACGTGCGTCGCGTCCCCTGCCGGCACGAGCGTCGCCGTGATGACCGCGCTCGCGCTTCCCTGCCCGCGGGCCTCGCGCCCCTCCGCACGCACGACAGCGCGCCGCGCCTCCTCGTTGCGCTCAACGAACCTGGCAACGCCCCGGTACTGCGCGGTGACCGGGCCCACCTTCACCTTCACCGCGCCCTTGTACTCGTCGCCGTCGAGGTCCTCGAGGACCGCCCCCGGCATGCACGGAGCGATTCGCTGAAGGTCGGTGAGCACACGCCACGCCTCGTCCATCCCGACATCGACCGTGAATTCGTTGGAGAGCTCCATCACCCTTCCTCTCGGCGCGTGCCCGACCTCACCGTAGAGCCACCTCAGCTCATCGATCCCGCCGCGCTTCGGGCACGCAGATCGGCGGCGGCCGCGGCCGCGGCCTTGGCCAGGAAGCCTCCATCTCCGGACACGCCGACGAAGCGATAGCCGAGCCTGAGGTAACGCTCAGCATCCCCGGCGCTGCCCGCAAGCACCCCCGCCGTCTTTCCAGCTGCACGGCAAGCCTTCGCGACGGTCTGGACGCTGTCGACGTAAGCGGGGTCGTCGAAACGCCCGAAGCACCCCAGCACCTGGCTCAGATCGGATGGGCCGACGAAAAGGACGTCGACGCCTTCGACCGCAGCGATCTCATCAACGGCCTCGAGCGCGTCGACGCTCTCGATCTGCACGATGACGAGCACCAGGTCGTCGGTGTCGGAGAACATCCCCGCTCGCGCGCCGAAAGCCGCCCCACGGTTCATGAGGGCCACACCACGGCTGCCTGCCGGCGGATAGCGCGTCGCCCTGACAATGGCGCGTGCCTGATCCGCCGAATCCACCCGAGGTGCCATGACACCTGCTGCACCCGCGTCGAGTGCGCGTACGATGCGGGAACGCTCGTGTGACTCGACGCGCACGAGGCCGCTCGTCGGCGTCGTGCCGAGGGCCTGCAGCTGGGCCGGCAGCTCGGACTCCGTCCCCGCTCCGTGCTCCAAGTCGACCAGGACCCAGTCGAAGCCCGCCAAGCCACAGATCTCCGCGCTGAGGGCGTTCCCGAGGTTGGCAAAGGTGCCGATCAGCGTCTCACCGTTCCTCAGGCGCTCAACCATGCGCCCCGCGAACTGATCGCTCACAGCGCAACACCCACGCTCGGGAGCTTTCGCGCGCTCAGCGTGGCGACGCGGCGGGCAGGCGGCCCTTCAGCTCCATCGCCTTGCGCACGCGCTCCTGGGAGATCGCCAGGGCTGCCTGATGCGTGGTGCTCCCCTCCGCCTCCGCCTTGCGCAGGACCACGCGGGTGTTCTCGCGGAGCTTCGTCGAGATCAGTTGGAGGACACCTGCTGCTTCTGGGCGGAACGCGGAGTACCGCGCATCCATCGCAACGCCGGCAGCGACGACTCCCCCGGCGTTGGCGATGAAGTCGGGCACGACCGTAATGCCGCGCTCCTTCAGGATCTTCTGGGCCGCGGGCGAGCTGGGAAGGTTGGCACCCTCCACGATCACCTTCGCCGGAAGCGTCGCCGCCAGCCCTTCGTCGATCTGGTCCTGCGTCGCCGCCGGGACGAGGATCTCCGCAGGGACGGTGAGCTCCTCGCCAAGCGAGAGAGCCTTGCCGCCGTACTCTTTCACCGCCCGGTCCCCGAGCTCATCGCGCAGCTCGAGCAGCCGTTCCACATCGAGACCGTCCGGGTCATAGACGACACCTTCTGCGGTCGAGACGCAGACGACCGTGGCCCCAAGCTCGACGAACCGCTTGGCCGCAGCGTTGCCCACCGCGCCGAAACCCTGGATCGACACGCTCGCCCCCTCGAGCGGCAGCCCCGCGATCTCACAGGCGACCTCGCCGCACTCCGCGAGACCGAAGCCGGTTACTCCGAGCTGGTCGTAGGGCACGCCACCGAGCTCATGAGGGCTGCCGACGGCCGCCCCGCGATCACCGAGCTCGTCCTGGACGACGGCGGCGTCCCGCTCGTTCAGACCCATGTCAAGGCCGAGCACATACTCCGACGGAATGTGCTTCGCGAGGGCTCTGGCCCACGACCTCAGGATCGTTTCTTTGTTCGGGAGGGACGGGTCGGCGAGAATTCCCGCCTTCGCCCCCCCGTAGAAGAGGTCGACCCCGGCCCACTTCCAGGTCATCGTCCGCGCGAGCCGCCGCACTTCGGCCACCGTCACGGTCGGGCTCATCCGCGTCCCACCCTTGCCCATGCCCCGTGCGGTGTTGTCGATGACGAGGACCCCGCGCATTCCCGTCCTCGTGTCGGAGACGAGCACGATCTTCTCGGGCCCCCACTCGTCCATCGTCTGGAGGATGTCTTCTTGCATCGCTGCTACCTTCCTTTGTCGCTAACCCTCGCGCGAGCTGCGCGTCAGGTTGAGGGGTTCCCCTTCGGTGGTCATGAAGACGTCCTCGACGCCGATGCAGTGGTCGTGGTACGGCCACTGGAGCTCTGCCGCAGCAAGCATCCCCGGCTCGAACACCTCGGTATTTCCGCGCTGGAAGACCACCGTCGCTGGCTCCTGCTTGCCGAGCAGATGCCCGATGTCACGGCCGATCGCCTGCATGAACGGCACGCCATCTGCAGGGCACAGACCCGCGCCCGCGAGGTCGCCGTGATGGGGCTCGAGTGCCTCTGCCCCCGACCGGAACACGTCGTCGCCAGTTCGGCCCGGACGACATGCCTCGATCACGTCGGTGACGAGAACGCGGTCGAACAGCTCGTACGCATCCTGTGCTGCCTGGCTTCCTACGGCGCTACGCGTCACGTCGGACACCGCACGCAGCGATCCGCTGGCGTCGTAGACCTCCAGCCCTGCATCGATCTTCAGGCTGGTCAGCGGCAACAGGCGGTAGCCGGTCGCCCTCGCCGGGATGAGCGACCGGTTCCCGGCGTGCGTGTGGGTGAAGTAGGTCCGGACACGCACGGGGAGCTTGCGCGAGGCGATCTCATCGGCAACGACAGCCCGGTAACGCTCGTACGCGGCCAGCTCGTCGACCACCTCATCGTGCCGTACGGCATCCCGCACGACGCTCAGAGCGGCTTCGATCGCACGAACCGTCACCTGCGCGCCGAGCACGTAGAAGCTCAGGTCCTCCCACGACGACACCTCCCGCCAGCGCCGGAGCAGATGGCTCGCCGGCCTGCCCCGATCAGCAAGGCCGAGCCCGTCGGCCGCCTCTCGGGAAAGGTCCAGCTCCTCGTAGCCGATCGTCCCGCCGTACAGGCTCGAAAGACCCGCATCCGTGAGCGGCGACGCCTCTGGCAGCCCGAGCCACGGGAGCTCCCGGCGGGTCATCACGACCACGTCCGAAGACTCGCGTTCGTAGAGCGCCCACGTGTCCTGGCCGAGGAGCGCTGCGGGTACGCCAGTGAGACCCTGGACGTTGACCGGCGTGCTCGCCACCACGGCGTCGACGTGGGCGTCGGCCATCAGGCGGTCGAGCGATGCGAGCGCCCCCACCGGGGGACGCGTGAGCCACGGCTCCGCCTGCTTGGCGCTGCCGATCTCCTCGAGGTACCGACGCGCCGGAAGGAGCGCCGCCTCGCGAGACGGGCGTGCCAGCTCGTCGACGGCCGTGCGGGGCACGCGATAGCCGTTGAGCGGCGGGACGAAGGCCGGCCGGTGCATCCGCGAGCTGCCGGCAAGGCGCGCGGCCAGCTCGTCGTAGAGGGACACCGACATCCGAGGATCGAGCTGCGCCTCGCCGTCGACGAGGCCCGACAGCGCTGATGCCAGGTCCGGAGCCGCATCGGTCGGTGACTCGACCCGGTCGAAGGTGAAGTACGGCGTGTGGAAGACGAACTTGGGACCCGCCGCCCCGATTGCCTCGAGGTTCGTACGGTCGATCTCCTTCGCGACGATCGTTGCCCTCGTGTCGTCGGCAACCATCGTCGGCAGCACCGTCCGGAACTGGTCGATCCCGAGCTTCGGCGGGAGGCTGTGGTACCACGAGTCGAACCCCGTGCGCTCGAGGACCGTCCGATAGTCATTCGTGACGACGCTCATGCTCGCTCCTCCGTGCTCGCCCTGTCGAAGACTCGCTCATTGCGCCGTCCATCCACCGTCCACGAGCAGATGCTGACCCGTGATGTAGGACGCCGCAGGCGACGCGAGGAAGATGACCGCGCCGGTGACGTCGCAGGGCTCGCCCACCCGTCCGAGCGGAGTCCGGTCCACGACCCATTGTCGGTTCCCGTCCTTCTCGAGCCACTCCGAGTTCAGCTCCGTGCGGATGTACGCCGGACCGACCGCGTTCACGCGGACGCTCGGGGCAAGTCGTATCGCGAGCACGCGCGTGAGCTGCACCAGCGCCGCTTTGCTCGCAGAGTACGGAGCCGATGCGCCGGTCGTCACCTCGGCGGCGACCGAGGTGATGTTCACGACCGCACCGCCACCGTTCTCGAGCATCTGGCGCGCGAGGGCCTGGGTGAGGAAGAACGTTCCCCGGACGTTGACGTCGAAGACCTCATCCCAGTCCGACGGCGTCACCTCGAGCACCTCGCGGCGCACGATCGTGCCCCCCGCGTTCACGAGCGTCGTGACCGCCCCCTTCCAGGCGCATGCTCGCTCGGCCGCGGCGTGGATCGAATCAACGACGGAAAGATCGGCAGGCACCGCGAGGAACTCGCGCCCGAGCTCCGCCACCTCTGCTCCGAGCTTTGCCAACCCGTCCGCGCTCCTGGCGATCCCGATCACGTCGGCCCCGGCCGCCGCCATCGCAACGGCGATCGCCTTGCCGATCCCGCGCGACGCGCCCGAGACAACCGCGACAGTCCCAGTCAGCGCACCGCGGTCCGACAGCCCGGAGCCCGTGAGCACGGGCGAAGCGCCCTGACCACTCACGCCACGGAGAACATCTCGATGAGGCGAGGTGCCTGGTGCGGCGCGGCGGCACGCAGGATCGGAAGCTGCACGCCGACGTCGCGGAACTGTTGGATCCGCTTCTCGACCTCCTCGGGGGTGCCGCTCGCCGTCATTCCCTCGACGTAGCTGTCCGGCACGGCCGCGACGAGTGCCTCCTTGCCTCCCCGCCGCCACGCTTCCTCGAAGATCGGGATGTCTTCTTCGTGCATGTACGGTTCGCCGACCAGCTTCTTCGGCTTGATGATGAACGGCAACTGGATCGGATCGAGCTTGCTCGCGACCTCCCAGCGGATCGCATCCAGAGCGGCGTCGTGATCGTCCTCCACCGAGCAGTTGATCAACTGCGCAACCTTGAAGGTCGACCAGTCCCTCCCCGCCGCTTCGCACGCCTCGCGAACGATCTTGAGCGCGTTCGCGCTGTACTCCGGTGAGCAGATCGCGTTCAGGAGCACGCCGTCGCCGATGCGTCCGGCAATGCGCAACCCCGCACGGCTCGTCGCGGGGATGTACATCGGGATCTCCGTGCGCACGGGCGTCCAACCCAGGTGCACGTCGTCGAAATTGACGACCTCCCCGTGGTAGCTGACAGTCTCCCCGGTGAGGATGAGGCGGATCGACTCCACGTACTCGATGAGTGCCTGCGGGGGGTCAGCCGGCGGAAGCCCGTGGCGCACGGCATGCGTCGTCGTGCACGCCCCCGGCGCGAGCATCATCCGGCCTCCGGTCAGCTCGTCGAGCGACGCGATCGTCTGCGCCATGACGAGAGGGGTGCGCAGTCGGGTGATCTGGGTGCACCCCAGAGTGAGCCGCTCGGTCGCGAGCCCGCACGCCGAGAGCGCCGTGACCGAGTCGCGCATCAGCTCGATCGTCTCGGAGAAGAAGCCGATCTCGAAGCCGGCCTCCTCCGCGTCCTTCATCCACTGCGCCATCTGGCGAGCGTCCGCCTTGGGGTCGTAACCGGTGCCGAAGCCAACTCGTGCCATGCGGGGACGATACCAACGTTATCTCTTGATGTCAAGAAAGCGTGAATGAAGAAATCCTTTCGCGACCATGGCGAATCATGGACTGGCGGAGCCCGGGGAGACAGGCCGTCAGACCCGGTCTCGGCTGGCAAATAGAGCCGCACATCCGCGCGCTCAGCCGGTCGGCCTCGCCGCCGTGGACGCCCGCGACGCGCTCAGTCGTCGGCGTGGTCAGCTCGGTCGGCCGGCTCCTCGAGACGCTGGCGTCTCCCGTCCCATCGCCGCACCATCCCGCGCTCGATGCCGAAGTGGTCGAGCAGCCGCCCGACCGTGTGGTCCACCATCTCGTCGAGGGACTGCGGACGCGCGTAAAAGGCTGGAACCGGAGGGCTGACGATCGCCCCCGCACGGGCCACGCGCAGCATGTTCTCGAGGTGAATGACCGATAGGGGCGCTTCGCGCACGAGCAGGACAAGCTTGCGCTGCTCTTTCAACGTGCAATCCGCAGCGCGGTGGAGGACGTTTTGAGACAGCCCGTTGGCGATCGCCGCGAGGGACTTCATGCTGCACGGGGCGACGATCATCCCATCGGCAGGGAACGACCCGCTCCCCACCGGCGCGCTCATGTCGTCCTCTGGGTACACGACGTCTGCCAGCTTGGCCACGGTGGCCGCGCGGTAGTCCGTTTCGAGCACGATCGTCTTGCGCGCCCACTCGCTCATCACGAGGTGGACTTCGATCGGCTCCTCCCGCAGCGCTTCGAGCAGCCGGATCCCGTAGATCGCCCCGCTTGCCCCGGTCATTCCCACGATGACCCGGCGCACCTCGCCGACGCCTTCCACGCGGCTCAGCTCCGGGCGCTCGGACGGCCGTCCTGCGCCGCCTCCGCCTTGGCCTCCTCGATGAGCTCGAGGAGGCGCTCAGGGTGGATCGGTACGCGGGAGATCCGGACGTCCAGGGGGCGCAGGGCGTCGACGATGGCGTTGGCGACCGCGGCAGGCGGCCCAACGGCCCCGCCCTCGCCGCATCCCTTGATCCCGAAGGGGTTCACCTCCGAGGGGAACACCTGGTGCGCGACGGTGATCGGCGGGGTCTCGGTCGTGGTCGGGAGCAGATAGTCCATGTACGTGCCGGTGAGCGGCTGCCCTGCCGCATCGTAGATCACCTCTTCGGTGAGGGCCTCGCCGAGGCCGAGGGCCACCCCTCCGTGCACCTGACCCTCCACGATGGTCGGGTTCAGCATCTGCCCGCAATCGTCGACCGTCAGGTACCGGAGGACTCGCACGAAGCCCGTCTCCTCGTCGACCTCCACCACCGCGGCGTGCGTCCCCGAGGACCACGTGACGGTCGGAGGCACGTAGTAGTGCTCCGCCTCGAGCACCGGATCCATCCCCGCAGGCAGACGGCTGCGCGGCCCCGGCGCCGCGGCCCGGGCAACCTCGCCGAGGCTGATCTGCCGGCTAGGCGTCCCGCGAACCTTGACCGTGCCCTCCTCGAGCTCGAGGTCCGAGGACGACACCTCGAGCACCTCGGCTGCGATCGCGAGCGCCTTCTCGCGCACCAGCCCCGCCGCCACGCCCGTCGCGGTGCCGGCGGTCACGGCGCTTCGACTCGCGAACGTCCCGACCCCGTAGGGGATGTAGCTCGTATCGCCCATGCGCACCGTCACATCCTCGGGGGTCACCCCGAGCTGGTCGGCGCACACCTGCGCGAGCGTCGTCGCGAGGCCTTGCCCATGCGCGTTCGCGCCCGTGTACACCGTCACGTGCCCGTTCGTATCGACTCTGACGACGGCCCCTTCGTGCGGCCCGAACCCCGAGCCCTCCATGTAGCTCGAGAAGCCGATGCCGAGCCGCCTCCCTCGGCGGCGCGCCTCGGCCTGCTCCTTGCGAAATGCCCCGTAGTCGACGAGATCGCAGAGCTGCGCGAGCTGGGCGGGAAAATCGGCCCGGTCGTAGACGATGTCGACGCCGTCGCGGTACGGGATGTCGGCGTGGTACGGCATCTGCTCGGGCCGTACCAGGTTGCGCCGCCGGCAATCCACCGGGTCGATGCCCGTCTCGTGCGCCACGATGTCGACGATCCGGTCCATCATGAACGTCACCTCGGGCCGCCCGGCACCGCGCACCGGCGCGACCGGTGCTTTGTTCGTGAGCACGTTCAACCCTTCGAGCCGGACCGCGGGGATGTCGAACTGGTTCCGGGCATGGGCGGCGGCGTTGTACGAGACGGTGATCGCGTACTGGTTGTACGCGCCGGCATCCACGAGGAAACGGTCCTTCAGGGCGAGAATTCGGCCGTCGTCGTCGTAGCCGACCTCGACGAGGTGCACCTGGTCGCGCCCGTGGCGCGTCACGAGCAGGTTCTCGCTGCGGTCCTCCACCCAGCGGACGGGGCGACCGAGCTGGCGAGCGACGAAGGGGATGAGGAAGTCCTCGCTGAACACGCCGGTGCCGAAGCTCCCTCCCATGTCCGGGCTGATCACGCGGATCCGGTCGAGCGGCATCCTGAGCATCTCCGAGAGGAACGTGCGCACGAGGTGTGGACGAGCGTTCGTGCACCAGACCGTGAGATCCCCCGTGCCGCGATCGGACGTCGCGAGCACGCCCCGGGGCTCCATCGCGTTCGACGCCTGCCGTCCGACCTCGAAACGGCCGCGGTAGACGTGCGGGGCGCTCCCGAGCTCGGCGTCGACGTCGCCCGATGCGATGACGAAGTGCGCGGCGACATTGTCGCCCAAGTGCCCGTGGAGCACCGGGGCGCCCGGAGCGAGCGCAGCTTCGGGGTCGGTCACGACCGGGAGCTCTTCGTAGTCCACGCGAACGAGATCGAGCGCGTCCTCGGCGAGGTAGCGGCTCGCTGCCACCACCACCGCCACCGGCTGCCCGACGAAGTGCACGTCGTCGGCTGCCAGCACCGGCATGGCGTGGGGCTTCACCTCGGGATGCACCTTCTCCATGAGCATCGGCGAGATCTCGAGGCGTCCGCCCTCGACGAAGGGTCCGACCTTCCCGATGAGATCCCGGCCGGTGAAGACGGCGTCCACGCCGGGAAGTGCGAGCGCTTCGGAGGCGTCGAATTCGGCGATCCGCCCGTGGGGCACCGGACTGCGCAGGACGGCCGCGTGGCGCATCCCGGGAACCACGAGATCCGCGAGGTAGCGCCCCTTTCCCGAGACAAGACGCGCGTCCTCCTTGCGACGGAGGCGCTGGCCAACGAACTGATGCGGGCGGACGCTCTCGATCGGTACGCCTCGCGCTGCTCGGGCGTTCCCGTTCCCTTGCTCGGTCATCCGCGCACCTGCCTCACGCCTGTCTCGCTGCGACGTCGCCGCGTATCACCTCGGCTGCCCGGAGCACCGCCTTGACGATGTGGTGGTAACCGGTGCACCGGCACAAGTTCCCTGAGAGATGGCTACGGATCTGCTCTTCGGACGGCTCCGGCACCTCATTGAGGAGCTCGACCGTCGACATGAGGAACCCGGGGGTGCAGAAACCGCACTGGAGGCCGTGCTCCGCGGAAAAGGCCTCCTGGATGGGGTGCAGCTGGCCACCCTCTGCGGCGAGGCCCTCCACCGTGCGCAGGCTGCAGCCGTCCGCTTGGACCGCGAGCATCAGGCAGGAGCGCACGCTGTGCCCGTCGAGCAGCACCGTGCAGGCGCCGCACACCCCGTGCTCGCAGCCGAGATGGGTGCCGGTCAGACCCAGCTCGTCTCGTAGGAAATCGGCGAGCGTCGTCCGCGGCTCCACGGAGCCGGACCGCTGCTCACCGTTCACTTCCACCGTGACCGTCCTGCGCTCGCTCACTGTGCCACCACCGTTCCGATCTCGTCACGCGCCGCGCAGAGCGCACGGCGCACGAGCACCTCCGCGACCTTCCTGCGATAGTCGGCCGAGCCGTGGATGTCGCCGGGAGGATCCATCTCGTCTGCGACCGTCCGAGCGGCGGCGGCGATCGCGGCGTCGTCCGCCGGACCGCCCGCAAGCAGCTCCTCGGCCCCTCGCGCGCGCACCGGGGTGGAGCCGACCCCGCTCAGCGCGAGGCGGCAGTGGCGGACCACGTCTCCTTCACGCGCGAGAACGGCGGCGACCCCGACGATCGCGAAGTCGCCTTCCCTGCGGGCGAGCTCGAGAAAGCTCGTGCCGATGCGACCTTCCGGTAGGGTGCCTCGCACCTCGCACACCACCTCGTCGGCCTCGAGCGTCGTGGTCAGATAGCCGGCGTAGAGGTCACCCGCGCCGATGACCCTTCGGCCGCGGGGGCTCGCGACCTCCACTTCGCCGTCGAGGGCGAGGAGCAGCGTCGGCCACTCGGCGGCGGGGTCGGCGTGTGCGACGCTGCCCCCGACGGTCCCCCGGTTCCGGATGGCGACGTGGCCGATCTGCGCCGCGGCCGCGCTCACCAGCGGGAACGCCCTACGCACTCGTTCGTCCAGCTCCACAGCCCGGTGGCGTACCAATGCCCCGATGACGAGACGGTGGTCATCCACGACGAGCCGGTCGAGCCCAGCGATCTGGTTGACGTCGACCAGCACGTCGGGTCGCGCGAGCCTGAGGGCGAGGAGCGGCACGAGGCTCTGCCCTCCTGCGAGCACCTTGCCGCCCTCGCCTGCGTCGGCAAGAGCGGCAAGCGCCTCGTCGAGGCTGCGCGCCGCGACGTAGTCGAACGGTGCCGGCTTCATGGTGACGTCCGCCCTCAGTCCTGGCGGACCTGTCGCCAGAGGTCGCCGAAGAGGGCGTCGAGGTCGACCTCGTCGACGCCGGGAGTGGAGATCTCGGGCTGGTAGTTCGCCTTCCTCGTGGCGTCGATACCGACCTTGGTCACGAGGTGCGAGCCTCCCGCCGGGTCGTAGGACGCCGGGTCGAGGGGTGAGCCGCGCGAGTAGGAGACGA
>JAJZVL010000078.1 GCA_021845725.1 Actinomycetes bacterium | reverse complement strand
GCCAATAGCCAGCTCGCCGACGCCGAGGCGCAGGTCGCCGTCGCAAACCAGCAGCTGGCAACCAAGACGGCCGAGCTGCAGAGGACCACGCGCCACACGGCCGCCGAACGGGACGTCTTGCGCCGACAAGCCCTCGCGGCCTACATGGAGGGCTCCACCAGTACCAGCATCGACTCGCTGTTCGCCTCAAACGCCGAGCAAGCAGTGGTCACGGCCGAGTACCGCAGGATCGCCATGGGAAACGTCAGCGACACCGTCGACCGTCTCCACCAGCTCCACGACGTGCTCGCCGCACAGCGCTCCGAGCTGCAGGCGGCCGAGCACCAAGCCCAGGCCGCTGCCGCTGCCGCCGCCACCCGAGCCCAAGCAGCCAACCGAGCCGCGCTCGCCGCCCAGCAGGCCGCCGCCACCCAGCAGGCGGCACACGCGACGCTACAAGCACGCATCGCGCAGTTCGGCGCCGAGAGCGCCGACCTCAGCGCCCAGCAGAGTCAGGTTGCCGCCGTCATCGCCCAAAGCGCCGCCTCCAACCTGCCGGCCGGCGAAGGTACCACCCCATCAGCCGGTGCGCACTCGACCGGGCTCACCTGGCCGCTCCAGGGCACGGTCACCTCGGAGTACGGACCACGCTGGGGCGGCTTCCACCCCGGCATCGACATCGCCGACCCCACCGGCACGCCGATCCACGCGGCCAGCGCTGGGCAGATCATCTACGCCGGCTGGGAGAGCGGCTACGGCAACTTCGTGCTGGTCGACCACGGCGGCGGTATCGTCACCGGCTACGCCCACCAGTCCGAGATCGCCGTTACCCAAGGACAGGCAGTCGCCCAGGGCCAGGTGATCGGCTTCGTCGGCTCGACCGGGGACTCCACGGGCCCGCACCTGCATTTCGAGGTACGGGTGAACGGCTCGACCGAGAACCCACGCGACTACGTCACAGGCTCGCCGTAGCGCCGGAGGAGGCCATCCGAGCGGGCGCCAACGACAACTGCACCGCGAACGCAAGAACCTCGCCCGCCGTCAGCAGGCCCGCCAAGCCAAGGCCCGTGAGACCCAGCGCCAGCAAGCGGCCGCCGAGGCTCGGCGAGCGTTCGCTCACCGCCGCCGCCGCCGCCTGGCCGCGTTCTCCATCTGGGCGCTCGCCGTCGTAATGGCAGTCACCCACTTCTTCGAGCACGCGGGGACGCTTCGGATCATGTTGCCCGGCCTCGAAGACTTCTTCATCGGGTGGCCGATGGCTGCGGTGCTCGGGATCGTCGGCGCCGTCGCCTACGGGCGATAGCCACCGTCTCGCCGCACCGCAGCACCGACGCTGCAGGGGCTTCCTTACGACATGGGGTCGGGCCGCGCCGCGCCAGCAGGGGTCGAAGTAGGCGGGTCATCGTCGACGACCACGTACGGCGTCACCGACCGGCGCCTCGTTCTCCACGCGAAGAGCACGCCGGCGCCGAGCAGCACGGCCAGGATCTGGTCGATGCCGTGGCCGATGGAACGGGGGCCGTAGACGAAGAAGGCGACGAGGAGCCCACCCATCATGACGCCGGAGGCCACAGCTGCGACGCTGAGCGCCCGATGCGAGTGCGGCTGGAGCGCCACGTCGGGCAGCCGGCGGTGGCCGACGGTCAAGAACACGATGGCGGTGACCGAGTCGAGGAAGAACTCGGCCAGCAAGAAGAACCCCGCTGCTCCGAGGACCAGGCTGAAGAACGAGGTGAGGGACGTGACGAGCAGCTGCAGCATGACCACCACCATGGCGCTGCCGAGCACCATGACCACGGCCGTCGACGGCACATGGCGATGGTTGAGGGTAGCGAGCCGTCGGGACAGGAGGTTTTCCCGGCCCATCGCGTAGAGCGAGCGGGTGAGGATGTAGCTCGTCAGCCACAACCCTCCGGCCGTCGAGGCCAGCACGGGCACGAGCATCAGCCACGGTGCGCCGGGCACGAGCCGCTGCGTCCACACGGCGAGGGGGTCGACCGAGCCGGCGAGTGAGTGCATCGGGGTCTCGGCCAGCATGAGCGGGTAGAGGATGGCGTAAAACACGAGCGCCCCAATGGCCCCGACGATGCCGCCGATCCCCGGATCGGCTCGTGGCCGGACCGACTCCTCGGCGGCGTAGCTGTCGATCTCCCAGCCGTCGAGGATGGTGGCGGCGATCACCGCCACCATGAGGATTCCCCCGATGGGCGGCGCGCCGAAGTGGACCGGGACCTCGAGGTGAGGTAGCCGGATGACTCCGAGGACAGCGAAGCCCGCCAGCGAGACGAGCTCGACGGCGAAGAAGACCTGGGTGATCCGTGCCGTGGGCCGGGCCCCGAGCAGGAGCGGCAGGGCCGCGAAGCAGAGCCAGAACACGCTGAAGCCGAGTGAGAGTGGAGTCGATGGTTGGGCATGGGGAAAGAGGAGCTGGAAGGTGTAGGAGCCGGCGGGGATGGCGATCGGGGGGATGGAGAGGAAGTAAGCGAGGATCAGGATCCACGCTTGGTAGCGAGAGATCCCCCGACCGACGACGCGCGCCGACCAGTGGTAGGAGGCGCCGGCATGGGGAAAGTGCCGGTTGAGCAGCCGGAACACGAAGCTCGAGGTGACGAAGGGCACAGCCAGGATCGCGATCGCCGGCAAGGTCCACCAACCGGCCTGGGCCGCCATCACCCCGCCGGTGGCCGCCACCGAGAACATCGGCCCCACGCTCGACACCGACAGCGGGACGAGGTCCCGTAGGCGGAAGTGCCGAGCCAGGCGGGGATCGGGCTCGTCCGCCGGCCCTGGCTCGCGCCGGACGCGGGCGGTCTCGGGCTGTGCTCGGTGCACAGTGGCCACCGTAGCGCTCCTGCGAATAGGTCGCAGTAGGGAGGAGCACAATCAGCACGGACCGCAGCCACGGGTCACCCAGCCGCTCAGCGGTCCGGCGAAGGCCAGCGCCGTGGTCCGGTTGGGTGATGACCGAATGAGGCGGCGCCTGAGCCTGAGGCGCGACACCTCGACACGGGTTGGGCGAGGTTGGCCCCTGACCATTCCCCCGCTCCTCACCCGATAGGGGTGCCGGTCCCCCCGGTGCACGGCCCGCCGGGTTCTCCTCTTTGGCCTCCGCCGGCGAAGTGCGCCACGAACGCAGCCAGCCGCTGGTCGCCCGGCCCCCTGAGGCGGAGCTGGGTGCCCCAGGCTGACGCGACAACCGGTGCGTGAAGCCTGGGGTAAGGGCTCAGGATCAGGTAGCGCTGGGTGCCTACGTAATGGGTCTCGACGAACTGCTGAAGCGGGAGGACTGCCGTGGAGGAAAGGCTCGACCAGTAGGTGGTCCACACCGCGCCGTGCTCCAGCGAGTGGACGGCATTCTCGTTCGGGACCGGCTGGCTGTAGACCTCGCAGTTGAGCCAAACCGGGTTGTGAGGACCGCCCGCCGGTGGCGTGCGGTTGTACTGCACCACCCGGTGACGTGCTGGTGGTTGGTCTCGGGGAAGACCTTGGTGCCCACGGGGAGCCCCGCCGGTCCGCCCCCGGACAGCAGCACCGCGACGGCGATGACGGCGCCGACGGTCACAAGCGCTGCGCCGAGCTGCCGCTGCCGCTGCCGCTGCCGCGACTACCGTCGGGAATCCGCCAACCGGGGAACAGGGCGTGTCAATGCTTACACAAGCCTCGTGGTCGGGTGATGATGACCACCGTCGTCAAGGGTCGTCGGCGAGGTGATCGGATGGGCTCAATCCTCGGTTGCCAGCGCCGACATGGACCTGGACTGGCTCTGGCCCAGGCCATCTCGGGCCATCAAGCGGGAGACCCCCCGCCCCCGCGGCAGCACCGTTGTCCCAGTTCCGATAGCCGTCCCGTCGCACCTTGGCATGCCGCCCCGCCAGCGACAGCACGTCACCAGGAAGCTCGGTCGAAAGGTTCGCATTGTGTAAGGCTGGGGGCGCCGATCGCGCCAGGGCGCGAACCTTCGGGTTCGCGCCGCCTGGCACGCGGAACCACGGTACGACGCGGTCGCGACCCTCGACGCGGATCTCGTGGACGAGGGCTTGGAGGAGCGCCTTGCGGGCCGGTACCGCTCCGGTGGTGAGGGCGTGTTCGATGTGGCGACGCATGGCGGCGATCTCGCCGGGGTCGGGAGCGCTCGCCGAGGCGTGCTCCATGGCGGCGACCAGCTCTTCACGCCGGGCGCGGAGGTCGCGCACCTTGGCGGCGAGCCCTTTGAGACGTTTGCCGCACTGGGCGTCGGAGAGCGTCCCGGCCTCGAACGCCGAGAGGTAGCGCTCGATGGCGTCCTCAGCCTTGGTGATCCCGGCGTCGATGACGGCCAGTTCCTGTTCGTGGTTGGCGCGCTCGGCGCGTGCCCGGCGCCGGGCGGCGGTGACGGCCTTGTCGAAGAGGTCGGTGCGCTCGTAGGTGTGGAGGAGGGCGTCGAGGATCGCCGCGTCCAGCTGCTCTGCGGGGAGGCGTTCGGCGGCGCAGTACTTGGTGCCGTAGCGCTGGCGGGTGAAGCAGGTGTAGTAGCGGTACCGGTAGCGGTTGCCGACGGCCGAGGTCCCGACGAAGTGCTTGCCGCAGCGGGCGCAGACGACGAGGCCGGCTAGAAGGAACGGCGAAGTTGCCGATGCTCGTTTGGACCAGTCCTCGCCCCGCTCGGAGAGCAGCACCTGGACCCGGTCGAACAGCTTCTCGTCGACCAGGTGGGGGTGGGGGCCGTCGTGGAGGGCGTCTCGGAAGAAGACCTTCCCGACGTAGACGGGGTTGCGCAGCACGGTGAGGACGGCCGTGTGGCTCCAGGGACGGCCGGCCTTGGTGCGGTGGCCGGCCTCGTTCAGCCATACCGCCAGCGCCCGGGCGCCCTCCCGGCCATGCGCGTAGCGGTCGAAGATGACCGGGACGAGCGGCGCCTCGTCCGCCTTGGGCGCCAAGAATCCCGTCGCCGGGTCGACGTCGTAGCCGAAGGGACGCGACCCGCCGCACCAGCCGCCTCTGGCCGCCTTTCGCTCCATGCCGGCGATCACTCGGTCGACGATGGTGGCCCGCTCAAATTCGGCGAAGACGCCGAGCATCTGGACCATCATCCGTCCCGCCGCGCTCGTCGTGTCGAAGGGCTCGGTGGCCGAGCGGAAGGCGACGCCGGCGGCGTCCAAGTCCTCCAAGAGCTGGGCGAGGCCGCGCACCGAGCGCGAGAACCGGTCGACCCGGTAGACGAGGAGGAGGTCGAACCGTCTCGCCCGGGCCTCCGCCAGGGCACGCTGCAGCTCCGGGCGCTCGGTCGTGGCACCGGAGGCCTGGTCGCTGAAGCGCCGGGTGAGCTCCCAGCCTTCCTGGCTCTTCACGTAGGCGCCGAGGCGCTCGGCCTGGGCTTCGAGGGAGTAGGGCTGGTGGTCCTCGTCGGTCGAGATCCGGGTGTAGGTGGCGACTCTCACAGACGGCTCCTTCGGGCAGGTGGGACGGGTGTAAGGCGAGGAGACCTCCGGGTCGGCCGGCCGGTCAAGCGGCCTCCCTCTCGCGTTGGTCGGTGTACGGGGCGAGCAGGTCGGCGAGCGCGGCGAGCGCCGCCTCCTCGTGGGTGCCGTCGAGGCCCACGTAGCCAGCTGGTCCAAGGGTCAGCCGCTGTTCCTGGCACGGTCCGTGCCGCGACGAGACGCCTGCGTGGTCGTCTGGGTGATGGCGGGTTGGGCGGTGGGTGGCCATGGGCGGCCCACAACCGGGCAAGCGTCGCAATGGGGTCGATATCAATGACTCGATCGGGGCGCTAAGTCAAGGCCTCCGGCAAGATTTTCTGAACTTCCTTCCCTCGTCCGCTGCCGGCTCGTCGACGGACGTGGCGACCAGCGACGACGCGCTCGGCAGGGGACTTCCGGGGTAGGGCAGAATACGTCACGTGACGGACTCTTTGGCCCTGACCTGCGAGTGGTGCGGCCGTCCCCTCCCGCCGCGGGGGAGTCGACCTGGGCCGCGGGCTCGCTACTGCCGGGCGTCGTGCCGTCAGCGCGCCTACGAGGCGAGGCTCATGGCGAAGGCCGCCGGGCGCCCTGTCGCAGCTGTGCAGGAGGAAGCGGCACCGAACGATGCCCAGCTCCGGGAGCTGGCAGCGAGGCTGGAGGACCTGGCTCGTGCCCAAGAGGAGGCCCGAGGCACCGTCGGCGACGACGAAGCGGACTACGCTGCCGCGTTCGAACAACTCTTCGCCGCGGTGGCCCGCCTGAACCCGCTGCGCGGTGCGGCCGTCATCCGGACGCTGGCGGAGCCGTGGGTGTCGTGAGCGCAGCGCCAGGCACCGGCAAGAAAACGATGCCCCCGGGGCCAGGACAATGCGAGGAGGCCCGACGTAGGCCACGGCGGGGGGTGGTCGGGGACCGGGAAGTCCATGCAAGTGACCGGTCCGGACGCGTGCTCCTCCGGGTCCCCTCGCGGATGGCGCCCCGGCGGCCCGGCGGTGCCCGGTCTCACGGCCATGTAGTTGTAGAGCCCACTTCCCCGGGGTGCTTGAGCGGGAGCAATGAGATGACCGTTTCCTGGAGCAAGTGTGACAGGCGCCGCCTTGTCGCCTCACCACGGACGCTGTACCGTTTATGCCACTGGGGGTGGTGCTACATGCCAGTGCCGCAGTATGCGTTCTCGCCGGGAAGAGCCTCATCGGCAGCGGTCGCCGAGCGTCGTCCAGCAGTGGAACCCGGTCATCGGCAAGGGCTCCTGCATTTCGCGTTCCTGGAGGTGATTCCATGAGTGCCAGCCGGGCTACCTCCGACTCGCCGGTCTTCGTCTACGGTGTCCTCGATCCGCTTGTTCCCACAGCGATCGGCCTTGATGCGATCTACCCTCCTGCTACAGGAGCACTGGCACCTGCGGCACCAACGCCGGTTGCGCGGGGCCTTGCAACTCGACCGGTGAAGTCGCCTGATGGCAGCTTCATTGCAGCCATCAAAGTTGCCAAGACAAAGGCCAGAATCACGGTTGAAGTCGTCGATGCTGTGTCCGCCATCAAGATATCTAGCGGGAGCGCGCCCCTTTCCGGCCTGCCCACTGACGCGTCGCTGCTCATAACGCCCGTCTTCACCAGCGATGCTTCGACGCTTGCACTTGTGCTGTCTGTCTCTGTTCCAAGTGGTCAACAAACCATCGAAAAGGTAGATCCGAGAACCGGCGGCCATTTCACGGTGTCGGCCGCGACCTGGCGAAGCCACCATGAGGTTCTCTACTTCGACAGCAGGAGTGGTACCGGGTCAGGCCCGTTTAATCTAGGAGATGCTCCTTCCCTGGCGCTCGTTGACGCCGTCGCTAGCAGGGATTCTCTTTTTCTGTGGACCCTCGGTGATGCTCAGAAAATTCCGAAGACAAAGGGTGACAGCGCTGCGCCGCCTGTTCCGCAGTTGGCCGCATATCCAGTTGGCCGCGACACGCCCCGCTTTTCGATCTCGGCTCCGGGCTATATGCCGACGAGCAACAGAAATACCATTGTCCTTCCAAGCGGAGCAATCGTCCGCTTAGTCGCTGGCCGCGGCGCTGAGATATATTCGTCGGATACGGGGGTATGTAAGGAGGCGACGGTCCCGTTCCTCGGTCTGCCAAGCGGCAAGCCCGGCGTGGTCACCCTCAAACCCCTTCACGATTCGCATCTACTCATCGCCAATTCAGTTCTTGGACGAGCGGTTACGGTCGATGCGTCCGGATCGTTTAGGGAGTTGTCAACCCTGGAGTTTCCCAGACCGAAGTTCGCGTGTGGCACCCCATTATGCAAGGCCGCGCTTTCACCAGACGCTGATCAGTTGTATGTCCTGGGTAGCCGCGAAGATGGCGGGCTAACGGCGTACGAGTTGGCTGCGGGCACTGTCGCGGACTCAGGGAGCGCGGGAACTCACTACACCGGCGTCGAGGTGTTGCCCGGAGGTGCAGTCGCCGCACTTAGAGCGGGCGGCAGGAAACTGGACTTCTTTGATCGATCCCTACGCCAGATTGGTGGTAGCACAACGCCGTTCACTGTGACCGGAATGCTCTAGGAGGGTGGCAGAGGCAATAGATTTGGTGCCAAGCAATGCGATGGATGAGAGACTGAGGTAGACATGCCGGGATTTGACACGGCTGGCAGAGTGCAAAGCGTATGGCCGACAGCCGACAGAGAGTTTGGGTCACCGCGTTTCTGGATCCGATATTTTACTCCATCTCCCTTCGCTACAGTGGTAAATGGTGATCCAGTCACAGAGTGCCAGGCAATATGGAACAGTGGTGGGCACTTTCTCGGGCCAACGAGCGAGCCAACACAGAGTCGCTTAGATGGATCGGCAACAGAGGGAAGGGCCGACGCGGAGTCCTTCGTGTCGGCCCTTACAAACGTGTATCATGCGGTGGGTCCACTGCTCCTCCCGTCGAGTGGTGTGTTGGTGTGTTTTCTGGGGCAAGAGACCTCGACGTCTCTTAGCTTGGGCTACTGGAATGGATGGGCGGGCTACATCAATGGTGCAGAATTCCCGCCGGGCTCCGGGCAGTACCCGCTGTACGCTGGTCTTTACTGCAATCCCGGGTCACCCTATCCAAATTGCTCGACCGTAGGTGCGAGTGGAGCGGCGTACTGCTACGGAATCTGGTCCAGCGAACCCGAACCGTGTGGCGATCTGGCGAATCCGCCAGCGTGGGCTCCGGAGGAGTGTGCCGCTGTAGGCACTGTCCTCTGGCAATACGGGGAACAACACGCTTGCGGCTATATTGCGGATGTCGATCTTGACGAAGGGGAGCCTGGCAACGACCCGGTGAATCACATGTTCTACCTCGATGCGTATCCGTAGAGCGTGGTGGAACGTGGTCACGGGCGAGCCGCGGATGGGGCTTCTCGGTCTACTGGCAGCGGCTGGGCTCGTACTTGCTGCCTGTGGCGCCGTATCGTCTTCTGCCGCACCTGACGCAAAGGGATCCTCGGCTGATGCGACGAGGTCGCCTACCTCTTCGTCCTCTTCGTCGCTGGGGCCAGTGGCCGATAGCGGCAGTGCCGTGTCCGCATGCTCGGGCAGTCACTTGAACATCGGAATAGTCAATGCCGGAGGCATTGGGCCGAACGTCGGCATGCGTATCAGATTCACGAACACGGGGTCCTCTACGTGTGAATTGGCGGGTTACCCGGTTGTCGTCGGCGTGAAGGCCACAGGATCTTCGACAGTTGCCTCGCACATCCAGAGCACGATGTTCGGCCCGGCGGTTGGAAAAGTGACCGACGTCGCCATTCCGCCAGACGGAAGGGCAGAGGCTGAGATTGGTGGGGCCGACAATCCCACAGGTCACGAGCACTCTACCTGCCCGACACCGTACCGGTGGTTTCGTGTGGCGCCTCCCGGTGGCGGGCCTAGCACGACTGTGACGGGCTGGGTCCACAATCTCGATTCGTATTTTCCGTCCTGCGGGACCATCGGTGTGTCCAGGGTCGTACTACCTTCGGCGTTTGCCAATTTCCCGCCTCCGCCGAATTATCATTGGAAGTAGATGAGATTGGTCGGCACGAGAGGAACACAAGGTGCACGGTGGATGGGGCAATCGTAGGATCGCATAGGGTTGCAGAGCAGTACCCGCATCACCGCCCAGCCGCCCGGCGCCGGTAGGCCTCGGCGTCGGCGACGCGGCCTTCGGATTCGGGCGGGATGGGCACGGGGGCCAGTTCGGCGAGCCGCAGGCGCACGCCCTCGTAGCCGATCGGCGACCAGATCGCCTCGTGCGGCCGCTGTGTCGACCCGAGAGCGGCCGTCGCCACCGGCACGGTGGCTTGCGCCAGGACGCGGCGCGCGCCGGCCTCCCGGCGCCGGTGGCCGAAGCAGAAGCAGATCCAGTAGGCGTGCCCGGCGGCCACCTGGAGGTCCTCGTAGCTCTTCAGCTTCTTCTCCAGGCGATCGAGGGTCTCGGTCGAGCGGTCATACTCTAGGCAGAAGATGACCTCCTGGCCGGCCTCCTCCCACCTGCCGAGCCCGTCGGGTTGGGCGATCCGGTCGAACTGGCTGGCGCAGTGGCGCTCCGACCACCACAGCGACAGATCGCAGTCCTGCCTGCGCCGGGACTCGGCCACGAGCGCGGAGAAGAAGCCGTTCACCCCGACCAGGTGCCGGAGGCGCTGGGACCTCCCGATGGCGAGCGCCTTGTCGGCGCGCCAGCGGGACTTGTCGGTGCCCTCGCCCCGCTCGGCGGCGACCACCATGGCGCCGAGCTCGTCCAGCACATAGTGGTACGGCAGACTGGCGTAGCGGTGGTCGAGTGGCTGGAAGCGCTCCAGCAGCCGGAGCTTGTAGAGCGTGGTCAACCGGTGCTGGGCGGTGTTGATGTTGTCGAAGTACATCTCGGCCAGCTGGTCGGTGGTGAAGACCCGGTGGCGGTAGAGCATGGTCAAGACGGACCGGTCCCGCTCGGTCAGCCGGTGCGCCACCTCCATCACGAGCCTGTCGCCGGCCCGTGGCCGGAGAGAAGATGATTTCATGAGAACAGACCCAGGGAGTCGGGGTTCGCGACTGGCGGGGGTGAAGGACCGACACGCTGGCACTTCGACCCCGAGAGGGTGGTCCGTTCAGGACTGGCGACCGTGCTGGCAGGGGTGCTGGCGACCGTGGTGGCGACCCACTGGATCCCCCTCACCCCGAGTACCCCGCACGGCGGGCCTTCGCGTTCCGTTCAGCCAGGCGGATGGCCGGTCCCTCGATCAGCGGCTCGAGGTTCGCATTCTGGGAGGCCAGGTGCGCCGATCGTGCCAGGCGGCGCGAACCTTCGGGTCCGCGCCGCCTGGCACGCGGAACCACGGTACAACGCGGTCGCGACCTTCGACGCGGATCTCGTGGACGAGCACTTGGAGGAGCGCCTTACGG
>JAJZVL010000077.1 GCA_021845725.1 Actinomycetes bacterium | reverse complement strand
CGAGCGCGACGAGCACCCCTGGGACCGCCGCGAAGACGAGCAACGCCGCGGCGGCGCCGACGACTGCGTCCCACATCCTTCGGCGTGCGTGCGATGTCGAGATCATGGCGTTCAGGGTGCGGGGTCGACGACCAGTGTGAAGGGCACGTCGGCGCGTACGCCCGGGGGTAGCGAGAGCGTGACCGTGCAGCTACCGGTACCGTGCGTGTCATCGACCTCGAGCGACAGCTCCGAGGATCCCGTGCGGGTCGCCGACACGCCGCCGCCGCACGAGATCTCGAGCTCGAGATTCGGCGTGTCGGTCCACATGGCCCGAGCCGAGACCGTTCCGCCGCCCAGAGCTGCGAACGACGCGGACGTGGCGGGTGCCTCGATCGAGGCGTGCCCGGGGTATGCGCCCGTCGGCGAGCTCGTCGCAGTGTCCGCGCCGTTGGCCCCGCTCGCCCCCGACCCCGCCCCCGACGCCGCCCCCGATGCCGAGCCCGATGCCGAGCCCGACGCCGAGCCCGATGCCGAGCCCGACGCCGCCGGAAGGAGGGACGACCCGGTGTCGGGCGACCAGGAATCCGCCGCTTCGAGGAAGCCGGTGCCTGGTGTGCCGGAGCCTGCTGTGGCCGGACGGGAGGAGGCAGCGCCTGTCGCACGGTGCCGTCCCGCGGAACCCCCCGGCGTCTCGGCACCGGCTGCGCCGGCCTCGGCGATCCGGGGCGTCCTTGGAGCCGGTGTGGCGAGGGTGCTCAGAGCGTGGAGCCTGCGGGTCTCCGTCCGGGTGTGAGATCGGCGATCAGAAAGCTGCGCGGCGTCGCTCCTCGTGCGCTTCGCCGGCACCGCGTGCTGGGCGCGACGTTGAAGTGCGACCGGGCGGCTGTGGCCGGACGCCGAGGAGAGCGCGGTCACGAGCGCCATGAGCGCGAGCGCAACCGCGAGGACGGCCCACGGTCGAGATCCGCGGCGCTCGTCAGCCATGCCGCACCGGGCGAACCGCCCGTGGCGCCCGCGGCGTACGCGCGTGTGCCGCGCGCGCCCGAACGTGGGCGCCGCCAGGCACCGCCTCCCGTCCCCCTGCGTCCGTGCCCGGCGGGCACGCGCCATCCACGCCAAGACAGGGTAGCGCGATATTGCAATCCCAGCTGCAGAGTAGGGGCGGAGAAGGCGGTCTCGGGTTCGGCATCGACCAACCCGCAGGGTCTCAAGCGATGAGGGCGGCAGCAGCGCGGTCTCGGCGCGTGGCGAGGAGCCGCCGCGAGTGACCCGACCACGCCGAGAGCTCGGAGAGCGAGTACCCGAGCACCCGGTGTGCGTAGAGCACGATCGCGTCCTCGTCGACGAGGTGGCGCCGTTCCCGTTCGATGGCGCGGGCGAGCTCCTCGACGTCGCTTCCGCTCACCCCCGCTCGCTCGGAGAGGAGCTCATCTGAGGCGGCGAGCCGCTCGGAGCGGTGCAAGGAGCGGTGGCGGACGATACGCCGGCGGAGACGGCATCTGAGTGCCGAGAGCACGTCGAGGACCGCGTAGGCGCGGTCCTGGCCACTCCACTCTTCGACCACCTCCCACGCCGTGGCGATCGCGTCGACCGTGAACGACGCCGGACTGTCCCATTCCCCGCCCTGGCCCCAACCGAGACGACGGCCGACGCCGACGAGTCCTGGCGCGAGCGCCTGGACGAGCGCACGCGAGACCAGCGGATGGACCCGTCCGGAGCGCAGCATGGCTCGGAACAGCGTGGCCGCATGGGCGCGTTCGTCAGGCCCACGTCCTGCGCCCCACGCATCGAGAGCAGAACCGACGAGCGTGTCGACCAGATCGCCGAGGTCCTGGGCACCGATGTTTGCCAGGTCTGGCTCGGCGCGTGCGAGGGCGGCCATCGCGTCGCGCGATGCCTGGTTGCGTCTTTGGGACTCCCAGTCCCTTGCGAGGCGGTCGAGGGGCCGAAGCGAGTCAGTCGTCATAGGGCGACGACGGTGCACGCCGGCACTCCCACCGGTACTCCCACCCAGGTGCGCTGACGGAAAACGGCGCAGACCAGGGCGTGGGAAACGAGCGACGCTGCCGGCAGCCCCCCGAGGTCCCCGGGGGTCCGACTACAGTGCGCCGGAATGGACATCGAGGCCTTCTACGACGCAGACCCGCGGCGGCGGAGCTCCGTCGAGCTGGAGTTCGGACAGGACTGGCGGGATGCCCACGGGGTCCGCTACGAGCTGAGCTGGATCGAGGACACCGGGGAGCTCTACGTGATGCGCGAGCCCGTGCCTTCAGGATGGGCGACACCGTTCGGCGGCATCCACGTGTACGGCGCGCACAGCGCCGACGAGAAGGAGCTCGAGGCGATGTCCGTCGCGGTCATCGCGAACGTCCCGAGCCGTGAGGAGGTCGAGAAGCTGCTCGACGGCTGGCAGCAGGCGATAGAGGGTCCTGACAGCGTTGCGTGGCTGGTGCGCCGGCTTCGTGAACGAGGTGTGCTCTCGACCGACGCTGTGGTCACATCCTGAGAGATGCGCTTCGTCGTCGACCTCGAGAAGGTCGTGGTCGTCCTGCGCGACGCCGACGACGCAGCCCAGGCCACGGTGGTGGTCGCATCGCCTCTTCGTGCGAGCGCCGCTCGCCAGGCGACAGTGCACCGGCTCGCCGACGTCCTCGCCGCGACGAACATGGGGAGGCTCGAGTCGGACGGCGCGGCCCGGCTTCGCGCGGAAGCCGTGCGGTTCCACGCCGCCGGCGAGGTGGACGACGACTGGGAGCGTCGATTCAGCCATGTGTGCCAGAAGGACGGCGACGACGTCGTCGTGCCGGCGACGGTGACCTGGCCCGAGCTGCTCCCCGGGTCAGAGGAGTGAGCAGGGGAGCAAGTGGCGGCTACGCGCGCGCCTGCTCGGGGGCGATCGGCGAGGCGTACCCCGACAGGGGTGCGCTCGACCCCGGGGTATCCGCCTTGTACTGGTCCGTTCCCGCTTCCACCACGCTGAACCCGGTGCGATCCCCGTCGCCGTTCACGACGTCGGGTCCCCGCGCTCCCTTGGTATAGCCGGTCACGATCGCGACGTGGGCAGCGGTCCCCGATGTGGGATCGAGCCCGTAGACGGCGACGTCGCCGGGCCGGGGCGTGTAGCCGCTCCCGAGTGGATGCCAGGTGCCGTGGGCGACGGCCCAGAGGTAGAAGCTCTCGGCCGCGGCGTTGATGTCGGACGGTGTGTACCCGTATGTGAACCGGGCGCCTCCCTTGCGCCACACCCAGGCTGCGAAGTCCGCGCACCACTCCTCGGAGCGAAGGCCGTGGGCGCATGCTGTACCCGCCCCCCAATAGGCGCTGTACTTGTTGCAATAGGAGTGGGGAGGGTCGGTTCGGTAGCCGACCTGGGACTCGGCGATCTCGACGAGCCGGGCGCGAAACGCTGTGGAAGGGGGTGGCGGGAGGCTCGACCCGCTCGACCTGCTCGACGCGGAGAAGACGGTGGCGAGCAGCCCCAACGCGACGACTGCGGAGACGACGAGGAGTGCACCGGCGCGCCGCCGGCGTACCCGGAGCGAGGCGTGCCGACGTCCTGGCGACGCGCGCCGAGGCGCCGTCTGCCGCGCCGACGCCGACGCCGTCCCCGCAGTCCTGGCACGCGGGCCACCGCGGGGCGCCGGTGCTGCCCCCATGGATCCCACGGCGGGCAACGGGCTCGACGCCGGGTGGCGGCGTGCACGCAGATCCTCTCGTGGTGGCAGCAACGCTCCTTCCACTCCATCTCAGTCGTCGGGCCCGAGGATGCGGACTCCGGTTCGCGCCGGCTCCACGTCTCCATCTTGTCCGTCTGCTCGGCGGCAACGATAACGACGCTCGATCCACGCAGCGTGCCACGGGGGTCAACTGTCGCTGCGGCTGGCCTCGACCGGTGCTGCGCCCGGCGCCGCCGCGTCAGCCGTGTGTCGGCGCTCTCACCGGGACTGTGCCAGGTGTCGGGCCGCCGGGCACCGGGGACGGTGATGTCGGGCTCTCCGCCGCTGAGCACTGCGCGCGCAGCGCAGGGATCAGGTTCGCCTCGGACGTCCTCCCGATCTCTTGGAGGGTGGTCATGAGGGGATTGAACGCCGGGTTCGCCGACGTTGCCCTCGCGGCGAGCGGCAGCGCCTCGGCGAGCTGCTCCGCCGCCCGGTCCACCTTCGAACGGGCTGCCGCGGTGGTCGCCGCGTGCTCGGCTTCGGAGTAGAGGTGGATCGAGGTGCCGACGTGGGCGCAGGCTGCAAGCGCGAGCGAGTTGCCGGCGTTCGAGCACCCTCCGAGCAGCAGCGCCGTGCCTGCCGAGACTGCGATCGCGGCAGGGAGGCGTGCACGGCGCAGGCGGTGGCGTCGGCGCGCAAGCGTGCCTCCGGCCGCGGTCATCCGAGCCAGGTCTCGGCGGCCTCGAGGAGGAAGCGACTGACCGCGAGGCATCGGTCGAAGACGTCGCAGAGCAGCTCCTCGCCTGCGAGCACACGGGCAAGGGACACGGGGTGGCGTGCGACGATGTTCAACCGGCGCTCGGGGCCGTCGGTCGCGGACGCGAACGAGTCGATGGCCGACACCTCGAGCGGGAGCTCGATACCGCCGATGCCCGCCAGGTCGATCGCCAGGCGGAGCAGGTCAGGACCGTGCGGCAGCGGTGGGAGCGCCCACGTGAAGGTCAGGGGGAAGTGGAAGTCGTCCGGGGGCTCCTCGTCGTCGGAGAGCTCCATCACGACGTCCTCGAAGGACAGCAGCACGCGCGGATCGACCTCGAGCGCGAGGTGCAGGTCGAGCGGTCCTCCGCAGCCCTCTTCGGGATGGAGGTCCACCTCCCAGACCTGGCGCAGGGAGTACGTCTCGACGAAGTGCCGCTCGTCGTGGACGTGGAACCCGTGATCGACGGAGTGGTCCTTCAGGTCGGCGACGTAGCCGGCGACGTCAATGGCAGCCACAGTAGGTACGAGACTAGGGCGAGCCTGTGACGTGCGCGGCCTCTGGTTGCCGCGCGGGCCTGCCCCACCGGATCTCGCAGGTAGTGTCCCTCCGGTGGGCGGACTACTCGACGACCCTGAAGAGCTGCTCTCGGTGCTCGCCGAGGGAGCGGGCGCGGCACGGCGCGCACTGGACGGCATCGATCCCGCCGATCGCCGCCGGGCCGGCACCCGGCCGGGTCAGTACGCCTTCGACGTCGTCACGGATGACGCGGTCTGTTCGGTGCTCCATGGGGCGGGTCTCGAGGTGCTGTCGGAGGAGTCGGGGAGGACGGGTCCGGCGTCTTCCCTTCTCGTGATCGTCGACCCAGTCGACGGGTCCACGAACGCTGCGATCGGCATCCCTTGGTACTCGACGAGCCTGTGCGCTCTCGACGAGGCCGGTGCGCTGGCCGCCCTGGTGGTCCACCAGGTCTCAGGGGTGCGCTACCACGCCATCCGGGGCCAAGGCGCCTTCCGAGACGGCTTGCCGCTTCGACCGACTGGGACCTGCGAGCTCGCTCACGCGGTCATCGGCATCTCCGGTTTCCCGACGAGCTACCCCGGCTGGTCGCAGTTTCGCGCACTCGGGGCTGCGTCCTTGGACATGTGCGCCGTGGCCGAAGGGGTCCTCGATGGCTACCGACCCGCGGGTCGGTCTTTCCTTTCCGTGTGGGACTACGCGGCCGCGATGCTCGTCTGCACCGAGGCTGGCGTCGCGGTGACCGAGCACGACGGGCGTGATCTCCTGGTCCAGGATGCGTCCCCGCGTAGCCCGGTCGTCGCGGCCACTGCGCCCCTGCTCGCGCAGCTGACTGCTGCCGTGCTCTGACGACAGAGGCGACAGGGAGGAGCGGACCGGGAGCGGGAGCGGTTGCGCCGCGAAGCCAGAGCAGCGCAGAATTGGCCTCTTCTTCGGGCTGCGGCGCCGAGCACCGGTTCGGCGCGTTCGGCGCATGCGAGGGGCGTTTAGCTCAGTCGGTAGAGCAGCTCGCTTACAACGAGCAGGTCGTCGGTTCGAGCCCGGCAGCGCCCACCATTTTTGTCACGGCGCGAGACGCCGACGTGGGGGCGGTTTGGTCGGGGTTGTCGTCCGGATCGGTGGGGATGCCGCCGCGTATGAGGTAGGTGGGTTGGATGACGCCGGGTTCGACGACGACGAGGCGGTGGACGAAGGCTTGGGCGGCAGCCTTGCGATGAGCGTCGGTGCCGTTGGCGACGATGTGGGCGAGCTCGGTGCGTAGGGCGTCAATGTCGGTTTGGGCGGGCGGGTCCATGGCGGCGAGGTCGGCTGCTTCTTCGAGCTCGTCGCGCCGGGTCTTTAGGGTGCGGGCACGCTCGCCGAGGTCGCGCACCCGTGGGCCGAACATGTCGTCGCTGATGGTGCCGGCCTCGAAGGCGAGGATGTAGCGCTCGATGGCCGCTTCGGTCTTCTTGAGCTCGGCGGTCGTGGCGTCGATCTCGTCGCGGTGGTGCCGGAGGTTCTCGGCGAGCTGGTTGTCCTTGAGCGCGACGGCGCGTGCGATGAGGTCGGGGTCGGCGTAGAAGGTGAGGAGCGCGTCGAGGACGGCGGCTTCGATGACATCGGCGCGGATGCGTTCTCCGTCGCAGGCGTGTTTACCGTAGCGCTGGCGGGTGAAGCAGGCGTAGTAGCGGTAGCGGTGGCCTCGTCCGGCCGCGGCGACGCCGACGTAGTTGCGTCCGCATTGCCCGCAGGTGATGAGCCCGGTCAAGAGGTAGTCGGGATGGGCGTGGGTCATGCGACGGTCGTAGCTATCGCCACGCTCGCCAAGAAGGGTCTGGGCCTTGTCGAACAGGTCGGGGTCGATGAGGGGCGTATCTGCCTGGTGGCAGACGTCGCGGAAGGTGACCTCGCCGAGGTAGCTGCGGTTGCGCAGGATGAACAGCACGGCCTGGGGTGACCAGCGCCGGCCGCTTCTCGTGCGGCAGGCGTCGGCGTTGAGCTCTGCGGCGATGGTGGCAGCCCCTGCCTGGTCGGTGCCGTAGCGGGTGAAGATCCGCTCGACGATTGGGAACTCGGAGGGTTCGATCGCGAGGTGCTTGTCGTCGTCGAGGCGCAGCCCGTAGGGGACAGCCCCTCCGGGCCAGCCGCCGCGGGCGGCTTTTCGTTCCATCCCGGCGACGACCCGGTCGATGATGGTGGCCCGCTCGAACTCGGCGAACACGCCGAGGAGTTGGACGAGCATCCGTCCGGTGGGCGTCGAGGTGTCGATCGGCTCGGTGGCCGAGCGGAAAGCGACCCCGGCCGATTCCAGCTCTTCGAGGAGCCCGACGAGGACCTTCAAGGACCGGGCGAAGCGGTCGACGCGGTAGACGAGGAGGATGTCGTAGCGGCCGAGGCGGGCATCGCGCAGTGCCTGGGTGAGGGCGGGCCGCTCGGCGTAGGCGCCGGAGTACTGGTCGGTGTAGGTCTTGACGTGCTCCCAGCCGGGTTGGCTGGCGACGAACGCGCCGAGGCGGGTCTCCTGCGCGCCGAGGGAGAACGGCTGGTGCTCCTCGTCGGTGGAGATCCGCAGGTAGCAGGCGACCCGGACGGCTGCGCCCCCGGCTCCGAGGGCGGCCGGGGGCGCAGGTGCTGCTCGTCGTTTGGTGGTCATGGGGTCCTCTCTGTCCTCGGGGCTGTGTCGGGAGCCGAGAGGAGACCTCGACGCCACGACGGTGTCAAGGAGCCCGCTGGTGTGAAGGTGCCGGCCGAGCCCGGCCCGCTCGCGTGCTGCTGGTGGCTCGGCCGGGGTTGTGCCGGACGGGGTTGTGCCGGTCGGCGTCGGCGAGGAGGCCGGCGAGGGCTTCGATGGCGCGGGTGTCTTGGTCGGCGGTGATCGGCACGTAGGTGGGTGGGAGGAGCCGAAGGGCACTGGCCAGGTGGCGCCGGCTGCTCGGTGGTGGGTGGTCGCCGCCCTCCCCGAGCGCTGTGGGCATGTGGGTTCTTGTCGAAGGACCCTCCGCGTTCGGGGACGCATGGAAGGTCATGGCGCCTTCCAGACGACGAGGTCCTCGTGGGCGGTGACGAGGCGGGGGACGCCGCGGGCTCGGGCCCGGCGGACTTGTTCGAGGGCGAAGAACGAGGCTCGTGGGACGAGCTGGTCGTCGCGCAGCCCGCAGAGGAGGGCGACGTTTCGCTCGTGGAGGACGAGCCCGGCCTCCTCACCGATGCGGGCGAGCGCGCCGGGGAGGTCGATGAGCCGCCCACCTCGCCACCAGGGGCGAAGGGTCATGGCCACGAACCCGCCGGGGCGAAGCAGCACGGCCGTGCCGGTGAGCATGACGCGCATCGCGTCGAGCAGGCCGGCGAGCCCGACGTGGGCGAGGTTGGCCGGGTCGGTCGAGTAGCGGTCGTGGCTCTTTCGCACGCCTGCTCCGGGGATCGCCTTCACCTGGCCGTGGAGGGAGGACCCATAGGGCGGGCTGGTGAGCACGAGCGCGACGAGGCCGCGTGCGGCGGGGTCGACGAGGGAGGCGACGTGGCGGCCGTCTCCGCAGATCACCTCGCCGTGCCCGGTGGCACCTTCAGACCTCGCATGGGCGAGGTTCCCGCGGGCGAGCTCGGCCCAGGGTTGTTCGTACTCGACGCCGATGGCATCACGGCCCGAGTGGACGGCTTCGACCAAGGTGGTGCCGATCCCGCACATTGGATCGACGACGAGGTCGCCAGGGTGGCTGTAGCTGGCAATGGCGCGCTGGGCGATGGCGGGGAGCATCCGGGCGGGGTGGGTGCCCGACAACTCGACGTAGCGCCCCTTGCGCTGGGCCCGGGCGGGTTGCTGGGCGGTCGGCCAGACCGACAGCGGCAGGTCAGTGGGCACGGGCGGTCTCCTTGGCGGACGAGGTGAGCTGGGCGGGGCCGGCCGAGAAGAGGCAGAGGTCCTCGTGGACGACGAGGTGGACGGCCTCTCCTCGGGCGCGGGCTTTCTCGGTCTGGGTGCGCTGCCAGAACGAGGGGCGGGCGACGAGGTCGCCGTCTCGGACCGCGGCGTGCAGCGCGATCACGTGTTGGAGGTAGGTGAACCCTTGGGCCTCGGCGAGGGCGACGGTCAGCCCGGCGAGGTCGAAGAGGCGGCCCTTGCGCCGGGTGTTCTTCGTGACGACCGCCAAGATCCCGCCGGGGCGCAGCACGGCGCGACAGGCGCGATACACGTCGGCCATCGCCTGCTCGTAGGCATGCCCGCGGGCGTGGCCGAGGTTCGCCCGATCGGCCGAGTAGTTGCGCTCGGCGGTCGCGCACAGGTTGTGCCCGGCCCCCCAGTTGGTGGCGTCGAGGTTGCCGACATCGCACGCATACGGCGGTGAGGTGCAGACGAGGTCGACCGCTCCGGCGTCGTCGCCGAGCAGCGCGGCGAGGTCGGTGGCGTCCCCCTGGTGCACCGTGACGAGCCGGCGAGAGGCGAGGTCGAGGACATGCGCCGCGTTTCGCCGGGCGAGGTCGACCCAGCGGGCTTCGAGCTCGACGCCGACCGCGCGCCGGCCGGCGAGGGCGGCTTCGACCAAGGTGGTGCCGGTGCCGGCCATCGGATCTGCGACCAGTTGGCCGGGTTGGCTGTACTCGACGACGATGCGTCGGGCGAGGTCGGGGAGCATCTTGCCGGGATGGGCGGTGCAGTCGGGGTGGTAGCGGCCGGTCCGCTGGTACTGGGCGCTTCGCTGGCCGACCGGCCAGACGGCGAGCGGCACCCGACGGGCGTCTCGCTGACCGCTGTGTGGCTGTGTCTCGGCGTGCTCGGGGGTGGGGGTGCGGGGGGTGGTGGTCGTGGCCATGGGCGGCCCACGGCCGGGGAAGGCGTGCCACCGGCCAAATAAGGGTCGAGGGCCCGTTTCCGGACACCACTTTTTCGGCTCTCTTGGCTGATCCGCGGGCGCCTTGAGGTTGTCGCCGAGGTGGAGGTAGCTCCTCCAGACCAAGACAGCACCGAGCAAAGGAGCAGGCCATGACCACCCCCACCCCCGTCAGACAGACCCCCGCCGAAACCGTCGCCGCCGCGCTTGCCGCCTGGCCCGGGGCCACCGCAACCGAGCTGGCCGAGGTGGCCGAGCTCGGCCGGTCGACTGCGGCCAAAACCCTGGCCGCCATGGGGCGCGAGGGCACGGCCGCTCGGACCGACGGCGGCCGCGACGGCGGTCGACGCCTGCCTGACCGCTGGCATCGCGTCGACCCCGGACCTGTGACCGCCAAGGAGAGTGAGGTCTCCGAGGCGGTCGAGGCGGGTAGCACTGCGGTCGTGTCCGTCCAAGACGACGCCGCCGGGACGAAACCCGTCGAGGTGGGAGCCGACCGCTTGGGCAAGGGCGCGCTGCGCTCTCTCGTCCTCGACTACCTGGCTGTCCACGCCGGCCCCGACGGGCTCGGCCCGGCAGCGGTCGCCAAGGGGCTCGGGGGCCGCTCGTCGGGGGCGGTGGGCAACGCCCTCCAGCGTCTCGAGACCGATGGTCGGGTCCGGCTCGTCAGCGAGTCGCCCCGCCGGTACGTGACGGCCGGGTGAGGGTTCCCGGGCGGTTACTGCACCGGCGTCGTAGCCCTACTGCACCGCTGTAGTAGCCGCCCCGGGGAGCGGCTCGGCGAGGCCGGCTGAGAAAATTCTTGGGCGCCTGCAGATCGCTGTTCCCGTGGTGCTCCGAGCCGGTGGCCATCCGCCGTGTAGTAGCTCTCACCTGCACTGACGCGGGCGCGCTGGTGCGTCTCCGGCGTTGCTCGTGCACGGGTGCAGTAGCCGGCCGGGCTGGTCGTGGGAGCGGATGTGTAGGAAACGTGCAGTAGCGCCTCGGGCGCGATGGCGGCTCCATCGAGCAAAGGAGCCGCCATGTCCCATCTCTCCGACAGCCCGTTCGACACCTTGGAGGACGCCTTCGCGCTGCTGTGCGCCGAGCCCCGACCCCTGGTCTTGGAGGCGGGGCTCGTCCCCGGTCTGCCGGGGCGGCCGTTGG
>JAJZVL010000016.1 GCA_021845725.1 Actinomycetes bacterium | reverse complement strand
ACGAGCGAGGGCGGCATGGGGGGCGGCGAGCTCGGCATGGCCGAGACGAGCGAGGGCGGCATGGGGGCGGCGAGCTCGGCATGGCCGAGACGAGCGAGGGCGGCATGGGGGCGGCGAGCAGATGGGGGCGAGCGGGTGGGCGCCCGCCCAGCAGGCAGGCAGGCCGCCCCGGCACGACAGAGCATGGCGCCGGCCAGCAGCGTTGCAACGCCAGCAGAAGAAGCGACGCAGCTCGGCCAAAATTCCCGAGCATCCTCGAGCATTCCCGAGCATTGCTCGACCAAAGCGAAATGCACGCCTCTGCCGCGCGCCTCCGTGCCGTCGCCGGTATGGTGGCCAGAGGCGGAGCCACCATGCGGTGAGCACGGTGGGGACGGGATCGGGAGGTGAGTCCGACGCCTGATCGAGCGTACGAAGACGGCGGAGACCCTCGCGCCGAGCTGGAGGTGTTGCGCGTCCGGCTCCAGGCGGCCGAGGAAGAGGTGCGCGCGCTGCGGCGGCGTCTCCAGGAGAGCCCCGGGCGCGTGCAGACCCTCGAGGAGCGGCTCCTCGAGTCCAAGGGGCAGCTGGCCCACGCGATCTCGCAGAACGAGAAGCTGACCTTCACCCTGCAGCAGGCCAAGGAGCAGCTCGCCGCGCTCAGAGAAGAGGTCGAGAAGCTCACCCAGCCCCCCGCGGCGTACGGCACCTACCTCGGGCAGAACGACGACGAGACCGTGGACGTCTTCTCAGGCGGGCGCAAGATGCGCGTCTCCGTGCACCCCGACATCGACATCGGCAGGCTCTCCAAGGGTGACGAGGTCGTGCTGAACGAGTCGCTCAACGTGGTGCTCGCACGTCCCGGCGAGCTCGCCGGCGACGTGGTCACCCTGAAGGAGGTCCTCGACCCCGGACGCCGAGTGGCCGTTTTCGTGCGCGCCGACGAAGAGCAGGTCGTGGAGCTGTCCGACGCGATGGCCGACGTGCGGCTCCGGGCAGGAGACACGCTGCTCATGGACTCCCGCAGCCACCTCATCATCGAGAAGCTCCCTCGCCCCGAGGTCGAAGAGCTCGTCCTGGAGGAGGTGCCCGACATCACGTACGCGGACGTCGGCGGTCTGGACACCCAGATCGAGGCGATCACCGACGCCGTGGAGCTGCCGTACCTGCATCGCGCGCTCTTCAACGACTACCGGCTGCCTGCGCCCAAGGGCATCCTCCTCTACGGCCCGCCCGGCTGCGGCAAGACCCTCATCGCCAAGGCCGTCGCCAACTCGCTCGCCAAGAAGGTCGCCGAGGCGACCGGCAACGCCAACGTCCGCAGCTACTTCTTGAACATCAAGGGTCCGGAGCTCTTGAACAAGTACGTCGGCGAGACCGAGCGCCAGATCCGCCTCGTCTTCCAGCGCGCCCGGGAGAAGGCGGAAGAGGGCGTGCCCGTCATCGTCTTCTTCGACGAGATGGACTCCCTCTTCCGAACGAGGGGCACCGGGATCAGCTCGGACATGGAGTCCACGATCGTCCCCCAGCTGCTGGCGGAGATCGACGGCGTGGAGGCGTTGCGTGACGTGATCGTGATCGGCGCCTCCAACAGGGAGGACCTCATCGACCCGGCGATCCTGCGGCCGGGTCGCCTGGACGTCAAGATCAAGATCGAGCGACCCGACGCCGAGGCTGCTGCCCAGATCTTCTCGAGGTACCTCCGCGCCGATCTGCCTCTGGATGCCGAGGAAGTCGACCGCCTCGGTGGAGGGGACCCCGAGAAGGCGGCACAGGCGATGATCGAGGTGACTGTCGCCGAGATGTACAGGGCCGACGACGAGAACCGCTTCCTCGAGGTCACCTACCAGAACGGAGACAAAGAGGTCCTCTACTACCGGGACTTCGCTTCCGGAGCGATGATCGAGAACATCGTGCGACGCGCCAAGAAGCTCGCGATCAAGCGCGAGATCTCGGGGGAGGGGAGGGGCATCCGCACCGCGGACCTCGTGGCCTCCATCCGCCAGGAGTACAAGGAGAACGAGGACCTGCCCAACACCACCAACCCCGACGACTGGGCAAGGATCTCGGGCAAGAAGGGCGAGCGCATCGTCTACGTGCGTACCCTCATGAGCGAGGAGAGCGACGGCCGCGGCGGGCGCGCGATCGAGCGGGTGGGGACCGGCCAGTACTTGTGACGAGCGGGTAGGGTCGCTCACGTGGCCATTCCCAAGGTCTGCGGGATCGAGACCGAGTACGGCATCAACGTGCCCGGTGGCGACGGCAACCCGATCACCGCGTCCTCGCTCCTCGTCAATGCCTACGCGACCGAGGCGGAGCGCCGCACGGACTGGGACTTCGAGGACGAGACACCGGCCAACGACGCGCGGGGCTTCACGAAGGAAGGGGCTCTCGCCCCCATCGTGGAGACCCACCTGGCCAACACGGTGCTCACCAACGGCGCCCGCTACTACGTGGACCACGCGCACCCCGAGTACTCCTCGCCCGAGTGCGCCGACCCGCTGACCCTCGTCCTCTACGACAAGGCAGGTGAGGAGGTGCTGCGCCGCTCGATGCGCGCGGCGGCGCACCTGTACCCGGGCACGCCGCCCGTCGTGGTCTACAAGAACAACTCGGACGGCAAGGGCAACTCGTATGGCTGCCACGAGAACTACCTCGTGGACCGGGCCGTCCCGTTCGCCAAGGTTGCCGCTGCGGTGATCCCGCACTTCGTCACCCGCCAGATCTACACCGGGTCGGGCAAGGTGGGCGCGGAGACTCCCAAGCTCGACAAGGCTGGGGTGACCTTCCAGATCTCCCAGCGCGCGGAGTTCTTCGAAGAGGTGATCGGCCTCGAGACCACGCTCAAGCGCCCGATCGTGAACACGCGTGACGAGCCGCACGCCGACCCCCGGCGCTTCCGCCGCCTCCACGTCATCGTCGGGGACGCCAACCTCTCGGAGGTCGCGACCTTCCTCAAGATCGGCACCACCGCGCTCGTGCTGGCCATGGTCGAAGACGACGTCGCCTCGCCCAGGGACCTCACCCCGGTCGATCCGGTGCGTGCGCTGCACGAGGTCTCCACCGACCTCACCTTGCGGCGCCCGATCACCATGGCGGACGGCTCGACCGCCACGGCGCTCGCCGTCCAGTGGGAGCTGTACACCACGGCCCGAAAGTACGCCGACCACCACGGCCTGTCGGTGCTCGGGGGAGACGAGGTCGGCGAGCGCGTGCTCGGGCGCTGGGAGGCCGTCCTCCACGGCTTGGAACAGGATCCCTCCACGCTCGCCGACCAGCTCGACTGGGTCGCCAAGCGCAGGGTGGTCGAGGCCTACCGGGACCGTCACGGCTGCGAGTGGGGGGACAGCAGGCTCTCCGCCCTCGACCTCCAGTACCACGACCTTCGCCCGGAGCGTTCCCTCTACATCCGGCTCGGCATGGAGCGCCTCGTCGACGACGCCGCCGTCGCAGCCGCGGTCACAACGCCGCCAGCCGACACGCGGGCGTGGTTCAGGGGACAGTGCCTCGCCCGGTGGCCCGAGGCCGTCGTGACGGCGAACTGGGACTCGCTCGTCTTCGATCTGGGGACCGACCCGTTGCGCCGCGTCCCTATGATGGACCCCTTGCGGGGGACGGCGGCGCACACGGCCGCTCTCCTGGAGGCGAGCGCGACGCCGGCGGAGCTCTTGGAGCGGCTGAGCGCATGACGATCTTCGAGGACCGCAGGCCCGCGACAGGAAAAGACGCACATGCCGGTCGCCGGCGAGATAAGACAGTGGCGTGCAAGAGGGGACGAAGCAATGCCTGAGCGAGAACTGAAGCGCAAGAGCGCGCCGGCTCGCACCGAGAGCGAGGTGGTCGAGGACACCCCGGCGACCTCGGAACGCGGCGAGAAGATCAAGGCGGAGCTCGACGATCTCATGGACGAGATCGACGAAGTGCTCGAGGACAACGCCGAGGAGTTCGTGCGCAACTACGTCCAGAAGGGCGGGCAGTAGCCCGAGGTGGCGCTCCCGCTCTTCCATCCGACCGAGGACCCAGGACCGGACTTCTCGAGCCTCCTGCGGCGAACCGGCCTGCCCGCCGTGCCCGCCGTGCCGCAGGGGACCGACTTCGCCGCGTCCGTACGCCACGCCACGACCGTCGTGGCGCTGCGTTTCGCCGATGGCGTCGTCATGGCGGGCGACCGCCGTGCAACCGAGGGGCATGCCATCGCGCATCGCGCCATGGAGAAGGTCTTCCCCGCCGACCACTACTCGGCTGTGGCCATCGCGGGCGCCGCCGGGTTCGCCGTCGAGATGGTCCGCCTCTTCCAGACCCAGCTCGAGCACTACGAGAAGGTCGAGGGCGTCAACCTCAGCCTCGAGGGCAAGGCCAACCAGCTCGCCCAGATGGTCCGCCAGCACCTGCCGCTCGCCATCCAGGGCCTCGCCGTCGTCCCGCTGTTCGCCGGCTACGACACCGCACGGGGAGCAGGGCGCATCTTCACCTACGACGTCACGGGCGGCCACTACGAGGAGGCCGACTACCAGGCGACCGGCTCGGGCGGGCGGGATGCCCGCACCACGATCAAGCTCGGCTTCCGCGAAGGCCTCTCTCGCTCCGAGGGCGTGGAGCTGGCCATCCAGGCGCTCTACGAGGCGGCGGACGAGGACTCCGGCACGGGCGGACCGGACGTGGTCCGCGGGATCTACCCGACGGTCTCCGTCGTCACCGCCGACGGTTATAGGGAGGTGCCCGAAGAGGAGGTGGCGGCCCGCTTCCAGGCGCTCATCGACCGGAAACGGGCTGAGCGCGAAACCGTTGGCGGCCCGGTGAGCGGGGGCCCGGCGACTGGGGGCCCGGTGACTGGCGGCCCGGTGACTGGGGGCCCGGTGAGCGGAGGTGAGCCGTCGTGACCATGCCGTTCTACGTCGCTCCCGAGCAGGTGATGAAGGACCGGGCCGAGTACGCCCAGAAGGGGATCGCCCGCGGCCGCTCCCTCATCGCCACCGCGTACGCCGACGGGGTCCTCATCGTCGCGGAGAATCCGTCACGCTCCCTGCACAAGATCAGCGAGATCTACGACCGCATCGCCTTCGCCGGGGTCGGCAAGTACAACGAGTACGACCAGCTCCGCGTGGCCGGCGTGCGCCACGCGGACACGAAGGGCTTCGCCTTCAGCCGGGAGGACGTCGACGCGCGCTCCCTCGCTAACCTCTACGCACAGTACCTCGGGAACGTCTTCACGCATGAGATGAAGCCGCTCGAGGTGGAGATCCTTGTTGCGGAGCTCGGGGCCAACGGAAGGCCCGACCAGCTGTACCACGTGGCCTACGAGGGCACCATCACCGACGAGGACCGCTTCGCTGTCCTCGGCGGCGAAGCGGAGACGATCAGCGAGCGCTTCGCCGCAGACTGGCAGCCCGACCGCGATCGGGCGGAGGCGATCCGGGCGGCGGTCAAGGCCCTGGCCGGGCCCCAGCGCACCCTCGGCCCGAACGACCTCGAAGTTGCGGTGCTCAGCAGGGAGAACGGGCGTCGTGCCTTCAGGCGGATCACCGACGGCGAGCTTGCCCAGATCCTCGAAGGCGTCGAGCCTTCCCCTGCGGAGGCGTCTTCGCCTGCGAAGGCAGCGGAGTCCTCCCCCCGGACCTCCGGCGGGGCGGACGACCAGGCTGCCGTCGAGAGCGGCGGGTAGCCCGGTAGCGGGTAGCCCGGCGGCTGGCCGACGCTCGCCGACGGCGGGTAGCCCGGCGGCTGGCTGACGCTCGCCGACGGCGCGCCCGGCACTACCGTGACCAGTGTGGAGCGACGGATCTTCGGGCTCGAGAACGAGTACGGGGTCACCTTCACTTTACGCGGCCAGCGCAGGCTGAGCCCCGACGAGGTGGCACGCTACCTCTTCCGCCGCGTGGTGAGCTGGGGACGTTCGTCGAACGTCTTCTTGGAGAACGGCGCACGGCTCTACCTCGATGTCGGCAGCCACCCGGAGTACGCCACGCCCGAGTGCGACCGCATCAGCGACCTCGTGGTGCACGACAAGGCGGGGGAGTGGATCCTTTCCCAGCTCGTGGCGGGGGCACAGACGCGTCTGCGCGAGGAGGGGATCCGCGGCGACGTCTACCTGTTCAAGAACAACACGGACTCGGCAGGGAACTCCTACGGCTGCCACGAGAACTACCTCACCGAGCGCAACGACGACTTCAGCCGCTACACCGAGGTGCTCATCCCGTTCCTCGTGAGCCGCCAGATCTTCGCCGGGGCCGGCAAGGTGCTCCAGACGGCGCGCGGCGCGGTCTACTGCATGAGCCAGCGAGCGGAGCACATCTGGGAGGGCGTCTCGTCCGCGACCACGCGCAGCCGCCCGATCATCAATACGCGCGACGAGCCCCATGCCGACGCGGAGCGCTTCCGCAGGCTGCACGTGATCGTGGGCGACTCGAACATGAGCGAGTACGCCACCTACCTCAAGGTCGGCACCACGGCCATCCTGCTCACCATGCTCGAGGACTCCGGCACCGTGCTGCGCGACCTCACGCTCGAGAACCCGATCCGGGCGATCCGCGAGATCAGCCACGACATCACCTGCCAGCGCCGCGTCCGCCTTGCCAACGGGCGTGAGATGCGCGCGCTCGATATCCAGATGGAGTACCTCGAGCGCGCGTTGCGCTTCCGAGACCGCCATGGGCTCGGGCCTGAGGAGGACAGGGCGCTCGAGATGTGGCAGCACTGCCTGAAGGGCCTCGAGTCCGACCCGTTGTCCCTATGGCGGGAGTGCGACTGGGTGGCCAAGTACCGACTCATCGACCAGGTGCGCCAGCGCCAGGGCCTGCCGCTCTCGCACCCCAAGGTCGCCATGGTCGACCTCATGTACCACGACGTCGACCGAGACCGCGGCCTGTTCTACAAGCTCCAGGCCCGGGACCAGGTCGAGCGCACCTGCACGGATGCCGACATCGTGACGGCGATGACGGAGCCCCCTCAGACGACCCGCGCAAGGCTCCGAGGCGCCTTCGTGCGACGTGCGAAGGAGCGCCGGCGTGACTTCACCGTCGACTGGGTCCACCTGAAGCTGAACGACCAGGCCCAGCGCACCGTCTTACTGAAGGACCCGTTCCGCTCGCACGACGAGCGGGTGGAGCGTCTCATCGCCTCGCTCTGATGCCCACGGCAGAGCGCGCCCTGCCGGCGAGGAGCGCACCCTGTAGCCTCGGGACCCCGTGAGCGATGAACTCCCTGCCCGCGCCGTGCCAAGCCCCGGTCCGACGGTCGGTAGCGGCCCCGGAACCGCCCTGCCTGGCGAGGGATCGGGCGACGGCCCGGGCGGCGAGGGCTCGGGCGGCGAGCTGACCAGCGGAGCCGGCGGCGGGACCGACGGCGATCAGGGATCCAGCGGGGGAGCGGGACCTCGACGTCGCTCGTACCGATGGG
Organism: Actinomycetes bacterium; assembly: GCA_021845725.1. GTDB lineage: Bacteria > Actinomycetota > Acidimicrobiia > Acidimicrobiales > RAAP-2 > JAJYVT01. The sequence continues at coordinate 43,063 of JAJZVL010000016.1, read as the reverse complement.
TCGTCGAGTGGATCGTCGTCATCGTGGTCGCCGTCGGCGTCGCCTTCGGCGTGCGCACGTTCGTGGCACAGACCTACTACGTGCCGTCGACATCCATGTGGCCCACGCTCAAAGCGGGGGACCGGATCGTCGTCAACAAGCTCTACGGGACGATCCACGTGGGCGACATCATCGTCTTCAAGACCCCGCCCGCCGAGGACTGCGGTGGCCCGCCGGTCCCCGACCTCGTCAAGCGGGTGGTCGGGCTCCCGGGTCAGACGGTCTCCGCCCACGGGGGGCAGGTGTACATCACAGGAAAGCTCCTGAAGGAACCCTGGCTGCCGAAGGGTCCCCAGACGTACACGACGATGTCGAAACCGTTCACCGTGCCAAAGGGGGACTACTTCGTGATGGGGGACAACCGGGTGAACTCCTGCGACAGCAGGATGTGGGGCCCGGTCAAGGGGTCCTACATCGTCGGAAAGGTCTTCCTCATCCTCTGGCCGCCATCGCAGTTCCGGTACTTCTAGCCTTCCTCGCGCACCTCACCACCCAGGCTTCATGCCCGCACCTCACCACCCAGGGCCATCTCCGGACGGAACCTCCGGGTACAATCGAGGTGCGTGCTGGACCTCAGCCCGACAAAGCTCCTCATCATCTTCGTCGTCGTGGTGGTCATCCTCGGGCCCAAGCGCCTGCCCGAGGTCGCCCGCCAGCTCGGCGCGGGATGGCGCAAGGTGCGCGAGCTGCACACGCGGCTCGACAGCGAGATCCGCCAGGCCGTCCCGGACCTGCCGAGCAGCCAGGACATCGTCCGTTTCGCTCGGTCCCCCGTCAGCCTCTTGAACCAGCTGGCGGACGTCCATGGCGAGCCGCCGTCGCCCAACGGTGACGGGCACGCCGGTGGTGACGGGCACGGCGGTGGTGACGGGCACGCCGGCGCTGGTGACGGGCACGCCGGCGGCGCCGGGACTTCCCCCCGGATGAACGGCACCCGAGGCGCCGCAGAGCCCGGGACCGGGCGTGCCGAGCAGACTGGCGCCGCAGAGCCCGGGACCGCAGCAGCCCACCTCGTCGCTCCGGCCCTGGCAAGGCTGGACACCGACGACCCGAACCTGAACTAGCCGATGGCCATGCCCCTCTCCGAGCGCGTGCCGGCGCTGCGGCGCCTCCGCGCGAAGCCTGACGCGATGACGCTCGGGGAGCATTTGTCCGAGCTTCGCCGCCGTCTCATGATCACGGTCGCGGCGTTCGTCGTCCTCGCATGCGTGTCGGTCTTCTTCTACAACTGGGAGTTCGCGCTGATGCGCCACCCCTTCTGCGAGGTGCAGCAGGCGAGCGCCTGCCGCTTCTACGTGACCGCCCCGCTCGACGCGCTCTCGCTGCGAGTGAAGTTCGCCGCGTTCGGCGGCCTCGTCCTCGCCTCGCCCGTGGCGCTGTGGGAGCTGTGGCGGTTCGTGACCCCTGGGCTGCGCGCCACCGAGAAGCGCTACGCGGTGCCGTTCGTGATCGCCTCGGTCGTCCTCTTCCTGTCCGGGTGCGCGGTCGTCTACCTCGTGCTCCCGCACACCCTTGGCTGGCTCATCCATATCGGCGGACCGAGCATCCACGCGCTGTTGAACCCGAACGCGTACCTCACCTTGGTGCTGCTGATGATGCTGCTCTTCGGGCTCACGTTCGAATTCCCGGTGCTCCTCGTTGCGCTGCAACTCGCCCGCGTGATCACCCCCGCCGCCCTCCTGCGCCACTGGCGATGGGCGGTCATCGGGATCACCGTCGCTGCCGCGGTCTTCACCCCGAGCTCCGACCCCTTCTCCATGATCGCCCTCGGAGTCCCACTCGTCGTCTTCTACTTCGCGTCCATCGGCGTCGGCAAGCTCCTCCGGCGTTGAGCTCACGACCTACGGGGCGAGCCGCGGGAGCGGCAGCCGGGGTCCCGCGCGGCCATCGGGCGCGCTTTGTGCGCACGCTGCGCTTCGAGCCCGACCAGTTCCAGACTGAGGCCTTCGACGCGCTCGACGACGGTCGCTCCGTCCTCGTCTCCGCCCCCACCGGCTCCGGCAAGACTCTCGTGGCCGCCTACGCAGTCGACCGGGCACTGGCGATGGGAGGCAAGTCCTTCTACACGACGCCGCTCAAGGCGCTCTCGAACCAGAAGTTCGCCGAGCTCTGCGCGGCCCACGGAAGCGAGCGCGTCGGGCTCCTCACCGGAGACACGGCAGTCCGCGCGGAGGCACCCGTCGTCGTGATGACGACCGAGGTTCTTCGCAACATGCTCCTCGCGGGCTCGGAGCTCCTCGGCGGGCTGCGCACGGTAGTGCTCGATGAAGTTCACTACCTCCAGGATCCCTACCGGGGCGCGGTGTGGGAGGAGGTCCTGGTCCTCTGCCCTCCCACAGTGACCTTCGTCTGTCTGTCGGCCACGGTTTCCAACGCCTCGGAGCTCGGCGACTGGCTGACTTCGGTGCGCGGCCCGACGAGCGTGGTCGTGGAGCGTCGCCGTCCCGTCGTCCTGCGCCACCACCTCGCGGTCCATCGCCGCCAGCCAGAGGGAGGAGGGCCGCCACAGACCGATCTCCTGCCCCTCCTCCATGACTCGCGCCCTGGCGCCGAGGCGCTGCGCCTCGACGAGACCGCGCGCAAGATGGCGCAGTTGGCCCCGGCACCGCGCTGGCGGGGAAGCGACCGGCGGTGGCCTCGCCTGCCCTTCCGCTCGCCCAGGCGCACCGAGCTCGTGGAGGCGCTCGAAGAGCGCGATCTCCTGCCGGCGATCGTGTTCATCTTCAGTAGGGCTGCGTGCGACGACGCCGTCGCACAATGTCTTCGCGAGGGCATGCGTCTCACGGACCACCACCAGCGCGCGGAGATCCGCGGCATCGCGGAGGCGCACGTAGAGGACCTGAGCGACGACGCGCTCGACGTGCTCGGCTACACCCAGTGGCTGGAAGGACTGGCGTCGGGGATCGCAGCCCACCATGCAGGCCTCGTCCCAGCGTTCCGCGAGACGGTGGAGGAGTGCTTCGCCCGAGGCCTTCTCCAGGTCGTGTTCGCGACCGAGACGCTCTCGCTCGGCATCAACATGCCGGCGCGCACGGTCGCGATCGAACGCTTCGACAAGTACGGCAGCGCCGGGCGGGCGCCGCTCACGTCGGGGGAGTACGCCCAGCTGACCGGGCGAGCAGGCCGGCGCGGCCTCGACGACGTCGGCCATGCCGTCGTGCTGTGGGCACCTGACGTCCCCGTCGCCGAGATGGCCAGGATCGCCGTCGCTCCACCGCCGGATCTCCGCTCGGCGTTCCGCCCGACCTACAACCTCGCCGTCAACCTCGTGCGGCGCTTCGATCGACCCACCGCAGTGTCGGTACTGCGCCGCTCGTTCGCCCAATGGCAGGCGGACGCAGCAGCTGGGGCGCCGAAGCCGGCCGGAGCCAAGCGACGGAGCGCCCCACGACGCGACGTCCTGGTCGACCACCTCGGCCGTCGTCTCGCCGTGCTCGAGGAGCTCGCCTACCTGGACGGGTGGCAGCTCACGTCACGAGGCGAGCTGCTCTCCCGGATCTATCACGAGTCCGACCTCCTCGTCGCCCAGGCACTCGTGGACGACGTGCTCACCGACGCCGAGCCGGCGGTGCTCTCCGGCGTCCTGTCCTCACTCGTCTTCGAGCGCCGCCGTGCCCACCGGCCCGCCAGCGGGCCGGCGGGCGGGCCCGCGTACGGCCGGCGACGAGCCGCCAGGGAGCTCGCCCGCGCGCAGCGCCGGGGGAAAAGCGCGGGCGACCGGATCGGTGAGCGCAGACGCCAGGAGCTCAACGAGCGCCTTGTCGCGCTCGGCGGGCTCGGCGAGCACGTCCGGGGGGTGGAAGAGATCCACCTCGTTCCGAGAACCCGCCAACCCGAGCCCGGCCTGGCGGGTGCAGTCACCTCGTGGGCACGCGGCGCCTCGTTCGGCACGGTGCTCGAGGTCGCGTCGCACGACGTCGGGGAGATCGCTCCAGGCGACTTCGTGCGGACGGTGAAGCAGCTGGTGGACCTGGTCGGGCAGGTCGCCTCCGTGGCATCGGACCCTGGTGTCGCAGCCGCGGCGGGCGCCGCGGTGCGGCTTCTGCGGCGCGACGTCGTGGCGGCGGGCGGGTCCCCCGACCTCGGCGAGTGAGGTCCGCCACCGCGGCGGAGCGGACGCATAACCTTGGCCGGGCCATGACGCCCTACGTCCCCGAGGAATTCACCCAGGACGAGCAGGCGGTGCTCCGCCGCTACGTGACGAACCTCGACCTTCCGGTCTTTGCCCTGGTGAACCTTCCCGAGGTCGTGAAGGGCGCCCTTTTCGCCCGGTACTCACGCTCCGCCAAGAGCCTGCGCCGCCTCTTCCTCGACGAGTTCGTGGGCGAGCTCGACGTCTCGGGCGACGCGACCATCGACGCCACGGTAGGGCTGCGGCGCGCGGAGAAGCTGTACCAAAGGGTCTTTCTCGAGTATGGCGACGACTCGGTCGCGCAGCTCGGGGGAGTCCACCTCGCCTGCGAGCAGGCGTCGAACGTCCTCACCAAGGTGCTCGAACGGGGGCGCCTCATGTCCTACCTCGAGCAGTCGACGCGCTACATCGCCTACGACCAGCGTCTCCCGAGCGGGCACTACCGCTATCACCGCCCGCCCGAGATCCTCGAGTCCTCCCTCGGTGCCCGCTACGTGGGGGACATGGACCGCATGTTCGACTGCTACGGCGCCCTCTTGCAGCGCCTGGTCGCATGGTTGGGCACGCGATACCCCCGCCAGCCGGGCGACTCGGATTTCGTCCACCGCCAAGCACTCAGGGCCAAAGCACTCGACGCGGCGCGCGGGCTCCTCCCTGCCGCCTCGCTTTCCAACGTCGGCATCTACGGCGACGGGCAGGCGTACGAGGGGCTCCTCCTGCGCATGGCGGCGCACCCGCTCCCCGAGGTGCGCAGCTACGGGGCGATGATGCTCGCCGAGCTGCGCAAGGTGATCCCCTCCTTTCTCCAACGCGTGGACCTCCCCGACCGCGGCGGGGAATGGACGGCATACCTGACGGCCACCCGCGAGGACACGGCTCGCGTCGTCGAACGGCTATGGCCTCGCGACGCCAGCACACCCCGCGACGCCAGCACACCCCGCGGCGCCCGCACACCCCGCGGCGCCCGCACACCCGGAGGCGGGACGCCGCAGGTGCGGCTCCTCGACTACGACCCCGACGCCGAGGACAAGGTGCTCGCGGCCATCTGCTTCCCCTACGGCCCTGTGTCCGAAGGCGAAGCACTCGCACGCGTGCGTACGCTGCCCGCCGACGACCGCCGCGCGCTGTTCGAGGCGTACGTCGGCGAGCGCAAGAACCGCCGGCACCGCCCTGGCCGAGCGTTCGAGCGAACGGCGTACCGGTTCGAGATGGTCACCGACTACGGGGCGTTCCGGGACCTGCAGCGTCATCGGATCCTCACGGTCGACTGGCAGCCGCTCTCGACCGACCTGGGCTACGAGGTCCCCGAGCTCATCGTCGAGGCAGGCGAGTCCCAGGCGTTCACCGAGACCATGGAGCGGTCGCAGGCCCTGTACGACGCGCTCGCGACGGCGTTCCCAGCGCAGGCGCCGTACGCGGTGGCCCTTGCCTTCCGGGTGCGCTACGTGATGCAGATGAACGCGCGCGAGGCGATGCACGTCGTCGAGCTGCGGTCCGGAACCCAGGGGCATCCCTCCTACAGGCGCGTAGCGCAGGAGATGCACCGGCTGATCGCCGAGGAAGCGGGACACCGGCTGATCGCCGAGGCGATGGTGCATCTCGACCGCTCACCAGTGGCGCTCGGGCGTCTCGACGCCGAGCGGCAGGCCGAGGCGCGGCGTGGCCGCGCAGACCGGTCCGAGCGTCTCGGAGCTCCCTGAAAACTCCCTGAAAAACGGACCACGAACCCCTTGAGCGCGGGCGGCGAACTGTCTAGTGTGCTGCGCAGTCCCAGACGCCGCGAGGAGGCTGGCCAGAGCGCAGGCCCGCGACGGGGGGGATGCTGTGAGAGGCGGAGCGAGGCCCAGGGGGTCGAGTAGAGAACGTCTTGTCCGCGGGGCAGTGGTCCCGCATTGACAAGATGGCCCCAAAGGCTCCCGGGCCCGGCCGCCTGAGCGACACCCAGGTCAACGGGACTTTTCCCTGGTGAAAGGCATTCCTCGGATCTGCGGCGCGTTGCTTGACCGCGCGGAGCCAACGTCTATGCTCCCGCGTCACATTCGCGGCGAAAGGCGGCCATGGCAGACGACCTTGACGACGTCACCATCCCTGACGACCTCGACGCGCTGGACGACGACCTCGAGATCGACGAGACCGGCGCGGACGAGCTGGACGAGGACCTCGGCGACGAGCTGGACGAGGACCTCGGCGACGAGCTGGACGAAGAGGACGTGGAGGAGGAAGAAGGCGAGGGGGGGGCGACCGCTCGGGCGGAGCGATCCACCGAAGAGGCAGAGGTAGAGGACGAGGACGAGGACGAGATCGACGAGGAAGACGTGGAGGCGAGCCTCGACGTCATCTTGAAGGAGCGGCTGGTCGTCGTCGACGACGAGCCGGACGACGACGAGGAGGGGACCGACGTCGACGACCGCACGGAGACCGGCGAGCGGGTCCTGCCCAAGCAGCCCGACGAGTTCGTCTGCCGTTCCTGCTTCCTCGTGAAGCACCCGAGCCAGCTCGCGGACAAGACCCGGATGCTGTGCCGTGACTGTGTCTGACCCGTCGGGAAGACCCGATGAAGCGGGCCGCCCCGAAGAAGCGGGCCGCCGCTCGACGGGCGAGCGGATCCTCGACCTCTTCGTGTACCTGCCCGCAGGCTTGCTCCTCACTGCCGTGGAGGACACCTCCGAGGCAGTTGCCAAGGGCAGGACGCGCGTCGACCAGGATCTCCGCAACGCGCAGATCGTCGGCCGCTTTGCCGTCGAGCTCGGATGGCACCAGCTGAAGGGGCAGATCGAGTCGCTCGCCAACGAGGCCCGCAATGCGGCCGCCTCGCGGGCGTTCACAGAGCGGCCACGGGGCCTGGAAGAGGAGCCCACCGAGCACCCGCCTGCACAGGCCGCCCGTCCGGCGGACACGCCCCGTCCAGAACGATCCCGCCAAGAGAGGTCCCATGCAGGCCCCCCCCATCGGGAGACCCCCCATCGGGAGACCCCCCATCGGGAGACCGCGCACCCTGAGATGGGGCGACGCGCCGCGGTGCCGCCTAGGGACCCGAACGTCGATCGGGCGATCCCCGACTACGACATCCTGGCCGCCTCCCAGGTCGTCCGCCGTCTTGACGGGCTCGACCATGACGAGCTGCGCGCCGTGCTGCGCTACGAAAGGGACACCCGTGCCCGGCGCACGATCCTCCAGCGCGCGGAGCAGCTCCTTGGGCACCCCGGCGACGCGAGTGAAGGGCCCACGGAGACCGGCAGCGGCGCCTGAGGATCGAGGAGGATCGAGGAGGCCGTGGAGGGAGCCTGTCCGGCACGACCCGATCAGCTCGTGACATGCGCTCGCCTGCTCGAGGAGGCGAGAGACCACGCAGCGACGTTGCGCGGCGGACCTGAGCTCCTCGCAGCCTCCCAGCTACCGGCAGCACCCGACCCGATCACCGAGCAGTGGCTCACGCGCCAATGGACCGGCCCCGAGCGAGTGCTGCTCGCCGGCACGATCGACCAGACGGTCGTGGGCGTGGGCGCGGGGCACGTGACACGACGATCTGCCGAACGCGTTGGCGTCGTCGACTGCTGCTACGTGGAGGCGCCCGCGCGCGGGGTAGGAGTGGGCACGGCGCTGGCCCAAGCCCTCGTCGGCTGGTTCACTGCAGCGGCGTGCGCCGCGGTCGACGCCCCCGCGCTCCCTGGCGACCGAGAGACCAAGCAGCTCTTCGAGTCTCAGGGTCTCAGCGCGCGCTTGCTGATCCTGCGCCGCCGGCTGCCATGAGGCTCGGACCCCGCAGCCCGGGACGGCGTGGCGGGGGAGGGGGGATACGGAGGCCGAGGAGCTTCGCCAGCTCGGGCACGAGACCGGCGGCATGGCGCGCGGCCTCCTTCGCCCGCTCGTCGTCGGGAATGCCGCGAGGCTTCACATTGCGACGGACCGGCGACTCGATGACCGCCTCGAGCAGGGCGGTCCATTGGGCCAGGGGAGTCTCCGCGGTCATGGCTTCGCCGGCCACCTCGGCCAGGCGGACTGCAAGGTCTGCAGGAAGCCGCGTCGAGGGCTCGGGAGGGCGGGCCGCCGCGTGCACCGCATCGATCGCACGGCCCTCGTCGAGCATCTTGGTGACCCGCCCGATCCACTCCTCACGCAGGACGCGCACGCGCTGGTCCAGGGACTCTTGGAGGGCCCGAGCCATGGCCCGGGCCTCCTCGTCGAGCGTCACGGTCCGCGCAGCGGTCACAACCGCTCGCAGCTCGCGCAGGCGGAGCTCCTTGCCTGCTGCCTGTGCCGACGCCGCGCGGTCCTTCCAACCCGCGAGGTTGACGCGCGGCAGCAGCTGCTCGGCGATCGACAGCACGGCATCGCGGTTCGTAACCGCCGCAGCGTCGCCTGGGCGCGCAGCGTGCTGCTCTGCGAGCGCCTGACGCACCGCGGGGATCCCTCCACGAAGCAGCTGCTCGGCGATCGGAAGCTCCTGAGGTCCGAGAGCCGCGAGCATCGCGTTGCGGTGGGCGGTCGAGATCGTCGGGCGCCGCTCACGGCGACCCTCCGCACGCTCGGGCCCACCCGCCCGCGACCGGCGCTGCTCCGGTCTCGGCGCTGCACGGGTGCTCCCGTCCTCGCTCGTCTCGTTGCGCTCTCGCCGGGGGCGACCCTCCCGGGGCGCCCGTGACCCGCCTGCCGGCGCCCGTGACCCGCCTGCCGGCGCCCGTCCGCCATGTGGGCCGCGTCCTGGCGTCCGCGCCCCATCGTCCCGGCGGGGGCGTCCCCCCGCGTCGTCCCGGCGGGGGCGTCCCCCCGCGTAGCTCACCACGACGTCGGGACCCCGCCGCGGCGCACCGAGAAGCTCGATGCGGTTCGCAGGCCCTTCCTCGGCCTTGTCCTGGCGGGGAAGGACGGACACGATCTCGACGCCTTCGAGCCCGGTCTCCACCTCGGCGCGCACGACGTCGCCGACTCCGACACCTTCTGGGACGAGCTCGGTGGCGACGGTGCCCTTGGGTTGCTTCGCCCCGGCCGCACGCCAGGTGAACGCCCCGTCGCCGGTGCGGCTCGTCAGTTCGATCTCGATACGGCGCGGCATGCGGCGGTCACGCTACCCCTTCTACGACGTGGCGCGTGCCGCACAGATCGGCGTCCGTGGAGCAGCCCTTCAACTCAGTGCGCCGCCTGCTGGCGAAACCGTGCACGGGACGTCCGCAATTCCTCGAGCGCCGCCTCGCGCCCGAAGAACCCCATCGTCTGGGTCTCCTTACCGGGCTCGAGCGCCTTGTAGACGCTGAAGAAATGCGCGATCTCGTCGAGCAACTGGGGTGCCAAGTCCGAGACATCGGTGGTATCGGCGCGAATCGGGTCGTGCTCGAGCACCGTCAGCAGCTTCGCGTCCATGCCCTTCTCGTCCCGCATCTGAAAGACGCCGATCACCCTCACACGTACCAGGCACCCCGGGAAGGTCGGGTCGTCGAGGATCACCAGCGCGTCCAGCGGGTCCCCGTCCAGCGCCAGCGTGTCGGGAACGAACCCGTAGTCCGTCGGGTAGCTCGTCGCCGTCGCGAGCCTGCGGTCGAGGCGGATCAGGTGCCGTTCGTGGTCGTACTCGTACTTGTTCCGGCTGCCCGCGGGAATCTCCACGATCACATCGACGACATCTTCACCTGTTGTGGCCACCTCAACATCTTTCCCCGTTGCACACCGACGCGCACAAGTTGGCCGAGCCAGGCGCCCATACGCCAGAGGCGGCGGCACACGCCGGCAGACAGCCCGGGGTCGGGGTTCGGGTCGGGGTCGCCGGACGGGGTTCGGGTCGGGGTCGCCAGTCGGGGTCGCCAGTCGGGGTCGCCGGTCGGGGTCGCCGGTCGGGGTCGCCGGTCGGGGTTCGGGAGGTCTCCCCTAACCGCCGATAATGTCCATTATGTCAGACCTGTGGTGCCACCCAGACACGACCCGACGACGCAAGATGGGACATGCGCGCGCATGGGGTCCGAGCCGCTCCTACGACCTCGTCACCGCAGGCGTCGCGGAGCGCCGACGGCCCGCTCCGGGCGTCGCGGAGCGCCGACCGTGGCCTGGGCCGCGCGCTTCGAGCGATCGGCCTGCACGTGCTCGTCGTCGCGGCGTTCGCGCTCCCTGCAGTCGCCCTGTGGTGGCACGCGTGGGACGGGCACCTCGCCTCGACGCTCACGTGCGCGTGCGGTGACGCCGGACAGACCGTGTGGTTCGTCGCGTGGCCCGCCTACGCGCTCGCGCACGGTCTCGATCCGTTCTATTCAAGCGCTGTGCAGGCACCGTACGGAGTGAACCTGCTCGCCAACGCCAGCGCCGTTCCGCTCGGCGTGCTCCTCGCGCCGCTCACGCTCGCCGCCGGGCCGATCGCGGCCACCAACGTCGCCCTCACGCTCTGCCCCGCGCTCAGCGGATGGGGCTGCTGGGTCGCCGCTCGTGGCCTGGTCAGCTGGCAGCCGGCTGCGCTGCTTGCGGGGCTCCTGTTCGCCTACTCGCCCTTCGTGGTCACCAATCTCGCAATCGGCCACGTCGGCCTGTCGCTCGTCGCCGTCCCTCCCCTGCTGCTGGTCGCCACTCGTCACGTGCTCTTCGGCGCTGCCGAACGCCGCGTCCGCTGGGGCGTCGCCCTCGGGTTGCTCGTCGGTCTCCAGTTCCTCATCTCGAGCGAGGTGCTCGCAATCGTGGCGGTCGTGGGCGCGCCCTCTGCGCTCGTGGCCGCGATCGCAGGCCGCCGCTCGCTCGGATCCGTTCCCGAGCTCGCCCGTGCGCTCGTGGCAGCCGGCCTCGTCGCGTTCGGCGTCCTCGCGTTCCCGCTGTGGTGCTTTCTGTGGGGGCCCCAGCACCTGCGCGGCCCGCTTTGGCCGGGATCGTCGGTCGAGGGCAACCCCGTGTCAGCGCTGTGGGATCCCGGGCGCTACAGGGCGGCGGCAGGCACACTGCTCCGCTTCGGAGGCTACGAGGGCCGGGCGGGACCGCCGTCCTCGTACCTCGGGCCCGTGCTGCTCGTGCTCGCAGGCGCGTCGCTCGTCGCCGCGTGGCGCCGGCGCAGCGCGTGGGTGCTCGCGCTCGGGGCGGTGCTCGCTGCCGTGTGCTCGTTCGGCGCTCTCATCTGGTGGGCGCCTGGGCACGCGGTGAGCCTCTGGGCACCATGGCGGATCCTCGGCACGTGGCCCCTTCTCGACGACGTGATCCCGCAGCGCTTCAGCGCCGTCACCGACTTGTGCCTCGCCCTGGTGATCGGCATCGGGGTCGACGCCGCTCGGCGCTCCCCGCTCGTGGGCCGCCGCGCCGGATCATGGCGCACCGTCGCGGCGGTGACCATCCTGTCCGCCGTGGCAATGGGATCGATCTGGAGGACGTACCAGGTGCCCTTCACGACCAGGGCTGTGGCCGTGCCCGAATGGTTCCGCGTGGCAGCGCCTCGGCTCCCGTCGCAGACGACCGTCCTCTCCTACCCGTTCCCCTTCCCCCTCGACGGCAGCTCGGCCCCGATGGTGTGGCAGGCCGTCGACGGGATGCGGTTCCGCCTCGCGGGAGGCTACGTGAAGGCGCCGGGCCCGGGCGGACGGCCGCTTTCGGACCGCCCTGTGTCCGCCCCCTACAGCATCCTCGCCCCGCTCACCGCTCGCGCCGACGGGCCTCTGCCCGCGGCCCGAGCCCCTGAGGTCGACGCGTTGCGGGCCGCGCTCGCACGCTGGCGCGTGGGCGTCGTCGTGATCGTCGAGGGCGGGCGCGACCCTCGGCTCGCGCGCCGCCTGCTCACCCGCGCGATCGGAAGGCCACCGCGTCGAACGCTTCGGGCATGGGTCTGGCGGCTCACCGGAGCGGCCCCGCCCTGACGCCGTGTGACGCCCAGGCACCCTGACGCCGTGTGACGCCCAGGCGCCCTGACGCCCTGACGCCGTGTGACGCCCAGGCGCCGTGGCTCCCAGGCGCCCTTCACCTGGGGCGGACCGCGCCCTACGTCCCGCCTGGCACCGGCGCAGCGTGGCCCAGCAAGAACCCCTGCGCCGCGTCGCAGCCGAGCCGCGCGAGATGCGCCAGCTGCGCGTCGGTCTCGACTCCCTCTGCCACGACGTCGAGGCCGAGCGCGTGCGCGAGGTGGATCATGGCGTCGACGATCGCCCCGTAGCGGTCGGCGGTGCCGAGCTGGGCCACGAAGCTCTGGTCCACCTTCACCACGTCCACGGGCAGCCTGGCGAGCCAGGACAGCGACGAGTACCCGGTGCCGAAGTCGTCGACGGCGATGCGCACCCCGAGCGCCCGGATGCGCTCCAGCGCATCCGCGCGGTCTGTCATGAGCAGGGTCTCGGCGAGCTCGACGGTGAGCGCGTCCGGCGGCAGGCCGTTCTCCTTGAGCGCCCACTCGACCTCGCCGGGAAACGCCGCGCTCGCCAGCTGCATCCCTGAGACGTTCACCGTGACGCCCACGTCGGGCTCGCCGTCCCTGCGCCAGGCCGAGCAGTCCTTGCACGCGGCCGACAGCACCCAGCGCCCGATGCCTGTGATGAGCCGCGCCGACTCCGCGACGGGGATCATCTCAGAAGGCGCGACGTGCCCGAGCACCGGGTCGTGCCAGCGCAAGAGCGCCTCTCGGGCGAGCAGCCGGCGGGTGACCACGTCGCACAGCGGCTGGTAGACGAGCCGCAGGCGATGGTCGTCCAGCGCTCGGCGGAGCGCTACCGTCATCTCCGCGCGCCGCGTCTCGAGCTCGTCGATCGTCCGGTCGTAGAGCTCGACACGGCCACGCCCGAGCTCCTTCGCGCGGTACATCGCGTGGTCCGCGCGCGCGAGGAGCGCATCCGCAGTGTCGTTCCTGCCGGCAGGCGCGACGCCGATGCTCGCTTTGACCAGGACCGCTCGGCCCGAAACTGTGAACGGTTCTTCGAACAGCTCGAGGATGCGCCGTGCGACGGTGAGCCCCTCTCCCGCCGGGTCCGCGACGTCCTCGCAGAGCACGACGAACTCGTCGCCCCCCAGCCGGGCGATCGTGTCCTCCGGCCGGACCGCGCTCTGCAGCCGCCGGCTCACGCCGAGCAGCAGCCGGTCCCCCGCCGAATGCCCGGACGCGTCGTTGACCGCCTTGAAGAAGTCGAGGTCCATGAAGAGCACCACGGCCCCCGTGCGGCGCCGTGCGGCGCTGTCCGCGGCATGCTGGATGCGGTCGAGGAGCAGGACCCGGTTGGCGAGACCGGTCAGCGGGTCGTGGAGCGCCTGGTGCTCGAGCCTGGCACGCTGCTCGGCCACCTCCTCCTCGAGGCCCCTGCGGGTCATCTCGAAGCGCTGGGTCATCCGCACGAGGCTCACGTCGAAGCCGACCTGCAGGACCTGCAGGCACTGCTCGAGCATCTCGGCGCCCACCCTGCGTCGTCGCGCCTCCGCGCGCAGCAGCTCTTCGCAAGCGGCGCGCCAGTGGATGTAGAGCTTCGTGAGACCCGACAGCGAGATCCTCCCGGCGAGCGGCACCTCTCCGATCCATACCCACGCCTCGGATCGGTCCTTCGGGATCTCGCGGCCGGTGACGAGGTAGTCCGCCACCGCGAGCGTCCCTGCCCGGCTCGCGCCAGCGATGTCGGCCTCCAGTGTCGTTGTCCGCTGGTAACCGGCCGACTCGCTCCAACGACGCCACCAGGACACGACGCGATCGCACACCTCTCCTGCCCGCGCCTCGAGCGCGCGACCCATGTCGGGCGCAGGACCGCCGCATCCTGTGAACCCACCACTCGTCCCCAATGCCGGACCACCCTTTGCGGGACTACCCTCGTGCAGCCGCCCACCTGCGCCGACACATCCCCCGTGATCGCACCGGCGATGTAACTGACATTACGCATTCGTCGCGCGACGTGCAATCTCCTCCGCCACCGGCTCGCCCGCCGGGTCATCTTGCGGCGCGCCTCGCCACCAATCCACCGCCGCCGCGAGCTCGGCACGGCCGAAATCGGGCCAGTACGTCGACGTCACGTAGAACGGCGCGCCGACCGACTGCCACAGGAGGAAGTTCGAGAGGCGCTGCTCCCCGGAAGTCCGCACGAGGAGGTCGACCGGCGGCATCGCGGGCTCGTAAAGGAACCGTGCGAAGGAGCGCTCGTCGATCACGGCACCTTCGCTGACGTGTGCCTCGAGCAGGTTGCGAGCTGCGTAGACGAGCTCCTCACGCGACCCGTAGTCGAAGGCGAGGGTGAAGTTCAGCCCGGTGTTGCCCTTGGTCAGCTCGACCGACTCCTGCATCTCTCGGAGGATCCGCCGGGGCAGCCTCGACGTGCCTGCCACCGGACGCCCGATGCAGCGGATGCGCACGTTGTTGCGGTGCATCTCGAGGCGCCTGTCGAAAATGTTCTTGTGGAGGCTCAAGATGAAGTCCACCTCCAGCTTCGGACGTGACCAGTTCTCGGTGGAGAAGCCGTACGCGGTGAACCACCCGATGCCGAGGTCGTCGGCCGCACGCACGACCTCCGCCAGGGTCGCCTCGCCCTGCCGATGTCCCTCGGTGCGCGGGAGACCCTTCGACTCCGCCCATCGTCCGTTACCGTCCATGATCACCGCGACGTGGCCGGGGACCGCGTGCGTGCCAGGCCCACCCGGCTCGGGGGCACCCCGCTCGAGGGCACGCCGCTCGGGGGCAGCCTGCTCGGGGACCCGCACGTTGCCGGCGACGGTGTGGTCGCTCACGGATGGAGTGTACGGGCGGCTCCTGGCTTGCCGCCGTCGCCAGCAGGCCCGAAGCCTCCGATCCGGCGACAGACGTCGACTGCGAAGCTGGTCGGCAGCGGGTCTGCAGGCACCAGCGCGTAGGTCGCGGCCCCGTCAGCAGCCCGCTCGGCACGTAGGAACCGGGTGATGTCGGGCACCGACCTGCGGAAGCCGTCCGCAAGATCGAAGAGGTGGGTCACGAAGAACACGGTCATGTCGCGCTCCAAGAGCGCCTGGACCACCTGGCGACCGATCTCCGATCCCTCCCGCTCGTTCGTCCCCGAGAACGACTCGTTGAAGAGGACGATGGCGCCGCGCCGTGCCGCGCCCACGATGGCGTCCATCCGGCGAAGCTCGTCGTCCAGGCGCCCACTGCGCATCGAGGCGTCTTCCTCCCTGCCGAAGTGGGTGAAGACGCCGCTGTGGATGCTCGAGCGGTACGAGGAGGCGGTCACGAACATGCCGCACTGCGCCATCAGCTGCGCGAGACCAACGCTGCGCAGGAACGTGGTCTTGCCTCCCGAGTTCGCCCCGGTGACGATCACGAGCGGCCGGCCGTCGGCCTCGACGTCGTTGCCCACCACGGGTTCGGAGGTCTGGAGGCTGAGCGACACGTCGCGCAGGTCCGAGCACGAAAAGCGCGCGCGCTGGCGTGCCCGATCGTGCGCGACGAGCTCGGGAAAGGTGAGCGGCGTCCCGCTCTCGACGAGCGCTGCCCGTAGGTTCAGGCACGATACGTAGAAGGCGAGCTCCAGGCGCAGCATCGTGAAGTAGCTTTCGACGTGGTCCGCCGCCTGGGCCGCGGCGTTCGCGACGTGGTTCAGCCCACGGTTCGTCAGATCGGCCAGCTCGTTGCCCGCTGCCTCGTCGCGCGGCGGGATCGTGAACGAGTAAGAGGTCCGTGGCGCGAGCCCCACGCGTTCGCGCCAGCGGGTCCGCGAGGGGGAGGGAGAGCGCAACACGTAGTCGACGCCGCTCGCATCTCGGCCGAGACGTGCGCTGAGGAGGACCCCGCCGCGGAACTGGAGCTGGCGCAGGTGGGTGCGGAGCACGTCGAGGTACTCGTCGTCGAGGTCCCGACGTACCGAGTCGAACAGTCTCTCGAGCCCTTCGGAGCGGACCTCCCCTGCGTGCGCGTCGGCGAGGGCTCGCAGCTGCGCCAGGCGAGCGGCGAACGCTTCGAGCTGTGCGACCGCACCGTGCAGAAGGACCGACGTCGAGGTGGTCGAGCGGATGCCCCAGATGCCGCGCTTGTCCTCGAGCGCCGCGATCACGAGCGCGTAGAGCTCGCGAACGGTCTCTTCGTGTTCGATGCAGTCGGCCAGCACCCCCTGGCGGTAGCGCACGACCGAAGCGTCGTCGAGGCTCTCGAGCATCACCTTCCTCGACACCTCGAAGAGGTACCGGTCACCTCGGGCCATCGCACGAAGGACGACTTCGAGCTCGAGATCGCGTTCGAGATCGTCGTACTGGGGGATCGGCTCCGCCGCGATGTCGAAGTCCCGGTCCGGGTAGAGCAGGTGTGCCTTCACACGATGCGCTCGAGGAGCTGGGGGTAGGTGAGCCGGTACTTCTCAGCGAGGGAGAGCGCGTACGCGAGCCCGTTCGCCGGTCCGCGCACCACCTTGAAGGTGCGCGTCGCGGGGTCCTCGGGCACGATCGTCGAGATCATGGACACCACCGAGGGCGCGAGGGACGCCAGCTCGTCGATGAAGGTCACGTAGACGGCGAGACATCCGAGGTCGACGAGGCGGCGCATGGCCTCGGTGCCGAGGAACCGGGCGTCTTCGAGCGAGGTGGACGAGAACACCTCGTTCATGATCACCACGCTACGAGGGGTCGCGTCGCGCAGCGTGCGCTGCATCTCGACCAGGTCCGTCTCGAGCTTCCCCGTCAGCGTGGACAGGTCCTCCTCGCGCTCGAAGTGGGTGAAGACGCGATCGCACAGATAGATCCGGGCACGCCGACCAGGCACCGGGACCCCGACGGCAGCGAGATGGTGCAGCTGCCCGAAGGTCCGGGCGAAGGTGGTCTTGCCGCCCTGGTTCGGCCCGGAGACGACGAAGATCCGCTCGCCCGGTTCGAGGCGGAAGTCGTTGGTGACGACCGTTCCCCCCTCGGCGAGGAGGACCGAGGCGAGCGAGAGGTCGAAGGTGTCCTCTGCGAGCTCCTCCTTGGACTGCGCGTCCACCTCGGGGTAGCAGAAGGTGAGCCCCGCCGCGCGCATCGGGTCGATGTGCTCGCGGTAGGACACGTAGAACTGCAGCTCGCGGTAGAAGCGATGGATGCCGGGGTCGAGGAAGCCTCCGTGCCGCTCGAAGTGCGCCCCGAGGAGCGCGAACTCGTCGGGGAACAGCCGCGAGACCAGCCCCAGGATCTGCTCTCCGACCCTCGTCATCCCGGGCCACACCCTGTAGTCGATGAGGTAGCTGCGGACGGCACCTTGGCGGAACCGCTCGAACACCGCCTGGATGTCCTCGCTGTAGTCCGCTTCCCCGGCCCAGCGCCGGACGGTCACCCGCCCACCGTCGATCTGCACGCAGTACGAAACCCCGGCCAGCGCGTCCTTGCACTCGGTGGTCTCGGCCTCGAGCCGCTCGAATGCCTCGGAGCCCGCGTAGGACTCGAGGTACCGTCGGAAGTCCTGCAACCCTCGCGAGCGGAGCGGGGACCCGCCGAGCTCCTTTGCCAGCTGCCGGATGGCGGCGCAGTAGATCGCCGCGGCGTCGAGCGTCCAGGCCTGGCGCTGGTGCGCCACTCGCATGGCGCTCGCCTGGCTGAGATGCGCGACGACCTCTCGCAGCGACGCGCACAGCTCCCTCAGTGCAGCCCATACGCCAGGATCCTCGAGGTCCCGGAACACGTCGTGGCGGTGCTGCACCGTCGCGACGTCACGCGTGCGCGTGAAGAACCACTCCTGCAGCGTTTCGTCGTCACGCGTAATGTCCGAGACGATCTGGTCGAGGTGGAGATCACGCGCGTGATCACGCGCGTGATCACGCGCGTGATCACGCCGGTCGACGCCGGCTTCCTGGGCGTGCGCCGGGGCGAGAAGGTCGAACGCCGCCACGCTCTGCCCACGCTCTGGTCCCATGCACCACTCCCCTTCTCGCCGACGTCGAGGCCACAGGCCTCCAGCGGTCAGTAGGAGCCATCAGCCCGAGGGCGGTGCGGCCCGAGGGCGGTGCAGCGAGCTCCATCGCCGTTGCTTGCATGATCCTACCGAGTCGCGCGTCGCGCGGCGTCGGGCCTGCGGAGCCTGGCTCGACACGTCTGGAGCCTGGCTCGACACGTCTGGAGCCTGGCTCGACACGCAGGCGCGCGATGCCGGAGACGTAGAATGACGTCGGCGATGGAGCTCGCCCCTGACCGCCATCACGGCTGATAGCTCCTGTCAACGTGCAGCACCGGCAGGAGGAGCGCATGGCAGGCAGCCCAGGAACGAGCACGACCGTCGCGTCGCTCGCTCGTGAGATCGCCACCCTCGAAGACCAGCCAGCCGCCTTCGCCGAGCGCGCACTGCGGCTCGCGGAACGCTCCGAGGCCCAGCGCTATCACATCGCGGTGCTCGGCGAGTTCAAACGTGGCAAGTCCACGCTCGTGAACGCGCTGATCGGCGCGCCGGTCCTCCCGACGGGCGTCGTGCCCGTCACCTCCGTCGCAACCGAGGTCCACTTCGGGAAGCCGCACCCGGGCGCGCGCGTGATCTTCGACGACGCTACGAGCCGCGAGATCTCCTCGACTGAGCTCGCGCACTACGTGAGCGAGCGGGACAACCCGGCCAACCGCTTGGGCGTCCGGCGCGTCGAGGTGCATGTCGAAGCACCCCTCGGCGCCCAGGGCGTGGTCCTCGTCGACACTCCTGGCGTCGCGTCGGTCAGCGAGCAGCACACCCTTGCGGCCAAAGAGGCGCTTTCCGACAGCGACGGTGCGGTCGTGGTCCTGTCCGTCGACGCCCCGCTCTCCGAGCAGGAAGAACGCCTCCTCGCCGAGCTCGCCGAACGTGGCGAACGGGTGTTCGTTGCGGTCAACAAGTGCGACCACCTGGCCGTGCATGAGCTCGCAGAGGTTCGCAGCTACCTGAGTGGCCACCTTGCACGACTGCTCGACGACCGGGCGCAGGTCTACTTCGTCTCGGCGCGCCGAGCCCTCGACGCACTGGGTGCTCCAGGCATGCTGGGGACCGACCCAGGCACGGTGGGGACGGGTGCTCCAGACCCGGTGGGGGCCGACCCAGGCTTCGACGCGTTCAAGGGGGATCTGGAGGCGTTCTTGTGCGACGACCTCGCAGTCGAGCGCGATCGGGCGGGCGCCGCGGAGCTCGGTCGGCTCGCCACGGCCCTCTCGGAGGGAGTCGCCATCGAGCGGGCGGCGGCAGCCATGGACCTCGTCGCGCTGGGAGAACGGCTCGAGCGGTTCCGCGCGGCCGCGAACGAGGTGCGCCACGAGCTCGCGGCCAGCCGGCTCGTGCTCGACCACGACGTCGCAGGGATCGCAGCGTCGGTCGGCGCCGCCCTTGCCGCAGGCGCAGCCCAAGCGGCTCAGCACGCCTGGCCCCAAGTCGAAGAGTCCGTTGCGGGTCTTCACGGCCGTGCGCTGGACCATGCACTCGACGACGCCGTGGACCGCGCGATCACCGACGCCTTCGACCCGTTACGCCATGCGGTCGCCGCGACGGCGGACGAAGGCTGGGCGCAGACCGCGGAAGCCTTCGCAGGCAAGCTGCGCCAGCAGGTCCAGACGCTGCGCGCGGCGGCGAGCACGCTCTTCGAGGTGCACCTGCCCGAAGCGGTCCTCCCGACGGTCGCCGAACAGCGCGAGCGATTCTCCTACCTCTTCTTGCAGGTGGAGAGCCCTGGCGCCTCGATCGCGCGCGCGGTCCGGACGGTCCTCCCCACGGAACGCTCCCGCCGGGCGATGCTCAGCCGGGCGCACCGGCGGCTCGTCTCCGAGCTCGACAAGCACGCAGGACGCGCCCGCTTCGATGTCGTGCAGCGCCTCGACACCGTGTCCCGACAGTTCGTGGCCGCGATGACCGCAGAGCTCCAGGAGACCGAGGCCTCCATCATCGCGGCCGCGTCGAGCGCACAGCGCGCGCTCGAGTCGACCGAGGCTGAGCAGGCGGCGAGAGAGGCCGAGCGCGCTCGCGTGCTGAGCCTGGCACACCAGGCCGGGCAGCTATCGCGCCCCGCGCCCGACGGGGCGCGGGGCTGAGCGCCCCCGCGACCCACGGTCCCGACCAACCCGCTCGAACCCGCCCCGACCCGCTCGAACCCGCCCCGACCCGCCCCAACCCGCACCAGAAGGTCAGACCACCAGCACCGGGCAGGAATGATGACGCAACAGAGCCTCGAGCGCTTGGCCGATGCCTCGATGGGTCGCCTGCTCCCGCCCGTGACACCCCACGACGATGAGGTCGAAGCCGTGGACCTCGGCGTGCTCCGCGATGGCACGGGCGGGGTCGTCGGCGAAGACCACGCGCGTCTCGGGTGCTCCCCCGACCCCCGGATGGAGGAGGGCTTCGAGACCCTGCGACAGCCTGTCTCGCTCGGCCGACGCGTCACTCGCGAGCTCTTCGGGCGTCTCGACGTGCGCAGGCGGACGGACCACGAGAAGCACGCGCACGTCGCCGTCGATCTCCTCAGACAGCGCGACTGCGGCTCGGAGCGCGTCCTGTGCCTCCTTCGACCCGTCGTAGCCGACGAGGATCCGCCGGAAGGCACGGGCGCGCGGCGGGCGCCCTCCCGCGGCCACGCTCATCGCAGCGCTGCCGTGACCGCGAGCGCGATGAGGAGCGCGACCAACATGTAGGCAACGTATGCGTTGAGCGAACCCGATTGCAGCCGGCGTACGAAGTCGGCCACAGAGACGGCCAGCCTCCAAGCCGGGCGGTAGAGGTACGCCTCGACCGGCTCGACGACTCTCGTCTGCGACTCGACGTGGACGCTTGCCTGCCCCTCGAGGCTCGCCTCGGGCTCGCGTGCGCCTTCGCCCGCAGCAACGACCGGTTGGACACGCCGGATCCGCTCCGTCGCGAGCACGTTGGCGAGCACGTGGCGCAGCGGGTTCGCGAACCCGAACGCCGTGTACGACGACCGTCCCGCGACCCCCGAAGTCGCAGAGTGCCAGGCCGGCACCCGGCGAACCCGCACGTAGCGCCCCTTCGACAAGAGCACCGCCATCGCGAATGCCCCGACGCACGCGACCGGCAGGACGACCCACAGCCACGACGGGGAGAGGATGGAGAAGCCCTGGTAGACCGGCTGGAGCACCCACGGGGACTTGAGCGCCCCGAGCACGCCGGCCCGCGGTACGAGCGGTGCAAGCCCGTGGGCGAGGAAACGGACCTCCCAGGGGCTCGCCGCAGCGATCCCGAGGCACCCGAGCACCAGCGCGACTAGGCCGACCCGTCCGAGGATGCCGGCGTCGCCGGCACCCGTTGCCGCGCCCGATGACGCCGCGCCCGATGACGCCGCGCCCGATGACGAGGCAGCCGATGACGCCGCGCCCGAGGACGGCGCGTCCGATGACGACCCAGCCGGCGTAGGCGCGCTCCGGCAGCCCAAGAACGTGAGGCCGAGGACGCGGACGAACGCGAAGGCGGCGAGCCCCGTGGTCAGCGCGACGAGTGCCCCGGCCCCTGCGAGGCTGAGGCGCAACGCGAGCCCCCCCAGGCGGAACTGCTGCATGAGCGCCTCGAGCACGAACCACTCCGAGACGAAGCCGATCGTCGGCGGGAGCCCCGCGAGCGCCAGGGCGCCAGCACCGAATGCCGCGCCGCTCCACGGCAACCGGCGACCCGCGCCGCGCAACGCGTCGAGGTCGTCACTGCCTGCTTCGGCTTCCGCGAACGCAAGGGAGCAGAACACGCTCGACTTCGCGACCGCGTGCGCCACCACCTGGAGCGACGCAGCGAGGAGGCCGACCACTTCCAGCGGCGTCGAGCCGACGGCGACGCCGGTGAGCGCCACGCCGTAGGCGACGAGGATGATCCCGGCCTGCTCGACGCTCGAGTACGCCACCACGCGACTGAGGCGCGACTGCACCCCGGCGAAGAGGATGCCGAGGAACGCGGTGACCCCTCCGGCAAGCAGGACGACGATCACCAGCCACACCGGCGGCCTCCCGAGGACCCCGAGGAAGCGCCATAGGCCGTAGACACCGACGTTGGCGGCGATCCCCGCCATCGCGGCGCGTGCCGGTCCCGGCGCGGCCGGGTAGCCGACCGGGATCCAGACCTGCAATGGCACGACGCCGAGCTTGGCGGCGAAGCCGACCAGGACGAGCACCCACGCGACGTCGTGCAGCCCGCCGGGACCGACACGCGACCAGCTCGCGATGGTCAAGCTGTGCGTGCGACCTGCCAGGAGCAGGAACCCGAACAGCAGGCTCGCTCCGCTCAGCTTCCCGATGCTCGCCGTGATCCACGGCGCGCGCGCCTGGCGCGCGCTTCCCCGCTGCGCCGACGTCAGAAGAGTGAACGCGACCGTCAGGGCCTCCCAGGCGAAGAGGAAGACGAACGCGTCCGCTGCGCACACCACGACCGCCACCGCGGCAAGGAGGGTGAGGTAGCCGGTGGCGACTGCTCGGCGGTGCGCCCTTCCTGCGTCCGACCAGGCCCACGACGCGAAGCACAGGGACACCGCAATGGAGACGCCGAACATGAGCGTCAGGAAGAGCCCGGCGAGCGGGTCCACTCGCAGCGCGCCACGTCCCACGTCGAAGAGCGACGCGATGCCGATGGTGGTCGGCGAGCGAGACAGCGTCGCGTGGATCCCGACCGCGAGCAGGCAGGCGCCGCCGGCCGCGCCGAGTAGGTACGGCACCGCGCGCACCACTGCCGAGCGCGTCCCGAGGCCGAGGTCGACCGCTGCCCCGGCGAGCATGCAGGCGAGCGCGGCGACGATGAGCGGAGCGGTCATGTGGCGCCGGCCGCGTCATTCGCGCCGGCCGCGTGATTCGCGCCGGCCGCGTCCTCCGCGCCGACGTGCCGGAGCGAGCCGAGGATCCCCACAGCCGCCAAGATGCCGTGCAGGATGCCGAATGGGCTCGGCGGGGATCCAGGGACGTAGACGTCCACGGGCACGAGCCCCGCAACCCCGCCGCGAGCAGCGTAGCCCTCGTGCACCATGCCGCCGCTCGTGGCGTCCACCCCGGCGGCGACCACGACCTTTGGGTCGGGCATCAGGTCGTAGGTCTGGCGGAGCGGAACGTCCATGCCCGCCGTGCCGATGCCGGTCACGAGCAGCACGTCCGCGTGCTTGGGGCTCGCGGTGAAGAAGACCCCGAGGCGCTGGACGTCGTAGACGGGGTTGGTCAGCGCGGCCACCTCCCACTCCTCTGCGCCGTCCGAGCCGGCGTCGACGTGGCGTACGTGGACGGAGCGGCGCAGCCCGCGGACCCGGTGCGCGAGCCGCATCCGTGCCTCTGCCAGCGCCGCGTCGTCGTCTGGGGTCGCCGGCACCACGAGCGCGCGCCGGCCGTGTCCAGCCGTCTCGAAGCCCGGGTCGGCGCGGAACGTCGAAGGGGCGAGCGCCACGCATCGCCCGCACAGGATGCAGCGGCCGCGGTCCAGCCGCACCACGTCGCCGTCGATCGTGATCGCACCGGTGGGGCACTCCGCCGCTGCCACGGCGGGCGCCTCGGGACCGTCGCCGCGGACCGGCGCCTCGGGACCGTCGCCGCGGACCGTCACGACCTCGACGTGCCCGAAGAACCCGGGGCCATACCCGTCGGGGCGCCTCGGGTAGCGGCTGGTGACGATGCCGTGTCGTAAGCCGCGGGGGATCCAGGGCATCAGCCGGCCGCCCCCGCGATCGAAAGCCCGAAGCTCGCCTCGATGAAGGCCACGTCGGTGAAGACGTCCTTCGGGAAGGCCGCCGGGTAGGCGGCGAGGTTGTGGAACGACGCGGAGCGCTGGCTCACCTGGAGCAATCGGCCCTCGGCGGCCTCTACGACGTAGAGCAGCTCGCCTTGCGGCGCCTCCGCCCACCCGATCGACCGGCCGCCCACCGCTGGGACGTCCGCACGCCAGCTCCGCGGTTCCCCGAGCTCGTCGAGCAGGTCGACTGCCTGGCGGACCAGGTGGAACGCACCGGCGATCTCGGCGATGCGAACACGCTGGCGCGCAAGGGCGTCACCCTCGTCATGGGCCTCGAAGATCCGCTGGCCCAGACGCTGGTAGGCGCCGTAGGGACGGCTGGTGCGGACATCCTCCGGTACCCCCGACGCCCGCCCGACCGGGCCCACGACCGCGAACCTGCGCGCGTCACCGTGGGCGAGGACGCCGGTCTTGCGCAGCCGATCGACGAAGGACGGCGTGTCCATCAGGCGGCACACGTCCTCGTCGATCTCCCGCTCGAGCGAAGCGAGGGTCGCCAGCACCTCTGTCGGGCGCAGCCGCAGCGGCCGGGTCACGCCGCCCGGCACGACCACGCCCCTTCCGAAGCGGCTGCCGCAGAGGCGGGCACGGAGCCGCTGGACGCGCTCTTTATGGTGGGAGAGGACGGCGTAGGCCACCGCCTGTCCTGCCGCCTCGGTGTGGCGGACCATCGTGTCGAGGTGGTTCGCCACGCGCTCGAGCTCGGCGTGCACGACGCGGACGAGCTGCGCCTCGAGCGGGACGGTGACGTCGCCGACCTGCTCGATCGCCTGGCTGAAGGCGATGGCGTGCGCGACAGATGCCACGCCCTCCACGCGCTCGGCGAGCAGCACACCGTCTGTGACACCGAGGCCACAGAAGCGCGCCTCGATTCCCCGGTGCTTGTAGAAGATGCGCGTGCGGAGGTGCGCGACATCTTCGCCCGAGGTCTCGATGAGCGCCTCGACGGCCTCGAAGACGCCTGAGCGGACCGGGCCGTAAGGAAGGGTGAACACCCCCTCGCCATGGACGTGCGTGGGCAGGGGGGTCAGGTCGGGGGTCATCGGGGCCGTAGGGTCGCCGCCCACCCCCCGCGGCGCGGCGCGGCCTGCAGGCACCGGGAAAACGAGCGGGTCGGGGCGCGGGTGGCCGATCGGCTCGACGCCGAACAGGTCGCGCAGTCGCCGCTCGTACCAGCCTGCGGCCGGGATCGTCGGGGTGAGCGACTCGTACCTGGGTGCGCGTCCGCCGTCGAGGCGCGCCTCTTCGACCAGCAGCGTTCCCCCCGACGACACCACCGCGAGCAGCGACATGCCGCCTCCCCCTCCTGAGCCTCCCCCTCCTGAGCCTCCCCCTCGTGAGCCCTCGAAGATCCCGCAGAAGCGCGCACCGTCTGCCACAAGCTGGCGCGTCAAGGGGAAGGACGCGACACCCCCCGCCTCCTCTGCGTCCGCTCCCTTCACGTGCGCCGGTGACCACAGCATCCTCGTGGCGTCGCTCATGGCGTGCTCAGCTCATGCGCCGCATGGTCGAGCAGCCTGCTCAGGTCGGCAGGCAGGTGGACTCCGAGCAGCACCAGCGCCGCGATGCCAAGCGCCATCGCGAGCACGATCCATGGGCTCACCTCGCCCTTGGTCACTCGAGGCGTGGCCTGGAGCGCGGTGTCCGGCGTGGCCTGGAGCGCGGTGTCCGGCGTGGCCTGGAGCGCGACGTCCGCAGGCCCACTCGTGAGCATGGTCTGCGTGGTCGACCAGGCGAGGCCCACGAACGCGAGCATCACCAGCACCACGAGCACCGCGGCGACGCCGTAGCGAGGGTCGGACAGCCCACCCGAGACGATGAGGAACTCGCTCCTGAACAGACCGAACGGCGGCATGGCGGAGAGCGCGAGCACCGCCGCGACGAGCATGGAGCCGCTCCAGGGGAGCGCGCCCACCCCTCCGCGGAGCAGCGTCATGTCCTTCGTGCCGAACTTCCTCACGACCGAGCCGGCGCCGAAGAAGGCGGTCCCCTTCGCCGCGGCGTGCGCGAGGACATGGAGAAGGACCCCGATGAACGCGAGCGTGACGCCGAAGCTCATCCCGATGGCGAGGATGCCCATGTGCTCGATGCTCGAGTAGGCGAGCATGCGCTTGATGTCGCGCTGGCGGAGCAGGTACAACGCCGCGAGCAGGAGGGAGGCGAGGCCGAAGACCAGAAGCACGTTGCGAGGAAAGGTAGATCCGACCGCCACGGTCGTGATCTGGTAGAAGCGGAGGATCGCGTAGAAGCTGGTCGCCAGGAGCGCGCCGGAGAGCAGCGCGGAGACGGGAGTAGGCGCTTCGGAGTGCGCGTCGGGAAGCCACGTGTGCATCGGTACGAGGCCCATCTTCGTCCCGTAGCCGAGAACCGCCAGGACGAACGCGAGCCGCACGACCTCAGGGGGAAGGTGGTGCCCCGCTGCCAGCATCTTCGCGTAGGAGAGGTCGTAGCCCGCCCCGAAGACCGAGGTCCCGGCGTAGTAGAGCACGATCGTCGCGAGCAGGCTGATGCCGAGTCCCATCGAGGCGATCAACACGTACTTCCACGCAGCCTCGGTCGCCGTGTCGGTGTCGTCGATCGCGACGAGCAGCGCGGACACCACCGTCGTCACCTCGATCGCGACCCACAGCAGCGCGAGGCCGCTCACGAGCGGTGCCGCGAGCATC
This sequence comes from Actinomycetes bacterium, assembly GCA_021845725.1. Taxonomy (GTDB): domain Bacteria; phylum Actinomycetota; class Acidimicrobiia; order Acidimicrobiales; family RAAP-2; genus JAJYVT01. The sequence continues at coordinate 16,683 of JAJZVL010000016.1, read as the reverse complement.
GCCCAGCAGAAGACGTTCATCCCTGCATAGAACCGCCGGCCGTAGCGGGCGCCCGTCGGGCCTGCGTCGAGATGCAGGTACCCCGCCGAGAAGACCCCGGTCGCGAGGTAGAGGAAGGAGGTCGCGATGAGGAACACCACCGACAGCGAGTCGACCCGCAGCTCGCTCCCAGCGGAAATATGGCCGTGCGCGAGGACCGACGGCACGAGGGCGATCGAGAGGGCGAACGCCCCCGCTCCTGCCACGGGCGCGAGGACCTTGGCGACCCTGACCGGCACCACGTAGGAGACCACGCCCACGCCGAGTGGGAAGGCCAGCAGCAGGACCAACAGTGCACCCATCGCTCCGCCTACCCGCGCAGCCTGTCGAGCTCTTCGGTGGACAGGGTCCTCGATCGGCCGTGATGGACGCGGATGATGATCCCGAAGGCCACCACCGCGACGAGAAGGTCGAAGAGGAACGTCATCTCGACGACGAGCGGCAGCCCTGCGGCGATCACCATGCCTGCGATCGAGACGCCGTTCTCGAGCGAGAAGAACCCCATCGCCTGGGAGACCACGTCGGAGCGCAGCACGATCAGCACGAAGGCGACCAGCACCACCGCGAACGCGACCGCCAGCGTCGTGGTCGGGAGCAGCGAGGAGTGGAAGTGGAGCGACCCGACGGCGAAGAAGCCGAAGACCGACACCGCGAGCGCCACCAGCATGGAGCTGGCCACACCCAGCTTCGGGCTGCCGGCGAGGTCCACGTCGACGTCTCGGAGCAGCCGCATCATGACCGCCGGGACGATCACCACCTTCAAGGCGAAGGAGAGCCCGGCGAGCGCGTAGATATCGGGCACATGCCTGGTCGCGGCGACGACGACGGCGAGCACGCTCACGGCGAGCGACTGGAACGCGTAGAGGCGCACCTGAGAGCGCAGAAGCGGACCCCGGAGCATCGCGAACTCCGTGAGCAGCACGAGCACCGCGACGACATCCTCGACGCCAGCAGTGGTGGAGGGCACGTGGGCGAGCATCACGCGGGACCCACGTAGAAGACGACCACGGCAAGCACCGCGATGCCGAAGGCGGCTGCCAGGAACTCGGGGATCTTGAACAGCCGCAGCTTGGAGAAGAGATTGTCGATCACCGCGAAGACGAGCCCGAGCAGCATCGCTTTGCCGAGCAGCGCGGCGATCGCCCCGACGACCGACACTGGCGTGCCGTTGGAGGAGAGGCCGAAGGGAGCCACGAACACGTTGATGAGGATCGTGTAGAGGATCAGCTGCTTCATCGCCGACCCCCACTGCAAGAGGGCGAGCGCAGGCCCCGAGTGCTCGAGGGTGCGCGCCTCGTCGATCATGCCGAGCTCGAGCGTCCCGGTATGGGTCTCCACGGGGATCCGCCCGGTGTCCACGAGCACCACGAGGAAGAACGCGACCGCTGCCAGCACGTGTCCGGGCCGCACGATCTCCGAGGACGAGCGGACCGCACCGGCGAGCGCGTAGGGAAGATCGGTGCTGGTGATCAGGCCGACCACGAAAACCACGAAGAGGATCGTCGGCTCGACCAACGCGCCGAACGTCATCGCCCTGCTCGCGCCGAGCTGCGCGTACGGCGCGCCGGACTCTGCGGCTGCGAGGGCGACGGAGAACCCGCCGAGCGCGAGCACGAAGCCGCCGCCGAGGATGTCGCCCATGTAGCCGAGTGGCAGGGGGTACGTCGTGAGGACCGGGATGAGCAGCGGCACGATCAGGTAGCAGCTGAACGCCACGACCGGCGCGGCCAGGAACACCCAGCTCGACTCGTCGGTGACCAGCGTCTCCTTGCGGAAGAGCTTCGCCAGGTCGTAGTAGGGCTGCAGGATCCGAGGGCCGCGACGCCCCTGCAGGCGTGCTTCTGCGTGCGAGATCACCCCGCTCACGAGCGGGGCGCCGACGAGGATCGTCAGCACCTGAAGCGCCTGGACGGCCTTCGGCACGACGACGGCAAGCCCTAAGGTCACATGCTCCTCCACGCAATCGCGTAGAGGCCATTAGCCCGTATGGGATGACGCATCCCATACGGGCAGTTCGGGCGCTTCGGCCCACCAGGGACTCATCTGGCGGGTCAGAGATTACCGCATCGGCTCACCGCCAGGGTGCGTCCGGCGGCCCGCAACTGCGGGCGGCCTGGTGACGGTGACGGTCAGGTGCCGGTCGGCGGATGCGTGGAGCTGCCGTCAGTCTCCTTCGCCGCGGCGGACTCCTTCATGCCCTTCTCGAACTCGCTGCGCGCTGCTCCGAGGTTCCGCGCCAGCTTTGGAATGGCCGATGCCCCGAAGAGCACCGCCACGATGACGATGACCACCAACACGCCGTCCATGCCGAAGATGTCTGCGAGCACCACGAACCTCCAAACCTTCCTGGCGCACCTTCACCTGCCACCTGCCCGATGGAAGCGGTCATCGTGCGCCGCAACCGCTCACCAACGAGCGTACACACCGCCGTCGCTCCCGCCCAGGGGCGAAGGTCCATGCGCAGCTCGGGAGCTCAGGCTCGCGACCAGTGCCGCCGGCCTACCTCGTGCAGCGAGCCGGCGCTGGACCGCGGCGACCAGCGGGTCGCTGCTGGTGGACCCACCGCACTGCAGGCATGCCTGTGCGTGTGGCGCAGCCCTGAACGACGAGGGCCCGGTCAGGACCGCGTCCATGTCGATGCCCCGTTCCACACAGATCGCCGACTCCGGGCACACGCTCACACAGCGACGGCAGCCCACGCAGCGCGAGGAGTCCACCTCGAGCGCCTGATCACCCGGGTCGTACGAGATCGCCGCCGCCGGGCACGCGAGGGCGCACGCGCCGCACACGGAGCACAGCTCGCCGTCGACGCCCACCACGAAGGTGGCAGCACCCGGGCCGAGGATCACCCCGCCGTCGCGATCGCCGCCGCTGAGGCTCTTGTTCGCACGGGAAGCACGCGCCACCACGTCGTTGGTCGCCTCGGGCTCGTGCCACATGAGGAGCGAGGGGGTTGGTCCACGCGGCTCCCGGGCAGCGTCGGGACCGACCGTGCCAAGAGCGACGGCAAGCTGCTCGGCGAACCTGGCGGTGGCGTCGACGACCCCACGGCTGGGGCAGTCTGCACATGTCACGGCGTCGACCTGGACACCGGCGCCCGACAGCGACATCAGCACTCCCGGACCGAGCATGGCGGCGCACGGCACGAACATCTCGGCCTCGACGCCGGGGCTGGCGTGCTCGGCCATCGTCGCGCCCTCCCCCGCAGCGCCCTTTCCCATCGGGTGCCCGTTCGCGCGCTCCCGGTCCATGCCGCCGCGCTCGCAGGCGACCGAGATGTCGCGGAGACCCTCTGCCAGCAGGCCTTCGAGCTCTGCCGCGAGCCCGTCGAGATCTGCGCCTGGCATGGAGATGGCGTGCGACGGGCAGGTCGCGACGCACCGGCCACAAGAGACGCACTCGAGAGGATCGACCTCGGGCACCCCCCCCTTCACGGTGATCGCACCGCTCGGGCAGTCTTGGATGCAGCGTCCGCATCGGTCCGCACCAGCGCAGAGCCCCTGGTCGACGCGCGCGCTGGTCGACGGCTGCCCGCGCCACGCGCCAAGCAGGCTCCGACGATCGAGCTGCTCTCCGGATCGCCAGGGCCGGTGCCCGGCCAGGGGTGCACCCGCGAGCACGCGCGCCCGGCACGACCAGGCTCGGCACGACGCGGCGACCACGAGCGCGCGCTGTGGACCGCTGCGTCGGAGCGCCGCTGCCAGCGACCTGGCGAGCACACGACCGGCGTCGGCGCCGGCGCCGACCGCCTCGTCCGCCGCGGCGCGAGATGCCCCCAACGCGCAGGCGGCGACGACCAGTGCCTGCGGGCGGTACTTCTCGTAGAAGGTGCCGAGCCGCTCGGGGTGCGCGCACAGCTGCTCGATGACCACGACCTGGGCGGGGGTCCCCGTCTCCGGTTCTCCGGATACCGGGCGAGCGGCCCTGCCAATGGCTGTGCCCACGGCCGTTCCGGCGGAGCTGGCCAGCGCAGCTCGGGCCGGGCCGTCGAGCCGGTCCCCGCACACCACGACCGTCGCGCGCCCGTGGCGAACACGGGCCACCCCGGTCGGGCCGTCGGCGACCGGCGACCAGCTCGGGCGCCGGAACAGTCCCATACCGGCTAGGCCTTGCGGCCCGGCGAGCTCCAGATCGAGCCGACGACGTCGAGATAGGGCGTGCCCGACTCGATGGTCAGATGGGCGAGGAGGAAGCTGGCGAACGCGGCGTAGCAGGTCTCACGGCCGTGGGCGTCGATCGCCGCGCAGAGCTCAGGGGCGAACCGCCCGAGGTGCGCGGTGATGAACCGCTGTTCGGCGGCACGCAGATCCTTGGCCCGGTCGGGCTCGCCCTCGCTCCAGGCTGCAGCCTCGCGCTCGCAGAGGAAGCACAAGAGCTCGGCCTCGGTCGCGACGTGATCGGGGAGGTCCAGATGATCGGGGCTCTGGGAGAGCCCGTGCTCCTTGTAGGCCTCGACGACGGCGATGGTGGAAGGGGCGTTGATGATGGGCTTCCCGCTCATCGGGTCCACGTCGGTCCACACCGACTCGTACGGCGACGCCGGCGGGTTCTCCGGTCCGACGAACAGCCTGGCGTGGTCGACCGCCAGCTCCTCCAGGACAGCCTGCGCGTCCGCTCCGGCACGTAGCTCGACATAGCGATGCAATGCGAGCAGCGCCGGGTCGTAGAGCTCCCGGTTGGCGTCGAGCCACGACGTTGCCCAGCGAAGGTCGGCCTCGACGCCACCGGAGACGAGCTGGTCCACCCAGTCTTCGTCCGGTCCGTAGAAGGCCTCGGAGAGCCGCCGCCACGCCATCGCCCGTCGACGAGCGGCCTCCGCGAGGAGCTCCCACGCCTGGCGTAGCCCAGCCGGCGTCTCCCCGTCTCCCGGGGCCGCGGCCGGCTCGCTCACCTCGCGCTCGCTCACCCCGCGCCCGCTCACCACGTGCCCGGCGATCTCTGCCGGCCGTCTGCACCGGGACCCGCAGACAATCGCGCTGTGGCTGGCAGCACGTTGTCGACCCGGCTCATGCTGAGGCCCGGCGCCGGTATCCCCGCCCCGGCCCCTCGCATCGACGCGGGGGCACTCGCAGGCGCGGCACCAGGATCCGAGAGCGGGCTGTCGGGGGCAGCGGCCGACGGTTGCATCGGCAAGAACCGCAGACCGACGATGACGAGCAGTGCCCACAGGGCGCAGAAGGCGATGACGATCGACCATTCGAGCCAGGTCGGCCCGTAGTGGCCGAGCTGCACGAAGGAGGACCGCGTCGGCAGGAAGGGCGACACCCCCGACGTGACGGCGCCGCCGGTGGTGAGCTGCTGCGGAGTGCCGAGCGAGATGCCAGGTGGGTAACCGAGGTTCGGGTAGCGCAGGCCACCGAGCATGAGCTGGGTCCGCATGAAGGCCGTGCTCACGAGGACCAGCGCTGAGGCACCCGCGGCAACACGCCATCTGGACCTGCCCCAGGGCGCGATCACCAACGCGAGCCCGGCGGCCGCAGTCCCGATCTCCCCCCAGAAGACCCAGGCGTAGGAGCCGAGGGCCATCTGTGCCAGCGCGTCCCAGTCGCCAGGCACTCGGCCGGCGCTGATCGTGACGACGTCGGCGATGATGAGGAACAGCTCCAGAGCGATCGACACGGCGAGGAACCCTGACAGCCACCGGAGGGCGTCAGAGCCGATCTCGACCCTGCCGAGCCGCTCCAGGACGATGAGGGTGACCAGCACCAGCGCGATGCCCGACACGATGGCCGAGGCGACGAACCACGGCGCCATCACCGTCGAGTACCAGTAGGGGTGTGCGGGCTGGGTTCCGATGATCCACGCGGTGATCGAGTGCAGCCCGAAGGCGAGCGGGAGGGCGAAGTACGCGCCGGCGACGATGAGGCGCCGATCGCGGCGCAGGGCCTTCTCGTCGTTGCGCGTGAACCCGAACGCCAACCAGCTGTGTCGCGCCGCCAGGTCGCTGCGCATGTGGACCCAGAGATAGGCAAGGTTGAACGCCCCGTAGAAGAGGACGACGATGACGTCCCAGATCATGGGCGAGGACCAGTTGGCGAAGACGAACATGTGCCAGAAACGCTGTGGCTCGCCCAGGTCGGGGAAGATGAGCAGGCCCGCGATCGTGATCGTCACCAGGCTCACCAAGATGGCGTAGCGCGAGAGGTGCTCGACCTTGCGGACGTGGAAGATGGTGCCCACCGACGCGACGATCATGCCTCCGGCGGACGCGCCCACGAAGAACATGAAGGCGATGATGTAGAGACCCCAGATCTGCACGTCGCGCATCGCGGTCACGCCGAGGCCGTTCGAGATCTCGTAGCTGTACGCCCACCCCCCGTAGACCACGATGGCCAGGAGGGCCGCGACGCTGAGCCGCCCCCAGGTGAGCATGGGCCGGCGCGAGCGTGGTTCATGTGCGGCAGTCGTCATGGCAGCCTCCTCGTGGCCTTCGGCTGGCTCGTCGGGGACGTCGATGTCTTCTCGGCGTCGGTACGGACGCCGGGGCCTCTTCGGATGGCGGCCATCAGTCCACCACCGTGCCGGACAGGTAGCGGCGTGTCGGATTGACGAAGAGCGGGGCGATCGGCGTCTGCGATCCGCCGTTTCCTCTCGTCTTCGGGGGGATGTAGTAGACCTTCGGGTCCGTCCCCAGGTCCGGCCGGACCTGGCTGACCGCGGCGTGGCGCACGAGGAGCGACACCTCGCTCTCAGGGTCGTTCAGGTCCCCGAAGAACCTTGCCCGTGCCGGGCAGACCTCGATGCAGAACGGCTGCATGCCATTGTCCACCCGTTGGTAGCAGAAGTCGCACTTCTCCACGACGCCCTTGGGTCGAGGCGGCTTGGCAGGCGAGCCCACGTGGTAGACGTCCCCGGTATCGATGCTCTCATTCGCCGGAACCTGCTCGGGCACGCTCCAGTTGAACACCCGCATGTTGTATGGACAGGCGATCATGCAGTACCGACAGCCGATGCACCGTTCCCAGTCCATCATCACGATCCCGTCCTCGCGCTTGTAGGTCGCGGCCGTAGGGCACACCTCCGTGCATGGCGGATTGTCGCAATGGAAGCAATTCACCGGCATGTAGGCGAGCGACAGGTTCGGGTACTCCCCCACGGGCTCGTCGATACCGCCGGTAGCCGTGACGTCCATACCCGTCGGGTCCTCGTGAACGGTCAGGATCCGGTTCCACCACAGTCCGAGCGGCTCGTTGTTGTTGGACTTGCACGCGACGGAGCAGCTCCAGCATCCGATGCAACGATCCTGGTCGATGACCATCCCCCACCGGGCCTTCGGATAGGGGGTCTCTTCGTGACGGCCGTAAGGATTGGCCGGGTAGGTGAGATCCGTCGTCTCCATCTCAGCCTTCCACCTTTCGGACTTCGACCAGGTTGTCGAAATAGGAACCGTTCGAAGTGATCGGATTGATCCATAGGTTCGTGATGTCTGAGTAGCCAGTGTCGTTCCGCGTCTGAAAGCGTTGCCACCCCTTGGGAAGATTCACCTGGCCTGGGCGCATTTTCCCAGAGACGCGGGCCACCGCCACCGTAGTTCCATAATCATTGAACAGCTCTACGTAATCCCCCTGTCGTATGCCACGCCGCCGCGCGTCTTCCAATGCGATATCAACGTACGGCTGCGGATTCACCTCCCGCAGCCATGGCTGATCGAAAAACGTCGTATGGACCCTCCATCGAGAATGCTCTTGCATGTAGGCGAGTGGGTACTTCTTGTGCAGGGGGTTCGTCGGCCATGCCTGCGCAGGAGGCTCCCACCGCGGCAGCGGGTCAACGCCTGTGCCGACCGGAATGAAGCCTTGTGGCGGATAATTTACGAGCACTCGCTCAGAGTAGATCTCTAGACGCCCGGTCGGAGTTGTAAAGGCCGGGGTGGTAGCGCCGATATAGACGGGTCGTGAAAACCTCACGACCCCAGTAGCATCGTACTGCTCATACAATGTCTCACCCTCACTACCCAGCTCGAGCGCAGCCGCTTTGACATATGAGTTTGCCAATTCCCGCGCCGTGAGCGCGTAGTAATGACCGAACCCCAACTTATCCGCAACCAGGCCGAACGCCTCATAATCTGATTTTGCCTCACCTGGGGCCTCCACCGCCTTCTCACGACGCATTATATATGGGTGCGTAAAACCCGCGATCACATCATCGCCCTCCAGCCAATGGGCACTAGGAAGGACAATGTCTGCATATCGGACCGTATCAGTAGGCATAGAATCAAATGCGACAACTAACTCGAGTTTTGATTCGTCTTTCACTAATTCCAGGAGCCGACGCGAATCCTGCATGTTACTCAGTGGATTTCCACTCATGAACCACACCGCTTTGATCGGCCAGTCCACATCGATCATGTCTTTCGTCACACCCTTTGTCGGATGCTTGCCATCAAGAGGAACGAGCATTTTGGTCTTGCCGCGCTCGATTGCGTCATAGGCATACCAAGGGGGCAGGGGATAGGCGGAGGTCGGCACTGCCGAGACCGTAGGACCAGGTTGGCCCGGTGACAAGGGCATTCCCAGATATGCACCTCCCCCTTGGCACCCTATTGCCGCTCCTGAGCGCCCGAAATTGTGCGTGAGCGAACCGAGCGTTGCAATGACTCGACCGTTCTGGTCACCGTTCCACCAGCGATCGATTCCCATGCTCGCAAAGATGAATGATTTCTTCGTCGACGCGTAGCTACGGGCCAGCCAGCGAACATCCTCAGGACTCACTTCGGTAGTAGACTGGGCCTGTTCAGGTGTCCAGTCAGCAACCCGGTCTGCCAGGAGCTGGAACGCAGGCCGGACCGTCACGCCGTTCACGTCGAACGTTCCGGTCAATTCTGGCGCAGTGACCTGGGCCGCGGGCAGCGCAGATCCGCTCGTTCGGTCCCACGCCATGATGTTCGTGCCCGCGCTTGTCCGAAGGAACATGCCATTGTCCTCTCGCACCAAGAACGGCAGCGTCGTATGGGCAGTGATGAACGCTTCGTCGTAAAGCTTTTCAGTGATGATCACGTTGATCAGTGAGAGTCCGAACGCGGGATCTGAACCGGGACGGAGTGGGATCCACTTGGTGGCCTTGGACGCGGTGATCGAGAAATTCGGATCGATCACCACCAGTGACGCGCCTCTGTCGAGCGCGTCGGCGACGAAGTGCCACTCCTGCACCTGGGCTTCGGTCAGATTGTTGCCCCACACGATGAGCAGCTCGGCGTTGGACATGTCGAGAGACTCGTTGTTTGCATTTGAGAGCCCAACTTGACTTACCCCGAGAGACACAGCAACGTCGATTCCCCAGGTCGGTTCGATCATCTCTAGCGCGGTCGCCTGATAGGCGTTCGCCAGGGTCTGGGATGCGTACCCGGCGACGACGCCGTAGTTTCCGAATCCCCGCCACATGGCAAACGCTTTCGAGCCATAGCGATCGCGGATGCTTTTCATTGAGTCGGCGATCGTGGTGGTCGCTTCGTCCCAGCTGATTCGCTTCCACTTGCCCGAGCCACGTGGACCGACCCGCTTCATCGGGAACTTGATCCGGGCAGGGCTGTAGACCCACTGCGTGTGCGAAAGACCGCGAAGGCAGATCCGGTTGTAGCGGGCCTCTGGAAATGGCTCCATCGCGGTCTTCGTAAGCCGGCCTGTGCGGACGTGGGATTCGATCCGACACGCCTGCCAGCAGTTGGGAGAGCACACGTCGTTGAACACCTGCTCTTTCACCCGCACGACGTTGCCCGCGGTCGACGAGGTCGAGGCGGCGGTGAGCGCCTTCACGACGGGCTTCTTCGACAACCCGCCGGCGAGCCCGAGGTGCGAGGCGACGACGGCTCCGCCGCCCACGGCCGCCGTGCCTTCAAGGAAGACCCGGCGCGAGATGCTCTTGCCCAGGAAGGTCGTCTGGGAGCCGGGTGCCCGGTCGAAGCTGGACGTCTCGGGGGCCGTCATGAGCGCTCTCCTCCATTCGGTGCCGTCGCGGCGGGTCGTTCCATCAGGTGCTCCTGCTGCATGCTGTCGAAGAGCGGCAGGGGGATCCGCCTGCGAACGATCGCCCGCGCCCTGCGGTCGATCTCGACGCTGATGGCCTGGAGCGCTCGGGCAGCCGGATCGTCAGGGTCCTCGGCGAAGATCGGCCGTCCCCCGTCTGCACCGCTGCGAAGACACGCGGAGACCGGCACCCGGCCGAGCAGTGGCACACCGAGCGCGTCGGCGATCGACTGCCCTCCCGATTCGCCGAAGATCTCCGTGGGCGTCCCGCAGTGCGAGCAGACGAACCCCGACATGTTCTCCACGACCCCGATCAGACGCAGCTTGGCCCGGGTGGCCATGCGGCCCGCCCGCTCGGCCACCCGAGAGGCGACCTCCTGCGGGGTCGTGACGACGACCACGTTGGCTCCGGGGATGAGGCTGGCGAGCGAGATCGGCACATCGCCGGTGCCCGGCGGCAGGTCGACGATCAAGGTGTCGAGCTTTCCCCAGTACACGCCGGAGACGAACTGCTGGATGGCCTCGTGGAGCATCGGTCCCCGCCACACCACCGGGGACCCCTCGTCAGCGAGGAAGCCGATGGAGACGGCCTTGATGCCCCGCACTCGCTCGGGAAGTAACAGGTCGCCGATGCCCACGGGCTCCCCGTCACTGCCGAGCATCCGCGGCACGGAATAGCCCCACACGTCGCCATCGAGCAGGCCGACCTGCTTGCCCTGCGCCGCGAGCGCCTGGGCGACGTTCACCGCTACCGTCGACTTACCGACTCCCCCTTTCCCCGAGGTGACGAGGATCACCTTCGTGGAACCGTCGGAGAAGTAGGGCGGCTCTTCGGGCTGGCGGACCCGCAGGGCCGCCGCTGCCGCGCGTTCTTCATCAGGGGTCATCGCCCCGAAGCGCACCTCGACCCGTTCGACCCCATCGACATCGGCGAGCGCACCGGCGACCGCGTCGGCAACCGCGTCTCGTGCGTGCACCTGGGCCGGCGCCAGCGCCAGCTCCACCTCGACAGACGACTCGTCGACGCCGACGCTGCGGATCATGTGCAGCTCACCGAGCGCAGCGCCCGTCTGCGGGTCGGCGACCGCACCCACCGCGCCGACAATCGCGGCGGTGGCCTGGTCAGCTGTCTCGGACTGTCCTGGCACATACCGTGCTCGTCCCGGGCAATCCACTCGTTCAATGTAAGTTTCGCCTGACGAGGCGACCAGGGCCGGAAGTCCTTATTGCCCAGAAGTCCTTATTGCTCGCGATCTCCTTGCATGCCTACGTGTGCACGCGCGTCGAAGGTCGGCACGAGCATGCGTGCGGCACGCGCCTCGTCGACACGGCCGACCGGCGTCGTGCGGGGTGCGGCGTGCGCCGCCTCGACGCCCGCCGGCTCACTCGCCTCGGCGGCGATGCGTTCGAACGCGTCGGCGAGCGCCTCGAGCGTCTGGAGGCTCTCGGTCTCGGTCGGCTCCACCATGAGCGCCTCGTCCACTACGAGAGGGAAGTAGACGGTCGGGGCATGGAAACCCTCTTCGAGCAGTCGCTTGGCGACGTCAAGGGCTCGCACGCCGTAGCGGCGCCTGAGCGTGAACGCGGCTAGTACGACCTCGTGCATGCACGGTCGGTCGAACGGCACGTCGTAGACGGAAGAGAGCCGGACGCGCAGCCAGTTCGCGTTCAGGACCGCACGCTCGGAGACCCGGCGAAGACCGTCGCCGCCGTGCACGCGGATGTAGGCGAGCGCGCGAGCGAGCACCAGGGCGTTGCCATGCCAGGAGTGCACACGCCCGATGGAGCGAGGCGGCATGGCCCAGCCGTAGGCGGTGGCGCCCGTGCCGTTCGACGCCGCCCGCTCCTGTGCTCCATGGACGAGCCGGACGGGACGCGGACCGGGGAGGAAGTCCACGAGGTGCTCGGCGACTGCGACAGGCCCGGCACCCGGCCCGCCGCCGCCGTGCGGCGTGGCGAAGGTCTTGTGCAGGTTCAGGTGGACGATGTCGAACCCCATGTCCCCGGGGCGCACGACGCCGAGGATCGCGTTCAGGTTCGCGCCGTCGTAGTAGAGGAGGCCACCGACGCCGTGGACGGCAGCCGCGATCTCCTCGATGCCGTCTTCGAAGAGCCCCAGCGTGTTCGGGTTCGTGAGCATGATCCCGGCGACATCGCGGTCGAGCACCGAACGCAGCGCGGCCATGTCGACGCACCCCCGGCCGTCCGACGGCACCGTGGTGACCTCGTAGCCGGCGATCCTGACCGAAGCGGGGTTCGTCCCGTGGGCCGAGTCCGGGATGATCACCCTCCGGCGCCGGTCGTCCCGGGCGTCATGGTACGCGCGCATGAGCAGCAGCCCCGTCAGCTCGCCCGCCGCGCCGGCGGCAGGCTGGAAGGTCGCGGCAGCCATGCCGGTGACCGCGCACAGCGCTTCTTCGAGCTCGACCAGCAGGGAGAGCCATCCCTGGCTCATCCGGGCGGGGGCGGCGGGGTGCACGTCGGTCAGCCCCGGCAGCGAGGCCACCGTGTCGCAGACCTTCGGGTTGTACTTCATCGTGCACGACCCGAGCGGGTAGGCGCCGAGGTCCACCGAGAACTGCCGGTGCGAGAGGCGGGTGAAGTGCGCGACGAGGTCCCGCTCGGACACCTCCGCGAGCGGCACCGGCTCGCGCCGGCGGTGGGCGTCGGGGACGAGCTCGTCGGCGCTCCACGCCGGCACGCCCGTCGTGCGGAGCTGCCAGCTGTGACGCCCCGGCTCGGAGAGCTCGAAGAGCGTCGGCTCCTCGGCACGACCCATGAGGGGCGCGCTCCATGCCCGACCTCCGGGCGCCCGACCTCCGGGTGCCCCACGACCGGCGGCCCGACGACCAGCCACGCCGCCGTCCGTCGTCCCGTCCTCGGGGACCCCCGCCGTCATGGCCGCACGTCCTCGGGGACCCTGGCCGTCATGGCCGCACGGCCTTGTCGAGCGCTGCGAGGTACGCGTTGATCTCGTCGAGGGTCCTGCGCTCGGTAACGGTGACCAGAAGCCCGTGCGCCGCGGCGTCGGCGTCGGCGGACCCGTCTCCGCCCGCGCCGGTCAGGTCCTCCAGCGCGACGCCTGCGAGGAACCCCTCTGCCGCCATGCGGTCGATCACCGTGCGCGCCGGAACCGCCGTGCGCAACGCCATCTCCCGCACGACCGGCGTGTCCCCGGTGAGCGGCGTGATGCCGCTGATGCCGAGCGCGGCATCGCGCAGGTACCGCGTGCCCCTCGCACAGCGCAGCGCGACCTCTGCCAATCCCAGCGTGCCGAGCCATCCCAGCTGGATGGCTGCCGTCACGGCCATGAGCGTCTGGTTCGTGCAGACGTTGGACGTCGCTTTCTCGCGCCGGATGTCCTGCTCACGCGCTCGGAGCGTCGTCACGTACGCGCGGCGGCCCTCAACGTCGACGGTCTCGCCGACGAGCCGGCCTGGAAGCCGGCGGACCTGAGCCAACGTGCAGGAGAACAGCCCGAGGTACGGCCCGCCGAAGGAGAGCGGCATCCCGAAGGCCTGGCCCTCCCCGACGACCACGTCCGCGCCCCACTCCGCAGGCGAGCGCAGGAGCCCCGCGGCGACGGGGTCCGCGGCCACCACCATCGTCGCTCGGTGCGCGTCCGCGATGCGGCGCACGACGGCGAGGTCCTCGAGGCAGCCGAGGTAGTTCGGGTAGGCCACCACGACGACCCCTGGCGCCTCTCCCTCCCCGGATGGGACGGGGACCTGCGGCCACGCGCTCGACCCGTCGACGAGCGGGACCTCTACGATCCGGTGGCCCGAGCCCCCGGAGAACGTGCGCAGGCACGCCCGCCAGTGCGGGTGGACGCCCGAGGACACCCAGACGGTCTGCCGGCCGCTCGCGGCCGTCCCCAGGTTCACCGCCTCCACGAGGGCGCTCGCGCCGTCGTACAGCGAGGCGTTGGCCACCGGGAGCCCGGAGAGCCTGGCGACCATCGTCTGGTACTCGAACACCGCCTGGAGGACGCCCTGGGCGACCTCTGGCTGGTAGGGCGTGTACGCGGTCACGAACTCCGAGCGCCCGGACAGCGCTCGGACGACCGCGGGCACCTCGTGGTCGTAGGCCCCTGCCCCCGCGAAGCACACCAGGCCCGCCGCCCGGTTCGCGCCGGCAAGGGCGCCCATGTGCGCGAGCACGTCGGGCTCGGGCTCGCCGTCCGCCAGGTCGAGGCCACCGGCGAGCCGCAGCGCCTGCGGCACCGCGGAGAACAGCTCGTCGACATCCGACAGCCCGAGGAACGCCAGCATGGTGGCGATGTCGGCCTCGGTGTGCGGGAGGTAGTCGGGCATCAGCGGGCCCCTCGGGGAGGCGGCCAGAAGCGCGTGCTGCCGACGGTGACGGGCACCTCCCGGCCGCGCACCACAGCGACGGCCCGAGCGCCGTCGAGGATCCCGGCCGCGGTGTCGATGAAGGCGAGCGCGATCCCGCGCTCGAGCATCGGCGAGAAGTTCCCGCTCGTCACGGTTCCGACGCGCGCCGTCCCGGACGTGACCGGAGCGCCGTCTCGTGGCGGCTGGCGACCGTCGGCGACGAGACCACGCAGCATGCGGCGCGGTCCGGCCGCACGCTCTCGCTCGAGCGCTGCGCGGCCCCTGAACTCGCCCTTGGCCCAACCGACGACCCAGCCGAGGCCAGCCTGTAACGGCGTGATGCCAGGCCCGAGCTCGTGACCGTGGAGCGGGAGCCCCGCTTCGAGCCGCAGCGTGTCACGTGCGCCGAGCCCGGCAGGGACCACTCCCGCGTCGAGCACCGCGGCGAAGAACCCCGGGGCGACGTCCGCAGGGACGGCGCACTCGACGCCGTCCTCGCCGGTGTAGCCGGTCCCCGCCGCGGTGCACGGAGCGCCCTTCCACTCGAAGGGCGCCACGCAGAACCTCGGGACCGCCGCCGCCTGTGGTGCGACCTCGGCGAGGCGCTCACGCGCCCGTGGGCCCTGGACGGCGACGACCGCGCGCTGCGCAGTGGTGTCGGTGCCCCCGAGCGCTGCGAGCACCCGTGACGTGTTCGACGCATTGGGCATCACGTCGAAGACCTGCGCGGCGACCCACCACACGATGATGTCGTCAGCCACGGAGCCGTCCTCCTCGAGGAGGTGGGTGTACTGCGCACGACCGGGTGCGATCTTCAAGAGGTCGTTCGTGAGCGTCTGCTGCAGGAGCTCGAACGCGCTCGGCCCCTCCACGCGGACGGTCCCGAGATGGCTCACGTCGAACACGACGGCGGCCGTCCGGCAGGCACGGTGCTCGGCCACGGTCCCTGATGGGTACGCGAGGGGCATCTCCCACCCGCCGAACTCGACGAGCTTCGCGCCGAGTGACCGGTGCGCGTCATAGAGGGGCGTCCGGCGGAGCGCGCCGTGCGTCGAGCTCATCGGGTGCAGCCTACGTCTGGGCCTCGCCCTCGCCGACCGCCTTGCCGGCAGCGCACGCGCTCACGCGGCGCCGGCGCACGCGGGGTCCAAACCGTGCCGCGCCAGCAACTCGAGGTAGTCGCGCTGGTAGAGCACCAGGACCTCGACCTCGGGATAGAGCTCTCGCATCCGCCGGACCTTCGCGTTCTTGCGCGTGACCAGCCGCTGGTCCGCGGTCGTGAGCTCGACGAAGCATCCGAGATCCGGGAGCAAGAAGTCGGGCCGGAAGCCACCTGCCGGGGTGCCCTGCTCGTCCCAGCGCAGCGTGAACTCGACGGGCTCGTACTCCCATCGGATGCCGTAGAGGTCCAGCAACGCGGCGAACACCCGCTCGGAGGGGTGCGCGAAGCGGATCCGTGCCGCTGGCGTCGCCGAGGGGTGACGGCGCCGACAGGTGTCGAGCCGCTCGTCGCGCCACGACGACGCGCCCGCGTCCGCGCAGTCGCGACGGCTCACAGGACGCGGCTCACCGTCGGCGATCCCTCGGCACGGCCACCCGGGGCGGTCACTCGGCGCCCATCCGTCTCCCAGCCGAGGGGCAGTGACGGGTCGCGCCGGTCGCCGAGCTCCACGATCGCGGCGTCGAGCTCGCCGACGACCCCGGAAAGGGGCACGATGTTGAACACCCCCTGGCCGCCCGCGAGCAGGTCGACGACCTCCCCGTTCGTCTGCGCGAGGACCGAGCGCCCCTCGGTCAGCACCAGCTTGGCGGACGCGAGGTCCACGCCGAGGTTCTGGCGCAGGCAGTCGACGGCCCTGCGGGCGGACTGCAGCGAGACGCCGGCGTCGAGCAGCTGCTTGATCACCTTCAGCTCGACGAGGTCCCGGTAGGAGTAGAGCCGCTTGCTGCCGCTGCCCCGCGCGTCCGCGACGGAGGGACGCAGCAGGCCCGTACGCGCCCAGTAGTCCAGCTGGCGGTAGGTGATGCCGATCAGCTTGCAGACCGTCGGACCACGGTACCCCTCACCGCTCCCCTGCTCGGTGCCGTCCCGTTCGGTATCCGTCCCGGTCATCGGGCCCTCCCGTGCGATCGTCCGACGTTTCCCATCGTAGCCCACCAAGTGACATCAGGGTAGTTACGCCAAGGTGATCTCCAGTTGCCCCATACCGGCGCGGCCTACCGGCGCGGCCTACCGGCGCGGCCTCCCGGCGCGGCCTCCCGGTACGGCGTGCCGGCGGAGCATGATGCCGATAGGCTGGCCGTTCATCTCGAGTTCGGGAGACCTGAGATCATGCTCGCGACCTTCG
>JAJZVL010000076.1 GCA_021845725.1 Actinomycetes bacterium | reverse complement strand
CGTGTGGCGCTGGGAGGCGACCGTCTCGGGACGGGCCTGGACGACGTAGAGCTTGCCGTCGAGCCCGTCCTTGGCCCACTCCATGTCCATGGGCCGGCCGTAGTGGCGCTCGATGGCGATCGCCGCGCCGGCGAGCTCGAGGACGTCGGCGTCCGCCAGGCAGTAGCGCACGCGATCCGCCTTGGGCGTCGGGACGTTGCGGGTGGTGTGGGTGGTCCCGCCCTCGGAGAAGATCATCTTCACCGCCTTGTCCCCGAGCATCCGGCGGAGCACGGCGCGCTTGCCGGCTTCGAAGGTGGGCTTGTGCACATAGAACTCGTCGGGGTCGACCGCCCCCTGCACCACGTTCTCCCCGAGCCCCCACGAGCCGGTGACGAACACGACGTCACGAAAGCCCGACTCGGTGTCCAAGGTGAACATCACGCCCGAGGACGCGAGATCCGAGCGGACCATCTTCATCACCCCGATCGACAGGGCGACCTTGAAGTGGTCGAAGCCCTCGTCCACGCGGTAGTGCACCGCCCGGTCGGTGAAGAGGCTGGCGTAGCACCGCCGGCAGGCCTCGAGCAGGTGCTGGTCCCCGCGGATGTTCAAGAAGGTGTCCTGCTGACCGGCGAAGCTGGCGGTCGGGAGATCCTCGGCCGTCGCGGAGGACCGCACCGCCAGGCGGACGTCCTCGCCGTACTGGGTCTGGAGCTGCCGGTAGCCGGCGAGGATCTCGGCCTCGACCTCGGCGGGCACGCCTGCGCCGTAGACGATCTCCCGAGCCTTCCGGGCGCGCCGGGCCAGGTCGTCGACGTCGCTCGGGTCGAGCCCGTCGAGCGCCTCGTGCAGCGCGGCGGTGGCGCCCGACGCGTCGAGCATGGCGCGGTAGGCCTCCGCGGTGATGGCGAAGCCGTTGGGCACCCGGACGCCCTTGGGCGACAGCTCGCGGTACATCTCGCCGAGCGACGCGTTCTTGCCGCCGACCGATGGCACGTCGTCGATGCCGAACGTCTCGAAGAACCTGACGTAGCGGGGGGTGGTGGTCATGGTGCCTCCTTGTCGAGGTCTCGTTACGGGAGGGCCGCGCGCCCTCGGGCTGCGCGGGGCCGGCTCACCAGGGTCCTTGCAGGCTCGCGTTCGCCTCACGCAGCGCCGAGACGTAGGCGCCGCGCTCGTGGGCCGCCGCGTCGTCGCCGTCGGGGATGGCGACGAGGCCGCGCAGCTCGCCAAGGCGCTCGAAGCCCCTGCCCGCCATCCACTTCGCCAGGCCTTCGACCAGGACGTGGGCATGCTCGGGGCCGTGGCGGAGCAGCGCGGAGGTGGTCATGACGACGTCCGCGCCGGCGAGCAGGTACCGGACGACGTCCTCGGGCCCCTCGACGCCCGTCGACCCTGCGAGGTCGATGGCAAGGTGCCGGCGCAACAGGGCGATCCACGCCCGCGGGAGCCGACCCTCGTGGGGGTGCGAGAGCCCGAGGGACGGCACGGCCGCGACGCCTCCGGGATCCACGTCAGGATGCAAGAAGCGGTTGAAGAGCACGAGGCCGTCCGCGCCGGCGTCGCTCAGCCGCAGCGCCATCTCGCCGACCGAGGTGTAGTAGGGCGAGAGCTTCACCGCCACTGGCACCGACACGGCAGCCTTCACCCGCTCGAGGATGTCCACGTGGCGCGCCTCGATCTCGCGCCCCGGCGTGCCGGGGGCCGCCGGCGAGGCGTACAGGTTCAGCTCCAGCGCCGCCGCACCAGCCTCTTGCATCTGGCGCGCGTAGCTCGTCCACCCCCCCGGCGTCGCCCCGTTCAGCGAAGCGATCACAGGGATCTCCACAGCGACCGCGGCGCGCTCGAGGAGGCTCAGGTAGTACGCGGCGCCCCTGTCGGCATCGGGCACGTCGGGGAAGTAGGTGAGCGACTCGGCAAAGCTCTCGGTCCCTGCCTCGACCAGGCGCGCCTGACGCTCGGTCTCCTCGTCGAGCTCCTCTTCGAACAGCGAGTGCAGCACGACCGCCCCGACCCCGCCGCGGGCCAGCCGGCGCACGCCTTCGACCGTGTGGGACAAGGGCGAGGCGGAAGCGACCACCGGGTTGGCGAGCGACAGGCCCAAGTATCGAGCAGAGAGGTCCATCAGGGCTCCTTGCGGGCGTCCGCCGGGAAGCGACCGGCAGGCCGGGTCGCCATCTCCTCGTAGGTGTCCCACCGCTGGTCGACCGCCGCCTGCTCCAGGCTGGCGAGGCGCTCGGCGTCGGCGGGACGAGAGCGGGCGAGCATCGAGTACCGCAGCTCGCGTCCCGTGTACTCGGCAAGCGGGATGCGGGGTCTCGGCGAGTCGAGGAGGAACGGGTTCGCCCCTGCGGCCCGGAGCACCGGGTCGTAGCGGACAAGCGGCCAGTACCCGCTCGCCACCGCCCGGTACTGTTGGGCGAGCCCGTCGCGCATCTCGATGCCATGCGCGATGCAGTGGCAGTAGGCAATGACGAGGGAGGGGCCGTCGTAGGCCTCCGCCTCCCGGAAGGCCCGCAGCGTCTGCTGCGGGTCGGCCCCCATCGCCACGCGGGCCACGTAGACGTCGCCGTACGCGATGGCCTGCAGCGCGAGGTCCTTCTTCTCCGTGCGCTTGCCTGCTGCCGCGAATTTCGCGACCGCACCGAGCGGCGTGGCCTTCGACGCCTGGCCGCCCGTGTTGGAGTACACCTCGGTGTCGAGCACGAGCACGTTCACGTCACGACCGCTCGCGAGCACGTGGTCGAGGCCGCCCGCGCCGATGTCGTAGGCCCACCCGTCGCCGCCCACGATCCAGACGCTGCGGCGCAGCAGGTGGTCGACGACGCTGGCGAGGTCGGCGGCGTCGGGTCGCTCGGCGCTCCCGAGGCGTTGGCGCAGCACGGCGAGGCGCCGGCGCTGGTCCTCGAGCTCGGACTCGGTGCGCTGGGGCGCGGCGAGGATCTCGTCGACGAGGTCGGCACCGACGAGGTCGGCGAGCTCGCCAAGGCGCTGGCGCGCGAGCGCGAGGTGCTGGTCGGCGGCCAGGCGGAAGCCCAGCCCGAACTCGGCGTTGTCCTCGAACAGCGAGTTGGACCATGCCGGGCCGCGCCCTTCGGGGGTCGCTGCCCACGGCGTGGTGGGGAGGTTGCCGCCGTAGATGGACGAGCAGCCCGTCGCGTTGGCGATCATCGCCCGGTCGCCGAACAGCTGGGAGAGCAGCTTCAGGTAGGGGGTCTCCCCGCAGCCCGCGCAGGCGCCCGAGAACTCGAACAGCGGGGTGAGGAACTGCGTGCCCCGGACGGTGCCGAAGTCCACTCGTGGACGCGCTGGGGCAGGGAGGGACTCGAAGTACGCGACGTGCGCTCGCGCTGCGCCCACCAGCGGTTCGCGCCAGGCGAGGTTGATCGCCCTATGCGACGGATCGGTCGGCGACGTGACCGGGCAGGCCTCGACGCAGAGCGCGCAGCCGGTGCAGTCCTCGACGTAGACCTGGAGCGAGAACACCGTCCCGGGCAGCCCCCGCGCGACGAGCGGCGCAGAGGGGAAGCCGGGCGGCGCCTGGTCGAGCGACGACGCGTCGACGTACGTGGAGCGGATCACGCTGTGGGGGCACACGAAGCTGCAGTTGCCGCACTGGATGCACAGGTCCGGGTCCCATTCGGCCACGAGGTCCGAGACGTTGCGCTTCTCGTAGGCGGCGGTGCCGCTCGGCCAGGTGCCGTCGGCCGGCAGCGCGCTCACCGGGAGCTCGTCGCCGTGCCCGGCCATCATGACCGCGGTGACGTCGCGCACGAACTCCGGGGCGTGGGGCGGCACGAGCGGCGGCGGTTCCGCCACGGAGGTGACCTCGGCCGGCAGCTCGACGCGCTCGAGACGCTCGAGCGCCCGGTCGACCGCCGCGAGGTTGGCCTCGACCACCGCCTTCCCGCGCCGGCCGTAGGTCTTCTCGATCGCCTCTTTGATGCGCGTGACCGCCGTCGCCGGGTCGAGCACGCCCGAGATGGCGAAGAAGCACGTTTGCAGGACGGTGTTGACCCGACCCCCGAGGCCGAGCTCCCGAGCGATGTCGGCAGCGTCGATCACGTACAGCGAGATGCCCTTGTCGAGGATCTGGGCCTGCACAGGCCGGGTCAGGTGGTCCCAGACCTCCGCGGCGGGGTACGGGCAGTTGAGCAGCAAGGTGGCGCCCGGAGCCGCGCGGGCAAGCACCTCGTCGCGCTCGAGGAGGCCGAATTGGTGGCAGCCGACGAACCCGGCCTGGTCGACCAGGTACGGCGCCTTGATCGGCTCGGGGCCGAACCGCAGGTGCGAGACGGTCTCGGACCCGGACTTCTTCGAGTCGTAGACGAAGTACCCCTGGGCGTAGCGCTGCTCGTCACCGAGGATCTTGATGGTGTTCTTGTTGGCGCCGACCGTCCCGTCCGACCCCAGCCCGAAGAAGACCGCCCGGAGCGTCCCCGGCGGCTCGATGTCGACCGGTTCGCCGCTGGCCAGGCTCGTGCCCGACACGTCGTCGTCGATGCCGACCGTGAAGCGCTGCCGGGGACGAGGGCGGGCGAGCTCGTCGAGCACGCCGGCGACCATCGCGGGGGTGAGCTCCTTCGAGCTCAGCCCGTACCGCCCGCCCGTCACGAGCGGCATGGCGTCCCGGCGGCCGAGCGCGTGCCCCTCGGCCAGGGCACCGAGCACGTCGAGGAACAAGGGCTCGCCGAAGGACCCGGGCTCCTTGGTCCGGTCCAGGACCGCGACCTGACGGACCGATGCCGGCAGCGCTCCGAGGAGCGCGTCCATGGGGAAGGGCCGGTACAGGCGGATCGTGAGCGCGCCCACCCTCTCGCCGCGCTCGGCGAGGCGGGCGACCGTCTCGCGGGCGGTCTCCGCGCCCGAGCCCATGGCCACCACCACCCGTTCGGCCTCGGGATGCCCGGCGTAGTCGACGAGCCCGTAGCGCCGGCCGGTGCGCTCCGCCAGGGCCGCCATGGACTGCTCCACGAGCTCGGGGACCCGCGCGTAGAACGGGTTCACCGTCTCTCGGGCCTGGAAGTAGACGTCGGGGTTCTGCGAGGTCCCCCGCACGAACGCGTGCTCCGGGGACATCGCCCTGGCGCGGTGGGCTCGGACGAGCTCGGTGGGCGCCAGGGCGAGGAGATCGGCGTCGGAGAGCAGCTCGATCGTGTTGAGCTCGTGACTGGTGCGGAACCCGTCGAAGAAGTGGACGAAGGGGATGCGCGCCGCGAGCGTGGTGGCCTGGGCCACCGCGGCGAGGTCGTGCGCCTCTTGCACGCACGACGACGAGAGCAGGGCGAAGCCGGTCTGGCGCACCGCCATCACGTCCTGGTGGTCCCCGAAGATCGACAGGCCCTGGGCCGCGAGCGCGCGCGACGCCACGTGGAACACCGCCGGCGTGAGCTCGCCTGCGATCTTGTACATGTCGGGGATCATGAGCAGGAGCCCTTGGGAGGCGGTGAACGTCGTCGAGAGCGCGCCTGCCTGCAGGGCACCGTGGAGCGCGCCGGCGGCACCAGCCTCGCTCTGCATCTCCACCACCACCGGGACGGCGCCGTAGACATTGCGTCGGCCCCGCGCCGACCACTCGTCGGCCAGCTCGGCCATCGGCGACGCCGGCGTGATGGGGAAGATGGCGCAGACCTCGCTCATGCGGTACGCGACCGACACCGCCGCCTCGTTGCCGTCGACCGTCGCGCGCCGCTTCTCCCCCGCCGCAGGCATCAGGCACCCTCTCCCGCAGGTCCAGCCTCGGGGACCATCTCGATCGCGTGGACCGGGCACTGCTCGAAGCAGGCCGCGCACCCCGTGCAGCGCTCGTAGTCGAACCGGTAGCGCTGGCCGACCCCGAGCTTGATCACCGCGTCCTCCGGGCACGCGCCGAGGCAGCCGTCGCACTCGAAGCAGTTCCCGCACGACAGGCACCGGGCCGCCTCGTAGACGGCCTCTCGGGCGGTGAGACCCCCCCGAACCTCGGAGAAGTCCGCCACCCGCTCGCTCGGCGCGAGCTCCGGCTGTCGCCGGCGGGAGAAGTCGCCGAAGTACCACAGGTGCAGCCCCTCGAAGGTGGCCAGGTCGTGGCGGGGGCCGGTGGGGGCTTCGGCGCCCGAGAGCCAGGCATCGATGTTCCGGGCGGCCTTCTTCCCGTGACCCACCCCGACGGTCACCGTGCGTTCGGCGGGGACCATGTCGCCGCCGGCGAAGACGCCCGGGCAGCCGGTCATCATCGTCGCCGAGACCTCGACGGTGCCGTCGGGGGAGAGCTCCACCCCGGGCACCGCTCGGAGGAAGTCGGTGTCGGCGTCCTGGCCGACGGCGAGGATCAGGCTGTCGGCCGGGAGCGTCTCGAAGCGTCCGGTCGGATGGGGCACCCCGTGGTCGTCGAGCTCCATCACCTCGACCCTCAGCTCCGGCCCCTCGAACGCGCTGATGGTGCGCAGCCAGTTGATCCGCACGCCCTCGGCCTCGGCCTCCTCGGCCTCCTCCTCGTGGGCCGGCATCTGGGCGCGCGTGCGCCGGTAGACGATGAGGGTCTCCTCTGCGCCCAGCCGGCGCGCCGTGCGCGCCGCGTCCATGGCGGTGTTGCCGCCGCCGTACACCGCCACGCGGCGCCCGATCGCCGGCCGCTCGCCGGCCGCGACCCGCTCGAGGAACCCGACGGCGTCGACGATCCGGGTCGCGTCGGTCGCGGGGATGTCGACCCGCTTGGAGAGGTGCGCGCCCACCGCGACGAACACGGCGTCGAACCGCCCCTCTTCCCGTTCGGCCTCGAGGTCCTCGACGTGGTGGTCGAGGGTGATCGTCACCCCGAGCGCGGCGATCCGCTCCATCTCGGCGGACAGCACGTCGCGAGGCAGGCGGTAGGCGGGGATGCCGTAGCGCATCATCCCCCCCGGCTCCGCCCCGCGGTCGCGGATCTCGACGTCGTGGCCGCGCCGCGCCAGGTGGTAGGCGGCCGACAACCCGCTCGGCCCGGCGCCCACGACGAGGACCCGCTTGGCGCTGCGGACCGGCGCCCGCTCGAACGCCCATCCCTGCTCGAGGGCCAGGTCGCCCAGGAACCGCTCCACCGCGTGGATCGACACTGCCTCGTCCAGCTCGGCGCGGTTGCACGAGCTCTCGCAGGGGTGGTAGCAGACGCGGCCGTGCACGGCCGGCAGCGGGTTGTCGGCGACGAGCACCCGCCACGCCTCCTCCGGGCGCCCTGCCTCGACCTCGGCCAGCCAGGCCTGGATGTTCTCCCCCGCCGGGCATGCAGCGTTGCACGGTGGGAGCCGGTCCACGTAGACGGGCCTGCGGCTTCGGACGGGACCTGCCCGGGACGTCTCGCTCAGCAGGTCGGGCAGCGCGGTGAGATCACGCCGGCTCATCGCAGCTCCCGAGCGAGGCGTTCGGTCAACCGGCGCTCACCGTCGTGATGGCTTGCTTCTTCTCCTTCTCCGGCGTGCTCACTTCGATGCGCCTTGCCTTGGCCTGCTCGGCGACGGGGATCTTCAGCCGCAGCACGCCGTCCTCGTAGGAGGCGGCGATCTTCTCGGTGTCGAGGTTCTCGCCCAAGAACAGCTCCCTCGTGAAGGTGCCGACGGGCCGCTCGCACACCACGGTCTCCACGCCTTCAGTCTTCCACTGGCGCTCAGCCTTCACGCTGAGCACGTTCTTCTCCACCGTCACCTCGATGGACTCGGGCTTCACGCCCGGAAGGTCGAGGTCGACGTGGAAGACGTCACCGATCCGGTAGGCGTCGAGCGGCATCGAGCGCGTCCGCCTGGCGTCGCGCAACTGGTCGGCGAGGTCGTCGAGGCCCCCGAATGGATCGAACCTCATCAGCACGGCGTTCTCCTCTCGTCTCATGGCTCCTGCGCGCCGTCCCTGTTTCCTCCGCATCGCCAGCCTCTCCCGCTCGTGGGCTTCTCGCCAGGGCCGAACGTCCCGAGAGCCCGGCTGCGCTCATCCGTCGGGCTCCGGCGAAGGCGGCACTTCGTCGGGGAGCTCCTCCACCGGGGGCATGTTCCGGAAGAAGAACCAGTACATCGCGGCGTTGACCAGCTGGAGGAGGCCGGCGATCTCGAAGGGGAGGCTCAGGCTCACGTCGTCGAGGAGGTACCCCGAGGCGAGGGGGCTCAGCCCCATGACCACCTGGCTCGGCACGTTGGACAGCGCCGCGACCGACGATCGCTCCTCGGGATCGGCCATCGCGACGACGTACGACTGGCGCAGCGGCATGCCGGCGCGCTGGACGACCATGCGCAACGTGTAGGCCACGCCCGCGAGGACGAAGCTCGGCGCGAGCACGAGGGGCACGATCAGCACCGCGGTGAGCGCCCGGACCACCGCGACGGTGCGCACGAGGCCCCACCTCCTGGCGAGCCCCGACGCAGAGAGGGCAGAGCTCATGCTCACCGCGTTGACCACCGCGTACAACAGGCCGATCTCCGCGGCCCCGGCACCGAAGCGACGGTAGAACCAGTAGGTGAGGAACGGGCCGATCATGCCGACGGCCAGGCCGTTGACCGAGTTGGTCGCCGCCAGCCTCACGAGCAGGCTCCGGGACCTGACCGGGAGCCGGAGCCGTCTGCCGGTCCGTGCCGGACGTGACGGATGCGCCGGCTCGGTCATCCACAGCGCGAGCACCCCGGCCGCCAGCGAGACCGCTGCGATCGCGACGAACGCCGGCCTGAAGGTGGCCAGTGCCGCCTGGGCGCGCACGTGGCGGCTCCCGGCGAGCACTGCGAGCAGCGACCCCGCCAGCGCCCCCAGGGACGCGCCGAACTGCAGGCGCCCGAACGCGCTGTTGCGCCACTCGGCCGGAGCGATCTCGGTCACGAGCGCGGACTCTGCCGGCTGGTAGGGGCCGACCGCCCCCGCCCCCGCGCCTGACCCCCGGCCGAAGCTGCCCAGCGCGGCGGCCACGAAGAGCACCGGCACCGAATGGACGGTGGCGAAGACGACCGCCGCAGCCGCGGTGAGCATCGGGAACACGACGAGGAAGGGCTTGCGTCCGACGCGATCCGAGAGGAGGCCCACGCCCGCGGAGAGCACCGCAGATGCCAGCGCGACCCCGACGAAGAGCTCTCCGAGCTCCAGCCCGCCGAAGCCCAGTGCCGCGAGGTAGAGCGGTGCCACCACGCCGGCAAGCGCTCGCCCGGCGCTCATCGACACCCTGGCGGACCAGACCAGGGTGAGCGTCCGGCTCACCCACGGGGGCCGGAGGATGTCACGCAACGTCCCTGCGCCTGAGCCCATGGTGCACTATCGCACCACGGCACGTCGATGTCGGCGGTCAGCTCCCTGTCGACGTGGGGCCGATCCCCGCGGCCCTCAGCATCCTGCGGAGGTCGACCACCTGCTGCGCGTCGATGTCGTGATGACGCGGGATGTCGAAGGTCTCGGTCTCGGACCCAAGGGTGACCGTGTAGCGACCATGTGCCTCTTCGGTGACCGTGGCAATGCCCTGGAGAAGGGACAGGACGTCGTGCCACTGGATGTTGTGCCCTGCAGGATGGGCGAAGATCTTCTCCACGGTGGCCTGATGGTGTGCATCGAGGTGGGTGATCTCGGTCATCTTCGACGTCGCACCGCTCTCGGGCACCTCACCGCTCTTGGGCACCTCACTGCTCTCCGTCATTCGGCTCTCCTCGGCCCCGGGTTCGTCGAATTCGTCATCGGCGTCGTCCGAGGGCACGATGGGGGCGTCGAGATCCCAGCCCTCCTCCTCGTCACGGCGGGCGAGCGTGCGGTTGGAGGGCTCGCCCAGCCCGTCGGGGTCGTCGCTGCCACCCTCGAGGGTCACGATCGCCTCTGGGTCGTCGAGCTCGGCTCCCACCTCTTCGAGCTCACGTTCGTCCACCTGGAGCGCCGGATCGAGGGAGGGATCGTTCTCCACGGCCTCGACCAGGTCCGGGTCGATCCTCGTGCCCTCGTCGAGCGCCTCGTCACTCGGCTCGAACGCCTCGGCCCCCAGCGGCTCGTCAGGGGACCACTCGTCGTTCTGGTGCATGGTGTCGTTCTCCGTTGTCGAGGGCGAGGCGCGGTCTGTCGAGCGAAGCCCCGACGGATCGTAGGGCCACGCTGGCGCTCACCGGGCGCGCTCACCGGGCGCGAGCAGCGAGCGCAGCGTGGCGGCGGTGACCACCAGCCAGACCACGACGAGCAAGGCGAACAGCCCGAGCGCGATATCGCCGAGGACGCCGAGCGACCAGGCCTCCGCGAGCGACGAGGTCGCCAGCGTCAGCGCACCGAGGGGGAAGGTGAACCCCCACCAGCCGATCCCGTAGGGGACCCTGCCCGCGTGCAGGTAGCGGCCGAGGAGCGCCAGCGCGACGAGCAGGGACCAGGCCCCGAAGCCCCACAGGGCACCGGCACCGACCAGCGATACGGGCCCGATGGGGGCTGCCGTGGAGCCGAGGGCCAGCGGAGCAGCGTGCGCCAGGTCGACCAGCGCGGCCGCTCCGACGCCGGCGGGGCCGAGGACGATCCACAGCGACGGGGCCATCGCGGCGGGGGGAAGGGCGTGGACGATCATGCGGTCGTGCAGCATGGAGAGCACCAGCACGAACAGCAGGAACCCGACGCCCCAGAAGGCATACCCGGTGAACACGAGCAGCCTGGCGGCCGAAGGCCCGACCTGGTGGAGCAGTGGGACGAGCACCACCGGGACGATGATCGTGACGACCGGAGGGATGAACCACCCGCCGTTCACGACGCGGGTGTCCTTGTGCTCGAGGGTGAACAGCAGGTACGCGAAGACGAGACTGACGGCGAGCGCGAGCGGGATCCCGATGGCGTCGAGCACCTCGACCACGGTCGGCACCGCCCCGGCGGGCAGCACCTTCGGACCGACCGTCGCCGTGACCGCGGCGAGGACGAGGATCCCCCCGGGGAACGTGCCGTGCAGCGGACCGACCGTCGGATCCCGGAGGCCGACCCACACCGCCGAGGGGTAGAGGATCCAGCGCGCCAGGTAGAAGGCGCCGAGGACCACGGCGAGCAGCCCGGCCAGGGCGGCGGCCGCGTAGGAGACGTCGGTCATGGTGTCGCCGAGCGCGGCGACGTGCCCCGG
>JAJZVL010000075.1 GCA_021845725.1 Actinomycetes bacterium | reverse complement strand
TCGGCCGCGACGTCCGCGGTCTGCTACGTGCTCGGCATCACGATCGTCGACGCGGTGTCGCTCGGCCTGCTCTTCGAGCGGTTCCTGTCGCCCGCGCGCGACGGCCCGCCCGACATCGACCTCGACATCGAGTCCACGCGTCGAGAGGAGATCATCCAGTACGTCTACGAGCGCTATGGCCGCCGTCACGCCGCGCAGGTCGCGAACATCGTCACCTACCGGCCGCGCTCCGCGCTGCGCGACATGGGGAAGGCACTCGGGATCCCAGCTTGCGACGTGGACGGCTGGGCCGAGCAGACCGACCGCATGGGGCCGCTCTCTGCGCGGGGGGAGATCCCGCCGGTGTTGCGCCGCCTTGCGACCGAGGTGCTCGACTTTCCGCGCCATCTCGGCATCCACTCGGGCGGCATGGTGATCTGCGACCGACCTGTGGTCGACGTCTGTCCCGTCGAGCCGGCACGCATGCCCACACGCACGGTCCTGCAGTGGGACAAGGACGACTGCGCGGCTGCAGGGCTCGTGAAGTTCGACCTGCTCGGCCTCGGGATGCTCGAGGCGCTCCACCACATGGTCGACCTCGTCGCCGAGCACTACGGCGTCGATGTCGACCTGGCAGCCCTCCCCCAAGAAGACGCCGTCTACGACCTCTTGTGCCAGGCGGACACGGTCGGGGTCTTCCAGGTGGAGAGCCGTGCGCAGATGGGGACGCTGCCCCGGGTGCGTCCGCGGTGCTTCTACGACCTCGCGATCCAAGTCGCGCTGGTCCGGCCGGGGCCCATCCAGGGACACGCGGTGCACCCCTACATCCGGCGCCGCCGTGGCGAGGAGCCGGTCACCTACCTGCACCCGTTGCTCGAGCCGGCACTGCGCCGCACCCTGGGTGTCCCGCTCTTCCAGGAGCAGCTCATGCAGATCGCGGTCGACGTCGCCGGCTTCACGCCCTCTGACGCCGACGAGCTCCGCCAGGCGATGAGCCACAGGCGCTCCGACGAGAAGATGGGCGCGCTACGCGGCCGGCTCTTCGCAGGGATGGCCGCGCGCGGGGTGGGCGACGAGGTGGCGCAGAAGGTGTTCGAGAGCCTCTCGGCGTTCGCCAGCTTCGGCTTCCCCGAGAGCCACTCCTTGTCCTTCGCCTCGCTCGTCTATGCCTCTGCGTGGCTCAAGCTGCATTACCCGGCGGCGTTCACCGCGGGCCTCCTGAACGCACAGCCAATGGGCTTCTGGTCCCCCCAGAGCCTGCTCGCCGACGCCAAGCGTCACGGGATCTCGGTGCTGCGTCCCGACGTGAACACGAGCCGGGCCGGCGCGGCCCCGGTCGGCGCGGCGGCGCTTCGCCTGGGGCTCTCCTCGGTGCGCTACATCGGCGAGGGCACGGCTGAGCGCCTGGTGGCCGGCCAGCCGTGGGGGAGCCAGGAGGATCTCGTGCGCAGGGGCGGGCTCAACAGAGCGCAGCTCGAGGCGCTGGCCCTGTCGGGCGCGCTCGACGGGCTCCCTGGGCACTCCCGGGGTTCCGCCGCCCCTGACCGGCGCGCGCTGGTGTGGGCGGCGGGCGCAGCCGCACAGGCAACCCCAGGTCGGCTCCCGGGGATCGTCACCGGCGCCACCGCACCGCCGCTCCCGCCGCGTTCGGGCATCGAGGAGGTGGGAGACGACCTGTGGTCCATCGGGGTGACCCCCGACCGCACTGCCATCGAGCTCGCCCGCCCGGAGCTCGTGCGCCGTGGCGTGTCGGCGATCGCGCAGGTCGTGCACGGCTCTGCACGCAGGGTGGTCGTGGCAGGGGTGGTGACCCATCGCCAGCAGCCCGACACCGCTCGTGGTGCGGTCTTCTTGAACCTCGAGGACGAGACCGGGATGCTGAACGTCGTCTGCTCGAGGGGCGCGTGGGCACGCTGGCGTGCGGTGGCGAGGGGGTCACCTGCGCTGATCGTGAAGGGGCGTCTGGAACGAGCCCAAGACGTGGTCAACGTCATCGCAGAGCACTTCGAGCCGCTCGCGCTCGGTCCTGTTCCCGGGTCTCGCGACTTTCGATGACCGACCGCCGTCAGCCGCTGTTCGGCGGCTGCGCTGCCTAGCCGCGGGTGCGCGGGATGCCCGCCTTCTCGAGCACCCGCG
The DNA here is from genome assembly GCA_021845725.1 of Actinomycetes bacterium. GTDB lineage: Bacteria > Actinomycetota > Acidimicrobiia > Acidimicrobiales > RAAP-2 > JAJYVT01. Next base: position 8,980 of record JAJZVL010000075.1, on the reverse strand, counting down.
CGCTCACCCCGACCGCCCGCCACGCGGAGTACGAGAGCCCCTTGCGGGCGCTGTAGTCCTTGGCAACACGGATGAAGTCCTTCTCGAGCGCTGCGAGGTCGACGGACTGACCGGAGTGCGCGAGCTCGGCCTCGAGGTTCCGCCGTTCCTGGACCAGGTGCAGCCGGTTCAGCGGGCTCGCCGAGGCGAGCTCATTCTCGATCTCGGCGAGCTTCTTGCGGATCGACTCCACCGTCCGCTTGCGCCCTCGGCGCGGCTTGGACGTCTCCAACGCCTCGAGGTATGCCCGGACGATGCGACCCTCTTCACGGCCTTTTGCCAACGCTGCCTTGTGCGAGTCCGATATCGGACCAGGTCTGCGTGCTCGCTTCGTTCCAGGAGTCGACGTCGCCATAACTGGAAACTCTACACGACGATGCATCGATGCACGACGATGGGTTGTTTCGCCACATCAGGAAGAGGAATTGCCCAGCGATTGGCACTGTGCCCCGAGGGCCAAGCCCTGTGACGCGCGCGAAGGATCGAGAACGAACGGTGGGGTCTCATCTGAGCGAGCAGCCGATTTTCTTCTCTGCACAACAGGGTTCGTTCCCTGCGCCGCGCCTGCACCCTCAGCGATCCGCTGTCGCGTTGGTTGCTATCGGCCTCTGCACACCTGTCGAATTCTCGAAGTCAGTCCGTCCACGATTCCCCCATCTCCTCCGACCCCAGTGGGCTCACATCCAAACGGTCGGACACATGCACGAAGTCGAACTTTGCCCGTGCCGGTCTGGCGCAATTCTCGAGAACGTCGGTGTCGACCGTGGATCCACGTACCAAGGACGTGCTCAGGACGTGGCATGGTGGGGCGATGCCACGGCTTCGCATGAGAGAACGCCCATGATCACCTGGGACGACTTTGCCAAGGTCGACGTGCGTGTGGGTCGCATCGTGGAGGTGTCGGAATTCCCCGAGGCCCGCAGACCCGCATGGAAGCTCCGCATCGACTTCGGTCCGGAGATCGGCGTGAAGCGCTCCTCCGCACAGATCACGAACTACACGAAGGAAGAGCTCGAGGGGCGTCTCGTGCTCGCAGTCGTGAACTTTCCTCCGCGTCAGATCGGCCCCTTCCTCTCCGAGGTGCTGACCCTGGGCACGTACCGTGGCGACACCGTGCTGCTCGTGGGAACTGACGCCGGCGCGCAGCCAGGCGACAAGTTGGGCTGATCCTTCACGACGCGACGCACGAACACGCACAGGTCGGCGTGGCGCACGACGCCGGGCGCCGATGGACGGCGCAGCCCGGCTCACATGAGACCGGACTTCGCTCTGGCGCGGCCGACGTGGTCCTGGCTGTGCAGGCGTTGCACTGGATGGAGCCCGAGCCCACCTTCCGGGAAGTGAGACGCATCCTGCGCCGAGGAGGAGTCTTTGCAGCCATCGACTGGGACTGGCCTCCGGTCGTCGGCGACGACATCGCCGAGCAGGCCTGGGACGACTGTCGGCAGCAGATCCGGGTGTTCGAGACCCGACTGGCAGAAGGGCTGAGCGGCAACGCGCTGCGTGCCCCGGTCGCCCCCTTGGATCGGCAATCCGCGCACCGCTCGGGAGTCGACGGCGACGCGGACCTTCTGCTCCCCGATGGCGTGCGGAGCTGGGCGAAGTCTGGCCACTTGGATCGGATGCTCGCGTCCGGTCAGTTGGCGTGGGGACGGGAGGTGGCGATGGCGTCGAGCGACGAGGGCGACGCGGCGCGCTTCGTCGGGCTGCTCGAGAGCCAGGGTGACTACCAGACCGTTCGACGTCACGGGCTCACGGACGCCGAGATCGGTGTCGACCGCTTCCGACGCGTGGTGCTCGAGCGCCTCGGTGACCAACCGAGGCCCTGGCGCTTCGTCTACCGAGCCAGGCTCGCGTTCGCGCGCTGACGATCCCCGTCTGGATGCCGCCACGCCGCCAGCCTGCGCCTACTCCTTTTCCAGATGGAAGGCCATCCGTGCGACGGTGACGTCGGAGTGCCGTCGGAGCACGTTGGCGAGGATGATGCCGCGCTGGTTCTGGAGGAGCTGATGACGCCACTTGCGGGGCTCGACCTCGGGGATGAGGACGAGGACCGAGGAACGGGCTTGCAGGCGCGGCGAGTGGAGGTACGCGAGCATCGGCTTGGCGATGGAACGAGACGCCGAGCGCAAGATGGTGAGCGGGACGCCCGGTTGCCAGCGGTCCCACTCGTCTTGGAGGGAAGCGGCTGCCTTGTCGTCGAACTGCACGCTGACCGCTGCGACCTCGTCGCCCAGCGACACCGCCTTGGACAGCGCCGCCGACGTCATCCGGGAGACGGCGGCGACGGGCACCACGACGAGGCTCGGCTCGGGCCGAGGAGCTGGGGGCGTCTCTCCCATGCCGAGCTCGGCGGCGACGTCGCGGTAGTAGCGGTCGACACGGGCGAAGAGGGCGATGATCGCCGGGATGGCGATGATCACGATCCAGGCGCCGGAGCTGAACTTCGTGACCACGAAGATGACGGTCGCCACTGCGGTCATGGCTGCCCCGAGCCCGTTCAAGGCCGCCCGTGCCCGCCAGCCCTTCGGCCGTTCGCGGACCCAGTGGCGCACGAGCCCGGTCTGCGAGAGGGTGAACCCGGTGAACACCCCGATGGCGAACAGGGGGATGAGCGCGTTCGTGTCTGCGTCGACGGCCACGAGGAGGGCTGCCGCCGCCAGCGCGAGCACGGCCACGCCGTAGCGGTAGACGGGGCGGTCACCTCGCAGCCCGAAGACGTGAGGGAGGAGGTTGTCCCGAGCCAGGAGGCTGGCGAGCACGGGCAGCCCGCCGAACGACGTGTTGGCGGCGATCGCCAGGATCGCCGTCGTCGACAGGTCGATCACGTAGTACACAGCGCCTCTTCCGACCGACGCGCCGGTCAGCTGGCTGAGGACCGTCTGGGAGGCTTCGGGCGCGACGTGGAACCGCACGGTGAGGATCGACAGCCCGAGCAGCATGGTGCCGAGCAGGCCTCCAAGGAGCACTTCGGTCCGCATCGCACGGCGCACCCTCGGCTGACGGAAGACCGGGACGTCGTTGGCGATGGCCTCAACGCCCGTCAGCGCGCTGCAGCCCGCGGCGAAGGCCTTCAGGATGAGCAGCACACCGAGCGCCCCGGTTGCCGCCGGCAGGGCCGCCTCATGGATCCCTGCCCCGGAGGCGGGGTGCTGGCGGAGCAGGCCCATCACGATCACGAGGTAGATCCCGACGATGAAGACGGCCGTGGGCGCGAGCAGGGCCCGGGCGCTCGTCGCGAGGCCCCGGAGGTTGAGGGCGGTGAGCACCGCCAGGATCCCCAGTGCGAGCGCGAGGCTGTCGGGCTGGAGGGTGGGAAAAGCCGACACGAGCGCTGCGACTCCCGCCGAGACGGACACGGCGACGGTGAGGACGTAGTCGACGATCAGCGCCGCCCCGGCGAGCAGGCTGGGCCCGCGGCCGAGGTTCGCCTTGGAGACCGCGTAGCACCCGCCGCCGTCGGGGTACGCGGCGATCACCTGGCGGTAGGAGAAGACGAGGATCACGAGAAGGACGACGATGGCGACGGTGATCGGCTCGATCTTCGCCAGCGCGCCCGCGCCCGCGGTGGCCAGTACCACGAGCATCGCCTGGGGCCCATAGGCGACCGAGCTGATGGCGTCGAGGGAGAGCGCTGGGATGCCCTCGAGGCTCGTGATCTCCTCGCTTTGCCCCTCAGCGGTGCTGTCGGCCATCGGCATCCTCGTCGGTCGCAGGGTCGATGGCCAACGATCTTTGTCGATAGGAAGCCGTGCTTCGCTTCTGCCTCCAAATCTTGGCCGAACCGAGCCAGCGGCTGTCTCTTTGGGGCTGAAGACCGCTCACCCCGAGATTCCCTGGGGGCGACATCGCGTGCGTCGGGAATCGGGCCGCTCACGTCTTCCCCGGGATCGACCTCGACATCGTCTCGGCCGTCGTCGAGCCTGACGTGCCTCCAGCCGATCCGCGAGTTGTTCTTCGATCCGCCGGTTCGGCTCGGATGCCACCCGGGTGAAGGTTCCTGAGGTGATCCACATCTGGAGCAAGACGGCCAACAGTAGGCGGTACAGCGCGAAAGCCGCCGGACCGGGCATGCTGCCAACGCCGGTGGAGCCCTCTGGGCAACCGAAGATCTCCGAACGGCATCGTCTCCGTGACCGAGTCGGCGCCTGCTCACCCACTCAGCTGTCCGGAGTGGGCCAGGGGCTGGTGCCGTGCTCGCTCACGAGGGCTCGCAGGGCCTGGGCGTCGGCGAGGAACGCCTGGGCCAAGTCGCTTGCCGTTCCGGGCGGCAACTCGGGACCGACGGCACCGTCGACGATGATGACCTCGGCGCTCGACTCGAGAAGTCGCCCGGCTCGTGCGACCGCTGCCTGGGGGAGGTAGACCAGACCCGGCTGATGGCCGGTGCGCTCGTGGAGGAAGTGGCCGAACAGGGATACGAGGTCCAGTGCGTCCTGGACGCCGAGCTCGTCTCTGTTCAGGAGGCGGACCCGGGTGGCTTCTGCGAGGGCCGAGACGGATCGTCCGAGCAGCTCCAGAGATACCGGAATGGTGCGCGGCAATGCGACGAGGTCGGCGCCGGGTTGCTCTGGAGCCAGCAGAAGCGCAGCCTCCTGCGCCAAGCCCCGTAGCCGCTCGTCGTCGACGTAGCGGCGGGCAGCGGGCTCGCTGATGCCAAGGCTTCTCGCCACCTCGGCGAGTGCCTTCTGGATCATGGCGGCGAGCTGGGCCCGAGGTACACGAAGTCCCAGCGCCTCGAGCTCGTCGGCCATGACCTTGGTCCGCTGCTCCGACCAGCTCGGCTGTCGGGGTTCCAGTGCCTGGGCGACCTGACGCCAGCGTCGTCGGCGGGGAGCACTTCGCTCGACCGCTGCCCAGTCGCCTGCCATCTCGGTGAGCGCGGTCAGCTCTTCTTCGGTCCCCGACAGCACCACCCCATCCGAGCTGGTGGTGGCCGCGTAGACCATCCGGGCACAGCGGTGGTCGTAGCTCTGCTCCTCGAGCAACAGCCGGTAGGCCTCCTCGGGGAGGACGAGCTGGCAGAGCGGCCCGTCGGCCAGGTGTCGCTCCGTGGAGGACAGGTCGTCGTGGCTGCCCTGCCAGCCGTCGATCCGGCCGCCTTCGCCACAGGCCGGGCAGCCCCAGTGGATGCTCGTAGGGACCTCCTGGCGGTCGACCCGTAGGTGCCCTGGGCAGGGCCGTCGCTGCGGACGTCGCCGGCAGGCGAGAGCGGTCGGGTGGGCGCCTGGGACCGAGGAGGCGGTGGCGGCCCGGACGATGCGACGCAGGTAGCTCGCGAAGGCGAGGGCCGGTCCCGGTGCCAGCGGGTCGAGCTCGATGCCCTCGAAGTGCCGAAGGTCGGTCACATAGAACACGGCCGAGACGCTATCGAGAGCGCCAGTGGACATGCTGGACCGGGAAGTCCTTCTCGGACCCACTCGCAAGCTCGTCACCCGCGCGCTCAGCGTGGCACATGACCGGTTTCCAACTCTGCGAGAGGTCGGCCGGTACCGGGGCCGCCGAGAAGATGCTGCGCGATCGTGCACAACGTCATGGGCTCGTGCGCCGATGTCATGGGTCCAGATCTGGCTGGGCCGGTACCCGGCGCACTCGGGGAACGGAACGCGGACAGAGCTCTGGGCGCGTCCGCGGGGTGCCCGTCCGCCGCCGTCTACCGGAAGCTGCCCGCTCGAGGGTCGACTTGGGGTCAGGATCTGGGGCCTCTGGAGCATCCGATCCCCGGTCAGATGCTCTCGATACGGAGCCTTCCACCGGCAGCTTGGATCACCGTGGCGATGTGCTGCTTGTTCGAGGTGACGACGACTTCGTCACCCCTCCGGACAGCACCTTCTCCAACGGTCACGTCGATGACATCGTCGTGTCCGGACCGGCCGGCCAGCTCGCCCACCCGGCGCGCCTGATCGGGAGTCATCGCGTCGATCTCGCACCCGGCGAGCATCCGAGCGAGGCTGGCCTGATGAGACCCACCGCGCCATGCTTCGGCGACGACGGGTGCGGGCACGGTGGGAAGGACCTCTTCCGCCAGGAATCCGACATGCAACGCCCACATGCGCCGGTCGTTTCGCTCGCCTGCGATGAGCGCACCCGTGTCGTAAGTCACCCCAGCCATCACGCCGACCGCTTCTTGGACGCGGGAGCGCTCGAGGAGGCCCTGCCGAGAAGCTCGCGCGCCCGGTGCAATCCCTCAGCCAGCTCCTTTTCAGTGAGGGCTCCGTGCTCGAGCTCCCACTCCGCGACACCCCGACGTCCTGCTTCCAGCCTGAGACGGCGTGACGCCGTCTCGGCTATCCACGCGCTGAACGACGACCCGGCGGCCTCCGCTGCCTGGTCGATGTCCTTCGCCAGCTCCGGTGGGAAGGAAACCGATCGCTTTTCCCGTTGTGCCATATTTCAACGGTAGCACAGCTAGTAGGACAACGGTACTCTTCATCCTCCGAGGCTCTCATGTTCTGCTGACAACAGGCGCCGCGCTCTGGGCACAGTTGAGGCGAGTCGGCCCCCCTGGCAACCTCTACTGCCCGGGGACCCCGACGAAGCTGTTCGAGCTCTCCCCGCTCGCACGCGACGCCAGCGTCGAGGAGCTCGCCGCCCACGACGAGCGGGCCGCCGATCTCGCCCGCTGCAAGCTCGGCCGCCTCACGGCCACAGACCAAGACGGCTTCCACCGCGTCGGCTGGCCGGCGGTCGCCGAGAGCCCCCAGATCGCGAGTCCAGCCCTCTGCTACAGCCGAACGGTTCGGGACCACTTGTCCGAAGTGATCGACCGGGTCGAATACCACCACGAGCGGGTAGCCGTCACGCGCAATGGGCGCGACGCAGCCGTGCTGATCAGCCCTGAGGACTTGGCCGAGATGGAAGAGACGATCGACGTCCTGAGCGACCCGGACGCGCTGGCGGACATCCGTGAGGCCGATCAGGCCTACGCTCGTGGCGACGTCGTACGCGGTGTCGATGCGGTGCGTCGTCTTCGAGGGTGAGCCCGGCGAGTGAAGGTGGCGACGAGCTCGTCCTCACCCCACCGGCCCGCCGGGCCATCGTCGACCGACTCCCCGAAGCAGTCGCGGCAGCGGTCATCGACTTCCTCACCACTGTGCTCATTGTCCAGCCGAGGACCGTTGGCAAGCCACTTCGTGACGACCTGGTCGGTGTCTGGACGGCTCGTAGGGGCACCTACCGCATCCTCTGCCGGGTCGTCGACGAACCGCGTGAGGTGGTCGTCCTCCGCATCGAGCATCGCCGAGGCGTCTACCGCCCTCGGTGAGCCCCGGATCAGCCGGTGTGTCGGAAAGACGGAGCTCCTGCGTCTCGAGTTCGCTGCCCATCAGCTCTCGTGCGCGCGTGACGGCGTGACCAGCGCCGTTGCCACATGAATTCCGAGTGGAGAAGACGATGTCGTATTCGAACCCGGCTGAACTGCGAGAACGTCTGCAGGTGATCCTCGAACGCCAGTGACCCGCGGCGGTCGTCACGACTCCGACATCGCGTCAGGGACCGTGGTGCTACACTGTCGCACATGGAGATCGGCGTACGTGACCTACGGAATCGGACCAGCCAGGTCATCGATGCCGTCCGGGCAGGCGAGCGGGTGGTTCTCACCGTCCACGGCGAGGCGATCGCCGACATCGTTCCCCACGCCCAACGGTCCCGCTGGGTTCCAGGAGACCTCCTACGTCGCGGGCTGGCGGAGCTGGCGGCCGACCCGGGTCTGCGTGAAGACCTTGATGTGCTCGCCGGACAGACCTTGGACGAGCTTTGAGCGACCCGGCCGGGCTTCTCGACACCTCGGTGTTCATCGCCAGCGAGGTGGGCCGACCGCTCGGGGAGTTGCCCGAACGAGTGACGGTCTCGGTCGTGACCATCGGCGAGCTCGAACTGGGAGTGCTGAGCGCTGCAGACGACACATCGCGCGCCCGCCGAGCGGGCACGCTGACCCTGGCCCGGCGAGTGGATCCCGTCCCGATCAGCGAGGCCGTCATGGCCGCGTGGGCTCGTCTCGTAAGCGACTGCCGGAACGCCGGCATCCAGCGAGCGGTCAAACTATCCGACGCCCTGATCGCTGCCACCGCCATTGACCTCGGGTTACCGGTGGTGACGCAGGACGACGACTACGACCAGATGGCACGAGCCCATCCGCCGCTTCAGGTCCACAAGGTATGAGCGTCGATGCCCAGGCGGATCTACCAGATGAAGGCCATGATCGTCATCACGAAGCCTCAGGTCTGGCGACGACTGCTCGTTCCCAACACCGCGAGCCTCTTCGCCTCGCCAGCTGCTGTAGGCGGTGTTCGGCTGGTGGAACTGCCCAACGCTGTCCGACGGATATCGGCAAGTGAGTGACGCGATATTGAAGGAGGTGATTGCGAGATACCGCATGTCCAGCGACTTCAACGGTCTGCACTTCCGGCCCACCAGAACGACGGCCGAGCGAGCCGAAGCTGCACGTTTGATCAGAGATGGCCTCGTTGAAGTCGTCTCGGAACAGGACTATCCGATTCCCCACATCAGACCATCGCCGATTCGTCGGAGCCTTGACGAACAAGCAGCGCATGTCGAGTAGGTGGCGCCGGATCGCTACGGCGTCTGCCTGTACCCGACCGCTGCAGCGCTGAAGAGGAGCCGCATCAGGCGGAAGTATCCAGACGAGCCGTACCGCCAGGCAATGGCATGCGGCATGGGCACGTTGGAGCTTCGCTACTGGAGCGCAGAACCCCTCCTTGCCCTGCCGCCGCCCCATCCCCGTTCCCGGTGGCCCTGCCCGCCGCCGTCGGGGCCTGCGCGGGGGTTTGGCCCGCGGCGTCGCCTGTACCTGGCCTTCCCCACGGCGATTTGGTGGAGGCGATGGGACTCGAACCCACGGACCTCTTGACTGCCAGTCAAGCGCTCTACCAGCTGAGCTACGCCCCCGGATGCAGACCGCCAGGGTACCAGCCGAGCGACG
>JAJZVL010000015.1 GCA_021845725.1 Actinomycetes bacterium | reverse complement strand
GTCGTTGCCGGGGTTCACCCCCGGCCTTCGTTGAGCGATTTTCGGCACACGCACACTTGGGGTCAATGACCTGCAGCACGCGACCGAAGATCGAGACGCTGCGATCGCCCGCACGCTCTCCGAGTTGGCGACCAAGGCTCCGGTGACGAACCTCTCCGATCGCGCCAGATCGCGCCCGACACGCTGATCGTTCGCGCCCGTAGCGCGCCCAAGCTATACGGCTAGGTTGTTTCGCGGTAGTCAGTACCGCCTCTGACCTGGACCTATGTGGAGCGGACGACGGGACTCGAACCCGCGACCCTCACCTTGGCAAGGTGATGCTCTACCAACTGAGCCACGTCCGCGTGCGGCTCATACTCTAGCCCGAGCGGTTCTCGAGGTGAAGCCCGCGCGTTCCCGGCAGCGTCAGCGCGATGCGCCCATCGCAGCAACCACCAGCTCGGCGAGAGCGTCGTCGAGAAGCGCGGCGACCTGGCCGACATCCGGGACGAGACGCGGGCAGCCGACCACGCCGAAGCGGACGACGCCCCGGTAGGTCATGGCGGTCACGTTCAGCCCGACCCCCTCGGCGACCGGTCCGGCAGGGAAGATGGCAGACACCGGGCTGCCGGACCACCACAGCGGCACGTCGGGCACGACGACGTTCGAGACGGCGACGTTCACGGGCGGAGAGATCCGGTCGAAGAGCAGGAACGCGTCTGCCATGCGCACGAAGCCCGCGACGAGCGCCGGTGGGACCGCCTGCAGCAGCGTCTCGAGGAACACCCCCCCTGCGAGGTCCTCCTGCATCTTCGCCACGCCGGTCGCGCGCGCCACCTCACGGAGCCGCGCCACGGGATCCTCGATGGTGGATCCCAGCTCGACGAGCATCCCCGAGACGTCGTTGCCGACGTGAACCTGACGCGACGACGGAACCGCCGCGGGACCGCGGGTCGACACCGGCACGAGCGCGACCACGGATCGGGACGGCAGCTCGCCGCGCGAGGCCAGATAGCGGCGGAGCGCCCCGCCGACCGCGGCAAGGATCACGTCGTTCACGGTCGCCGCCGAGCCACCCGGCGCCCCCGCGAGGCCCCTACCGAGCGCGTTCTGCACGAGCTCGAGATCTGCCAACGGCACCGAGAGGGTCTCGATGCGCCGCTCTCCTGTCACCCTCCCGTTGAGTGACGTGCGCGGTGCGCTGAACGGTGCGGGCGGCGGCGTGAGCCCATGGCTCGCCAGCTCACGGTTCTGCCGCCACAGCGCGACGAGCGCGTCCGCGCTGCGGTCGAGCGCAGCGGCGACGGCGGTGGCCTGATCGGCGACGGTCGCTGCCAGGTATCCCCACGCCGCGAGGGCCGACCGAGGTTGTGCTGCGGGCTCGTGCTTCACGGACCATCCTGCTCGCGCGACGTCGGGCCGGATCTCGGGAAGGGCATCGCCTTGGGGGCTGAGATCCAAGAAGGCGCCCAACGCATTCGCTCCCGAGACGCCGTCGAGAACTGCGTGGTGGAGCCGCGCGACGACTGCAGTGCGCCCACCCGTCAGCCCGTCTGCGACCACCATCTCCCACAGCGGGCGGTCGAGCGGAAGTGGCTGGCTGAGCACCTCCCCTGCCAACGCGTCGAGCTCATGCTGACCCCCCGGCGACGCGACCGATGCTCGGCGCACGTGGGCGTCCAGGTCGATGCACGGCTCTTCGACCCACAGGGGCCTCTGGAGATCGAGCGGCATCCGGACGACCCGGCGCGTCAGGCGAGGGACGCGGCCCAGCCTCTCCCCGACCGTCGTGCGGATGGCGTCGAAGCGCCGAGCCGCCCATTCCCCCGCGCTCGGCTCGGTCCCGCCGGTGGCCGGCGGGTCGAGCACGAAGATCCCCGCGACGTGCAACCTGCTCGAAGGGGTCTCCATCGCGAGGAACGCGGCGTCGAGGCCCGAGAGTGGTTCCAGCGTCCTCTCCTCTTCCTCCCAGCTTCTCTCCACGCCTCTTCGCACGCCGCTCGGATCGCTCTGCGTCTAACGGCCGCTGTGGCCGAACCCGCCTGCGCCACGGGCCGCAGCTGGCAGCCGGTCCTCGTCCACCGGGTCGAACCGCGCATGCACGACGGGTTGGACGACGAGCTGGGCGATCCGGTCCCCGCGGCGCACGTCGTAGTCCTCCTTCGGGTCGGTGTTCACGAGGAGCACCGCCAGCTCGCCCCGGTAGCCCGAGTCGATCAGCCCGGGGGTGTTCAAGCAGGTGACGCCGTGGTGGAGCGCGAGCCCGCTGCGCGGCTGGACGAACCCGGCGTACCCCTCGGGAATGGCAACGACAACTCCGGTCGGCACGAGCGCCCTGCCCCCGCAGGCTGCCAGGTGCACGTCAACCCGCGCGTACAGGTCCGCTCCGGCGTCGCCCGGTCGGGCATACGAGGGGACCGGAAGGTCCGCATCGAGGCTGTGGAGCCGCACGGGGAGCATCTCGTGCATCGGGCGATCGTAAGCGATCGTGAGCGGCGCGGCGCCCGGCTGCCGGCACGACTGCCCGGTCCCGGTCGTGGCACTAGCCTCTTGCAGCGATGCTGGCCTGGATGGATCTCGAGATGACCGGGCTCGACCCCGCCAAGGACGTCATCGTCGAGGTCGCCACGCTCCTCACCGACGATGAGCTCGGCGTGGTGGCGGTCGGCCCCGACATCGTCGTTGCCACCAGCCCGGAGCAGCTGGGCGCGATGAGCGACCTGGTACGGGAGATGCACACGAGGTCAGGGCTCCTCGCTGCGATCGAATCGTCGACGATCTCCCTCGAGGAGGCAGGAAAGGCGACCCTCGAGTTCCTCGAGGCCCACATCTCCGAGCCAGGGACGGTGCCGCTGTGCGGGAACTCCATCGGCATGGACCGCAGGTTCCTCGCCGCGCAGCTCCCAGAGATCGAGCGGTTCTTCCACTATCGCTCGATCGACGTGTCGACCGTGAAGGAGCTGGCACGACGTTGGCTCCCCGAAGCGCTCGCCGGAGCTCCCCGTAAACGCGGGGGGCACCGCGCGATGGAGGACGTGAAGGAGAGCGTCGCCGAGCTCGCGTACTACCGCCAGACCGTCTTCCGGAGCCCGTGACCGACCGGGCGCCGATGCCTACTTGTTCGGCTGGGGGGTGAGCCGAAGGTAGGGGCGGAGGGCGGTGAACCCCTTGGGGAATTTCACCCTGGCCTCGTCGTCGCTGATCGCCGTCGAGATGATGACGTCGTCGCCGTCTCGCCAGTCGACCGGGGTCGACACCTGGTACCTGTCGGCCAGCTGCAGCGAGTCGAGCACGCGCAGGATCTCGTCGACGTTGCGGCCCGTCGACGCCGGGTAGGTGAGCGTCAGCTTGACCTTCTTGTCGGGTCCGATGATGAAGACAGAGCGAACGGTCAGCGTGTCGTTCGCGCTGGGGTGGATCATGTCGTAGAGGTCGGCAACCCGATGGCCCTCGTCGCCGATCACCGGGAAGTTCAGAGCCTGACCCTGGGTCTGCTCGATGTCCGACGCCCACTCCTCGTGGGACGCCACCGAGTCGACAGAGAGCCCGATCAGCTTCGTGTTCCGCTTGTCGAACTCTGGCTTCGCCTTGGCGAAGGCCCCGAGCTCGGTGGTGCACACCGGCGTGAAGTCCTTCGGATGGGAGAAGAGGATCCCCCAGCTGTCGCCCAACCACTCGTGGAAGTGGATCGTGCCCTGCGTCGTCTCCGCCGTGAAGTCCGGGGCGGTGTCACCGAGTCGAACTGCCATGGGGCTCCCTCCTGGTCCCAGCCGTCGCCATGGACGCTGCGATGGTCACATCACTACTCCTCGCGAGTTTAGCACCATTGTCGACTGGCAAAGTCGAGTTTCACGATCGCGGGACGCCGCCTCGCCCGCGCCCTCTCGTTGCGCGCTCCGGGTCCGCGCCGACGCGACCGCGAGCGCGCAGCGCGCTCTGCCCGGCGTGCGATGATCCGAGGAATGCAACCGAACGCCGCCGCCGGGCCTCGATGCGACACGTCGCGGCGGTGACCATCCGACGGCATGGAGGAGACGTCGAGATGAGCACGGGGGCACGGCCGACCGTCGCCGCTTTCGACTTCGACGGCACGCTCACCTACGGAGGCAGCGTGCTTCGCTTCCTCGCGAGGGTTCGGGGAGCCGTGCCCGTCGCCCTCGCGGTCCTGAGGGACCTGCCGAGGCTCGCGCATGCGGCGATCGTGGGCGGAACGGTCTCCGACGACGCCAAAGAGGCGCTCTTCATGCGGCTCCTCGCCGGTTTTCCGGCCGCCGAACTGGACCGCATCGGAGCCGAGTTCGCCGACGCGCACCTTCGCCGGCGGCTGCGCTCCGACACCCGGGAGCGCCTCGAGTGGCATCGAGTCCAGGGCCACCACATCGTGGTGGTCTCCGCCTCCCCGGAGTGCTACGTACGCCCGGCGGCCGCGCTACTGGGCGCCGACGCAGCGCTCGCGACGCGGCTCGCCGTCGGCGGGGATCTCCTCACCGGGCGCTACGAGGGGAAGAACTGCCGGGGAGCGGAGAAGTACGCCCGGCTCATGGCATGGCTCCGCTCGCAGGGCCTCGCCGCCGCCGAGCCGGTGCTGTGGGCCTATGGCAACAGCCGGGGCGACCGCAGGCTGCTCGAGGCCGCAGACCACGGCGTCGATGCCGGCAGGCTAGGGCGCCTCGGGCGTCTCCGGCGCTTCCCCCGACTCGAGAAGGTCGCTGCGCCCCACCTCAGCTCGTGAGGTCCGTCGCCATCTGATCGACCACTGTCTGAGTGACCGCGAGTGTCCCGCCGAGCACCGTCAGGTGGGAGACGCGGAGCCCGCCGATGCCTGTCGATCCCGCCGAGAGCAGGAACGCCGTCAGCGCCGCTCCGACGGTCGTGGGCGACTCGGTCAGCACGAGCGGCTCGGGCGCCGCCGAGCCGGGACCGTCGGCGGCGACCACCGCACCGGCAAGGCCGTCGCTGTAGCCGTCGCCTCGCGCCACGGCGAGCCCTCCGGTACCTTGCCAGCCTGCACCTGTCGGCGACGGCGCCTCCTCGAGCTGCGCGAGCTCGACGGCCGTCCCCGTGGCGTCGCTTCCCGCCACGCGCAGCACGGACACCCCGAGGTGCTCGATCGACGCGGCGACGGCGTTCGAGACGGCGAGCTGGCCGCCCATCACCACGACCTGGCGGATCCCGAGGGAGGTGATGGCCGACGACGCCTGCGCGGAAAGGGAGACCGGTGTCGTGAGCAGAACGGGCAGTCGCTCGGCGTAGGCCAAGGTGCTCGCCGACTCGGCGTCCTGGAACCCCTTTCCCGTGGCGACGACAGCCGTCGGGAGCGCCCCGGGCGCCACCGGCGCACTCGACCCCGTCCCTGCCGTCGTGTTGTCGCGCCCATCGCCTCCTGTCGCATTCGAGCCCTGGTACGCGCCAGCGAGGTTCATCGCGCCCACACCGTCGCGCTTGGCCGCTGACGTCGCGATCTGTGCCGCCGTGTCGTACTCGGTCTCTCCGAAGATGCGCGTCACCAGGATCTTCCCACCCGGCCCCGGCCCGCCGCCGCATGCAGCGGCAGGCGTGTCCCGCAGCGTGGCGAGGACCGATGTAGAGACCGCGAGCGGGCCACCGACCACGTAGACGTGCGTGACGCCTTCGGCCCGGATCGCTGCGGCAGTGACGGCCGACAGCCCGGTCGGCGGCGTGAGGAGCGTCCCGGTCCCGAGCGCCCGGGCCAACGGTGCGCTCGCCAGAGCGTCCGGGTAGCTGGCATCGGTCGCGAGCACGACCGGCCGTGTCGTCGCCGATCCCGGGCAGGTGCCTGCCGCGGCTGTGAACTGGTGCTGAAGCTCCTGTGCCGCCGTGGCATCGGGTGTCGGGCCCGAGATCCGAGCCATCGTGAACGGGGGGTCCGACCCGGGCAGCGACTCGATGGTCGCCGGCGCGTAGAAGTGGTCGACGATCTGCTGCCACGTCCAGTTGCCCTGCCCGTTGTCTGTGCCGACGGCGTACCCGAATGCTCCCCACTGCCCCATCCCGATGCCCTCGCCCCACCCATGGCCGGTCACCGTGAGGGGCTGCCCGGCGCTCTGGGTGATGGTGAAGTAGGTGGACTTGAGGCCGAGATCGTCCACGAACGTGCTCGCCGGGACGACCTGGCTGGTGCCGTTCCCCGTGATGGTGACCTCAGTCGCGCGTCCACCCCATGTGCCGTCGCCGTTGCGGGAGGAGACCGCCACCGCTGGGGATGTCCCCTCCTGTGGCCAGTGGGTGTGGATCGCCGAGAGTGCGACGCTGACCGTCCAGTCGTGGCTCGCGTTGCACAGCCCGGGGTTGCCCGTTGTGAGACACACCGAGTCCCCTGTATCGGGAACCGCGGTGAACGGAGAGCCCTCGGCGCTGCTCGCCGTGTAGCCGCCGGTCGACGACGAGTACTCGGTCGGGGCGATCATTCCGTTCGGCATGACCATCACCTCGCCGGCGGTGTCCTGAGCCGCCTCGCGCCCGAATGTGGTGGCGTACTCGAGGCCGCGGTAGCTCTGGCACCCCAGGTCGCACGTTGTCGCGTAGCCGCCGTACCCGCCGGGGGATGCGAGGACGTACGAGCGCACCGCGACCGCCTGGGCCTCCAGCGCCTGGAAGCCCCACGCTTGCCCCTGCGGGCCGGCACCGCCGACGTAGCCCCAGTCCGAGATCGACTCCGCAGGGACGACGTCGGCGACGTAGTCCTCGAGCGGCAGCGTGTTCACCGTCCGCGCCTCGCCTGTGGCGTTGTAGACGCCCTCGATCGTGCCCTGGACCACGAGCTGTGTGCCGTTGTCCGCGCACAGCGTGAGGAGGTCGCCAGAGGCAGCGGGCTGGACGAGAGGTGTCTCGACGTTGTCACCTTGCACCGTCGTCCATGGTCCCGCGCACCCTGTCCCGGTCGCGACCGCCCAGGACCCACTCCCCTGCGGCGTGTAGCGCACCGCCTTGGCCCCAGAGGGGCCCCCCGTCGCGACGAGACCGGTCGACGAGAACACCGTGAGCGCCGATGTGTCGTTCTCGGTCATCGCGACGCGGACATTCACCGAGTCCGACGGCAGCGTCGTACGCGTCGCGTGCTCGACCCGCACGCCCCCCTGCGTGAGGACCGACGCCTGAGTCGCCGCAGAAGCCTCCTGCGCGGTGAGCGGGCAGAGCGCGACCGCCACGAGCACGGCACACAGAGCCGTGCCGGACCGCACCGCGAGGCGCAGCGACGCTGGGGGCGTTGGGCGGGCGATGCTCGATGGTACCTGCTCGCTCGCGCCGCGCCGGGGACCGACGCCGCGGCCGGCACCCTCGCGTGCCCGGTTCGCGAACGGGGTCCGGGTGGGTCGCAGTTGCCTACACTCGAACCCCGTGCGTGTCGACCAGGTCATCCCGTCGCTCGCGAGTCGCGACGCGATCGGCGTGCACACCGTGAACCTCATGCGCGCGCTGCGAGCGGCAGACATCGAGTCCGACATCTTCTACGGGACCTGCACGCCGGACATGGCCGAGATCGGGCGTCCCGTTGCCGAGATCGGTCGCCCCACCGGCACCCTGAGACGACAACGGCAGGGGCGGTTCCTCCTCTACCAGGCGTCGATCGGCAGCCCGGTGTTCGACACGCTCATGACCCGCGACGAGCCGAAGCTGGTGAACTACCACAACATCACCCCCACCGAGCTGCTCGCGCCCTGGGAGCCGCCGGTGGCCTACGAGACCTCCCTCGGCCGAGCCCAGCTCGCTCGGCTGGCGCCGCGAGCCGTGCTTGCCATCGCGGACTCGCGCTACAACGAGCTCGAGCTGGTCGAGCTCGGGTACGCCAAGACCGAGGTGGTCCCGCTCCTCATCGACATGACGCGAGCAGGACCGGCCCCGGACCCCTCGACGGCCCGTCGCCTGGCTGCGGACAAGAGGCGCGGCGGGGCCGATCTCCTCTTCGTCGGCAAGGTGTCGCCACACAAGGCTCCTCACGACCTCGTGAAGATGCTGTCCGTCTACCGGCGCGTGTACGACCCCGCCGCACGGCTGCGGCTCGTCGGGTCACCGCTCGGCGAGCGCTACGGGCCCGCCCTCGCCGGGCTCATCGGCGATCTCGGCCTCAGCGAGGCTGTCGAGATCACGGGCTCGGTCGAGCCCTCGATCCTCGAGGCCTACTACGCCGCCGCAGACGCCTTCGTCTGCGCCTCCGACCACGAAGGCTTCTGCGTACCGGTCGTCGAGGCCATGGGCCACGACGTACCGGTCGTCGCGTACGGCGCGACCGCGGTGCCCGAGACGGTGGGTGATGCCGGACTCGTGCTCTCGACGAAGAGCCCGTTGCGCTTCGCGACCGCGGTGCACCGGGTGCTGACGGACGACGCGCTGCGCGCCAGGCTCTCCTCGGCGGCGCGACGCCAGGTCGAGACGTTCGCGCTCGGCGCCTCGACGGCGCGGTTCGTCGAGCTCGTGCGTGGAGCGACCGGCGCGTAGCCCCGCCCGGCCGGGCCGGCCCGAGCGCCGGGGCGATCAGCCCGGTTGGCTCAGGTAGCCTGGACCGGTGCGGCGGATCCCCCTTTCGTTCCTCATCCTCGGATTGCTCACCCTCCTTGCAGCGGGAGCTGCGCTCCTCGGCGCTTTCCAGGCGCCGACAGGGACGGACCTCGCGGTGCACAACGGCGCGGGCGAGACGCTCCTCGCCGACAGCGTGGCGGGGAGCTACACCACCTCCCAGCTCAACGGCGTCGTCGTGTCGTTCCACTTCAGCGCACCCGACCGCGCATCGGAGGTGGCGACCGGACCGACGGGGAAGGTGGAAGGACGCCGGAGGCTGACGGGCTCACAGGCCTCGAGCGTCCTCGACCCGGTGCGCGAGCTGCTCACCCTTCCCGAGTTCTCGGCTCACGGCTCCCTCTACCAGTCCGTCCTTCCGGCGTCGATCCTCGTCCCCTCGGCGACACGAACCCGCGTCACGGGCACCTACCGGACGCGGGTGCAGCTCCAGAGCGGCTACGTGGTCGCCGTCTTCGTGCGGATCGACGCCAGCGAGGGACCCCGGCACATCGTAGAGACCGTCGAGTACCGCCTCTCGAGGGTCGGCGGCTGGACGCGCTCGCGCTAGGAGAGACCCGAGCAGGACGAGAGCCGTGGCGCGGAGCTCGATCCATGGGCGAACCTGAGGTCGTCGTCCTCGCCGCGATGGCGCGCGAGCTGCGTCCGCTCGCGCGCGCGCTCCGCATGCGGGCAAGCCCCCTCGGCGGATTGCCGGCATGGCGCAGCTGCGGAGTCGTGGCAGTCGCGGTCGGTGTCGGCCCGCAGCTCGCGGGCGCCGGAACCGCGCGGGTCCTCGACGAGGTGGACGCGCGGCGAGTGCTCGTCACCGGCGTTGCCGGAGCACTCGATCCCGCCCTCGAGGTCGGCGATCTCGTGAGGCCCCACGCCGTCGTCGACGTGCGCACCGCAAGAGTGCTGGTCGCCCACCGGCGCGACATCCCGCGAAGCGACCACCAGGGAAGCGACGGCACACGAGCCGGCATCCTTGCAACCGTGGACCGGATCTTCGTCGTCGCTGGCGAGACGTCCACCGGCACCGTCGCGCCGCAGCTTCCCCGCGGCGCGACGGCGGTCGACATGGAGACTGCCGCGATCGCTGCGGTGGCCGAAGCCCGGGGGATCGCGTGGGATGTCATCCGCGCGGTCAGCGATGTCGCCGGCACCCTCACGCCCGACGTCGCTGCGCTCCTGTCCCCCGAAGGCCGCGTGCGGCTCCTCGCGGCGGTGCTCCTCGTCCTTGGTCGTCCCCATGCTGCAAGACGCCTCGTGAGGCTCGGCATCGACACCAACCGGGCGCTCCGCGCGGCGACCGGCGCAATCGTCCGCGAGCTGGCAGCAGACGGAATACACGCCTGAGCAGGGACGACCGGAGCGCGCTCGACGCAAGGCCCTGCGCCGCCCGACAATGGGGGGCGTGACGACCTCATCTTCCGCCGGGTCCCAGGAGCGCGCCGCGGTCTCCCAGCGCCAGCACATCCTCGACACGGCCCTCGCGCTCATGTCCCAGAAAGGGGTCGACGGCACGAGCATGCGCGACCTCGCCGCCGCCTCGGGGCTGAACGTCGCCTCCCTCTACCATTACTTCGCCTCCAAGCGCGAGCTGCTCGTCGCAGTGCTCCAGGAGCGCGGGTTCATCGAGGACCTGGCGGCGTCGACCGGATCGGCTGCGATCTCACGCGACGATCTCGACGGGCTCGTCGACATCCTCGAGGACATCCTGCGCTCGATGCTCGAGGTCGAGGACTTCATCCGGCTCATGCTTGGCGAGGTGATGCGAGGCCAGGAGACCGCACACGCCGTCGGGATCGAGCTGTTCGACGCCACGCAGGCTGCACTGGAGCGGTGGCTCGAGGAGTCCGAGCCGGCCATCTGCAGCGGTCCCGGGGCGCCGGCGGTCGCCAGGGTGCTGCGTGCGTTCCTGGTCGGGTTGTTCTTCGAGCACCTCGCCGGTGTGCTCGACGACTCAGGCGACGTGCGCCAGGTGTTCCGGGAGCGAGCGGCAGAAGCCGCAGCGGTCCTGCGCAACCGCTCCTGACCACAGCTCAGGGCAAGCGGCCGCCAGACGCCGCCAGTCCGAGGTACCCCCGCAGCGCGGCGGTCAGCGCATCCATGAGCTCTGGCGGCGCGGACCCAGAGATCACGAAGAAATTCCTCCCCCCTGCGTCGTCAGGAGTGCAGTTGACCCGCAGGACGTCGCGCCCGGTGTGCACGCGGAAACGGCGCTGGCGCACGCCGACGAAGTCAGGACCCTCTCGCTCATCGAACATGAAGAACGACACCGTGGGCTCAGGGGGAACGAAGGCCGCTGGCGCCTGGATCCGGGCCTCGGCGAGCGGGACGGGCACCACGCTCGCAGCCAACGCTTCGCGCAAGAAGTGCAGCGCTCTCGAAGAGACGTCTTCCAGTCGGTCTGTCACGGCGACCTGCGCGAGCATGCGCACGGGACCGACGAAGTTCCCGATCAGGTCCTTGGCGCCCGGGCGGCTGCGGTTCGAGACGGCCGAGGTGACCACGAACCGCTCGGCGCCCGCCACGCGAGCGAGGGCCATCTCCAGCCAGGAGAGCACCACCACGAACGGCATCGCCGCCATGCCCGGCGTCGCCTCGACCAGGTGCTGCCAATGCCCCGCGGGCACGTTGAAGAACCTCGCTGCGGGGCGCACCCCTGGACGCAGCGTCATCGGCCACGCCCCTGCGGCGATCGGCTCGGAGCGAAGCGATCGCCAGTGCTCGACGGCGCGCCGCTGCGCGGCCTCGGGCACCGGGTTGTCGAGCACCCATCGCAGGTAGCTCCCGGTGGACGGAAGCGCCAGGTCCGGCACCGCCTTGCCTGAGTGGCGCGCGTAGGCCCTCGAAAGCTCTGCAGCGACAAACGTCCCGGACTCCCCGTCGCAGAGCGCCTCCGCGACGAAGATCGACAGGACGTGGGTCTTCGGAGCGACGACGTAGAGCGTCGCCTGGAGCCGAGGCTCGTCCCACGGCGAGAGGTCCCGGTACTCGGCCTCCACGGCGACGACCGCCGCAGCCAGGGCCTCGAGCTTCGGCCGGTCATCGAGCCGGATGACGCGAACGACTCCGGGGCGGAACGGGGTCACGTGCTGGGTCGCCGTCTCGACGTCACCGCCTGGACCGGCCTCGAAACGCACGCGCAGGAGGTCGTGCGCCGCGACCACGTCGTCGACCGCACGAACGAGCGCGCCGACGTCCAGCTTCCCGTTGAGCTGGTACACCCAGCTCATGAACTCCCGACCCGGGCTGTGCGGCGCCATGAGCAGCGAGGAGCGCTGCGTGAGCGAGAGGGGCGCGGTCGTGGGCGCACCCGGCTCTTCCACGGGCTCTCCCACCACGTCGTCTGACGCGTCCCGTCGCGTCGTGCTCATCGATCCTCGACCTCTCCCCACTCCCGACCGCGGTACGCGATCGCTGGCTCCACGAAGCCTGGCGCCGTGTGAGGATGGCCTCGTGCGAGCCTCCTACGATCCCCCTCTCGACGCCCGGGCCTACGGATTCTGCCACCGGGTGAGGGTCCGCTTCGCCGAGACCGACGCGATGGGCGTCGTCCACCACGCGGCGTACCTGCCCTACCTCGAAGAAGCCCGCGTCGAGCTCCTCCGTTCGGTCGGCCACCCCTACACGGCGATCCGCGAGTCCGGCTTCGAGCTGCCGGTCGTGAAGGCGACGGTCCGATACCTGCGCCCACTTGCGTTCGACGATGCGGTCGACGTGCACCTGAGGGTGGCGCAGGCCAAGGGAGCCACTTTCGAGATCGACTACCTGCTCGCCGTCGGCGGCGAGCCGCGAGCCACTGCGATCACGGTGCACGCCGTGATCGGGCCCGAAGGACGTCCCGTGCGCT
Source organism: Actinomycetes bacterium (assembly GCA_021845725.1). Classification (GTDB taxonomy): domain Bacteria; phylum Actinomycetota; class Acidimicrobiia; order Acidimicrobiales; family RAAP-2; genus JAJYVT01. The sequence continues at coordinate 38,654 of JAJZVL010000015.1, read as the reverse complement.
GCCCCGGCTGGATCGTTGCACAGGCCGCGCGACCGCCCTTGCCGCCACCACCTCCCCCAGCAGTGCCGCTCCCTTCGCGCTCTACAGCCTCGGGGCACTGAGCCGCGCATCCTCCGGCGGTCAGCCGCCTCCGCCGGAGGGCGCTCCCCCTGTGGCAGCCGATGGAGCGGCGGAGCCCGTGGTCGTGGTGCTCGTCGAGGGGGACGTCGTGGTCGTGGTGCTCGTCGAGGGGGACGTCGTGGTCGTGGTCGTGGTCGTCGTGGTCGTGGTCGTCGAAGAAGAGGACGTCGTGGTCGTCGATCTCGGCGGTGCGGTGGTGCTCGTCGTGGTGGCGGGCGGGGCCTCGGGCGGTGTCGACGTGAGGAAGTTCCCCGCAGACGTGCCACCAGAGCTGTTGGACGCCCCGATGAGCGAGGACAGGGGTCTGCCTCCCAGCACCTCCACCAGCGTCACGAGCCCGAGCGCGAGGACGAAGGACGCTGCGACGGTCACGACCAACGGCCAGCGGGGCTTTCTCGCCGGCGGACGATGGGTGCCTGCCCGCGCCGTCGACGGGATCCGGGCGGCACGGCTCCATGCAACGAGCCGCGTCTCTCCGACGTCCTCGGCCCCTGGAGCGCCCTCGCCCGCCGCCGTCGCCGGCTGGTTCCCCGTCGCCGGCTGGTTCCCCGTCGCCGGCTTGGACTCGGAGCCAGCGTCGACCGACGCCTCGATCGCGGAGGAGCCCGCTCGAGCCTCCACCTCCCCGGTTGCACCGCGGGTCCCCCAGCGATGGACGAGCGGCAGGTGGTGGCCCTTCTTCACGACGACGTCGCGCACCTTGGAGTGCGTGCGCTCGATCGACTCCCAGACGATGGCGGTGACGGTGGTCGCCACGATGCTGCCCACGGCGACGCCGATCACGGTCCCCGATACCCCGAAGACCGACGCGATCAATGCAGACAGGACAGCCCCGCTCGCCGATGCCGCTATCTGGATCGGGTTCAGTCGCTTCATGGGGTGGGGTCGCACGGCCGCTCGAGGGTGCGGCGTGGCCGCACGAGCCTATCCGTGCGCGCTCGGAGCACAGATCGGCTAGACCGCCGACATGGGCACGATCGACGACATACGCCGGTACTGGGACGAGGACGCCGCGACCTACGACGACGCGCGCCAGCACCGGCCAACCGAGCCGGCGGTGATGGCTGCGTGGACGGCTGCCGTCGAAGCAGCGCTTCCCCCGCCACCGACCGCGGTGCTCGACTGCGGAGCAGGCACCGGGTTCCTCTCACTCATCGCCGCGCGGCTCGGGCACCAGGTGACGGCGCTCGACGTGTCCCCCGAGATGCTCGGCCGCTTGCGGGCGCGTGCAGCGGCCGAGGGTCTGCATGTGCACACCGTCGTCGGTCTCGCGGCCGAGCCTCCCGGCCGCGACTTCGGCGCCATCATCGAGCGGCACCTCCTCTGGACGCTGCCCGACCCGGCGGGCGCTCTGTCGTCGTGGCGTGAGGCCGCTCCTGCAGGCCGCCTGGTCCTCGTCGAGAGCATCTGGGGCGCAGTCGATCCGATCGAGGCGCTTCGCAGCGCAGCCGGGCGCATCCTCGGTCGTCTCCACAGGATGCCCCCTGAGCACCATGCCGAGTACTCCGACGAGCTCAGGCGCTCGCTCCCCCTCGGCCATGGCACGCACCCGGGAACCCTCGTGTCGCTGGCAGTCGATGCAGGCTGGCGCACCCCGCGTCTGCACCGCCTCAGAGACGTCGAGTGGGCAGAGCGCATGGCGCTCCCCCTCGCCGAACGCCTGGTGGGAACGGCACCCCGCTTCCTCGTCGTCGCAGACTGAGCCGTCAAAGGGAGTTGGCCCCATCGGAGCGCGAGCGCCGCTCGAGCACCTGGGCCATGACGGCTCGCGCCCCTGAAGCCGGCCCGAAGTAGGCGACGGACCCGTGCTCGAGGACGACCGCCGATGACGCGAGCCCGAGCGCGCGGTCGACCTGCTGCTCGACGACGACGAGGGTGGTACCGCGACGACGCACGTCGGCGAGTGCCGCGTAGACGTCGTCGACGACGCTGGGCGCGAGACCGAGCGAGAGCTCGTCGGCCACGAGCACCCCGGGCGGCACGACGAGCACCTTGGCGAGCGACACCAGCCGCTGCTGACCGCCCGACAGCGTCCCGGCGCGGTCGTGGCGGCGCTCGGCCAGCAATGGAAAGCGGGCGTAGGCGCGTTCGAGCGACGCAGCGAGGTTCCGGCGACCCGCGCGCCGCCGGAACGACAAGACGAGGTTCTCCTCGACGCTCAGCGAGTCGAAGACTCCGCGACCCTCGGGGACGTGGGACAGCCCCATGCGGGCGATCGCCCACGGTGCCTTCCCCGTCACGTCCGACCCGCCGACGCGGACGTGCCCGGAGCTTGCGGGCAAGAGCCCCGAGACCACCCGCGCAACCGTCGACTTGCCGGCGCCGTTGGGTCCGAGGAGCGCGATCGCCGACCCCTTTTCCACCGAGAAGCTCACGGCGAACAGTGCGCGGTAGGGCCCGTATGCGGCACAGACGTCATCGAGCTCGAGCGCCGTTCGGTCGTCGTGGCTCACGGCGAGCCCAGGTAGGCGCGCTGGACCGCGGGCGCGCGCATCACCTCGTGGAAGCTCCCCGAAGCGACCACGCGGCCGAGGTCCATCACCACCACGCGGTCGACGACGGCCTCCACCATCGCGAGGTCGTGCTCCACCAGCAGGATGCCCATCGCACGCTCGACCTGCAACGAGCGCAGGAGGTGGGCGAGCTCCGCGGTCTCACGCTCGTCGAGCCCCGAAGAGGGCTCGTCCGCGAGAAGGACACGCGGCCTCGCCACGACCGCACGGGCCAGCTCGACGATCCTGCAGGTGCCGAGGCCGAGCGCGGCGACTGGCGTGTCGGCGACGTCGATCAGGCCGACAGCCTCGAGCACCGAGTCGACGGTCGCGAGCTCTTCGCGGCTCGGCACGCCGAGCCCGAGCAGGTCTTTCCACAGACGCCCCCAGCGCGCCGTGTGACTGGCCTCGAGGGCGATGACGAGGTGATCACGAACGGAAAGATCGGGGAAGACCTCCAGGCGCTGGTAGGTGCGTCCCATGCCGAGACGGGCACGCCGCCAGGTCGAAAGGCCCCCGATGTCGCGCCCGTCGAGCTCGATCGTCCCCGCGTCTGGTCTCAACTGCCCGAAGATGCAGTCGAAGAGCGTCGTCTTCCCGGCGCCGTTCGGGCCGACCAGGCCGACGCTCTCTCCAGTCGAGAGGTCGAGATCGACGCCTGCCACCGCAACGGTGCCCCCGAAGGACTTCGTGAGCCCGCGTACCTGCAGGAGCGTCATGATCGACCGGTGACCGCGGGCGCCGGCGCACGGTGCCGGCGCGAGAGCACGCGCTCGGCGCGTTCGGTCCAGCGGCGCTTCTCGAGCTCGACGATCCCCTCGGGGTGCGCTGCGTAGGTGAGCGCGCCGAGGGCGAAGACCACGAAGGCGAGCCCTTGAAGGCGCCCCGGCGCGTACTGGAGCAGTTGCTCGAGGACGACCAAGCCGATCCCCGCCTGGATCGCCCCCTCCACCGTCCCGACCCCGGTCGTCACGACGATCACGACGAATGCGAGGGAGAGCTGGTAGTTGAACTCCCCCGGAGCGATCACCGTCTGCTGGATCGCGAGCAACGTCCCGCCCAGGCCCGCGAGCGCACCGGAGAGCACGAACGCGAGCACGCGCTGCCACGCGAGGTCCACACCCACCCCTGCAGCACCGAGCTCACTCCCGCGCATCGCCGTCAGGAAGCGCCCGATGGTGCCGCGTTGGACGAGCCTCACCCCGCCCACGCACACGGCGAGCACGAGGAACGCAAGGACGAAGTAGGCATGGCCGTTCGCCGAGAGCAGGCCGAGCGGGAGCCAGTGCGACTCGAGCGCAAAGCCCCCTGTTCCTCCGCTCACCGCTTGGGCCGGGAAGACCGCCACGTCGAAGAGGAGGGCGGCGGCCAGGGTCATGAGCGCAAGACCCAGGCCGCGCAGCCGTAGCGAGGCGACCGCGAGCAGACCCGCGACGAGCGACGCGGCGAGCGCGCCCAGCACGGCCCCGGCCAGGAAGTCGAGCCCGAGGTGGATCGCGAGCTGTCCGGCGGTGAACGCGGCGATCCCGGCGAGGGTCGCCTGGGCCAACGAGAGCTGCCCTGCGGTCCCGGTGAGGAAGGTCACCGAGAGGAAGATGACCGAGTAGGCCATTCCCTGGTTCAGCACGGTCTCCCACGCCGGCGGCATCCAGGTGAGCATCGAGACGACGAAGGCGAACAGGAGCGCCCAGAACCCCGTGCGCACGATGCGGTCGATCTCGCGGCCGCGAGCTCTGGCTGCAGGCGGCGGAAGCGGCGGGTCCACCGACGACAGAGGGTCGGTCGCCTGGCCGAGCCGGCGGAGCCCTGGGACGAAGAGGAGCGCGCCCACCAGGACGATGAAGGGGAATGCGGGGAGGACTGCCGAGTACCAGAAGCTCGAGGTCGGCAGGTACCCCTGGGCGGTCAGGCTCACGACGCCGATGAGCACGCCGAACAACGCGGCGACCGGCATGGACCGCAGTGCTGCACACGCGGCCGCGGCGATCGCCGCGACCATAAGGGTGACGTAGTCCTGAGCTTGGACCGTCACCTCCGTCGGGGCGAGCAGCACCCCAGCGATCCCCGCCATCAGACCGGACACCGCCCACGCGGTCGCCGTCACGCGCGGCGCGTCCACCCCCTCGAGCTCGAGGAGGCGGCTGCTCTCCGCAGCCGCGCGCATCTCGAGCCCCAGGTGCGTCGCGCGCAACAGGAGCACGACGACCACCAGCATGGCGACCGTGAAGAGCACGGCACTCAGGTAGGTCCCGTTGACAGGGACATCGGCACCGAGGTGGAAGTACACCGTGCCGGGATTGAACACGACGCTCGGGACACCCACGAGGTTCCCGTTGCCGAACACCACCGGCAGCAGCGCGGGGATGCCGACAAGAAGGCTCAGGCCCGTGACGATCTTCGCAGTCGAGTTGGCGCTCGGGATCCGCCGGAACAACAACCGGTCGAAGAGGAGCCCCAGCACCGGGCCGAGGATGGCAACCGCGCAGACGAACGCCGCCCACGTCGGCCATGCATGGTCGTCGACGAGCCACGCGAAGACGAACGCCGAGGCGTACGCCTGCGCGCCGTAGCCGAAGTTGAAGACCCCGGTCGTCTGGTAGGTGAGCACCAGCCCCACGGCGAACACCGCGTACGCGCAGCCGTAGGGGATCCCCGGGACGGCGAACCCGAGCAGTTGCTCCATCTGCGGCGGACAGGGTTCAGCGCGGGCCTGGGAGGCCAGGGACGGGCGCGATGGGCTTCGGGTGCCGCACGTCCTTCGCCGAGAAGCAGACGTAGACCTGCTTGCCCTTGCCGAGGGCGGGCAGGACCCGCGCGCCCCTCACCTCCTCGAACGCGCTGCACGACGTGCGTGTCGGGAGGTAGTGCGCGGTCTGCCAGTCGACCGGCTCCTCCAGGCCTCCTGCGGTGAAGTCGGTCAGCCGGTTGGTCGCCGCGACCACCGCCGCCTGGGTCAGATGACGGCCCGCCGCCTTGATCCCGGCGACCATCAGCGCGGCGGACTCCCATCCGTCGAGCGCCAGGGCATTGTCGGCGTAACCGGGGGCGTAGCGGCGCATCACCTTCAAGTACGTCTCGAGGCCCGGGTAGACCCCCGGGTAGCGCTGGGCCGCGGTCTCCGGGACGTTCAAGACGTTGAAGTAGACGCCTTGGAGCAGGCTCGCGTACTTCTTCACGACAGAGGCGTCGGCGCCGTCGAACCACAGCTGGTGCACGTGCAGGCCGTACTCCTGCACATCGCGCGCCAGCGCGACGTTGCCTGTCACTGTCATGCACGAGACGATGAGGTCCGCTCCCGAGCGCTGGATCCGCTGGACGTCGGGGGTGAGGTTCGCGTCGATCGGCGGGAGCCGCAGGTCTGTGAAGGCCACGTGGTAGCCCGCGGTGCGCAGCAGGCTGACGGTGGTGCGACAGAGGTCGGAGGACGTCGAGACGTTGTAGGCCAGGACCGCGACGGACTTCGAATGCGTCCGGTCGATCAGGTAGGCGACCGCGGGCACGATGGCCTTCAGTGTGAGCACGGAGCCGCTCGCCGCGAACAGGTTGGGAGGGCCGGCCCAGTTGCCGTCGACGTTGTAGCCGTACGTCGGCGTGCACGTGGCCACGAAGTACGACGGCGTGAACCAGTACGACGAGACTGCCACCGCGAACGCGTGGTCCTGGTTGATCGCCGTGTGGACGTCCGCCTGGAACTGGCTCGAGAGCCCTGCGTCGTCCAGGTTGTACGCGAGCACGATCTTGCGCCCGTCGACCCCGCCGTGCGCGTCCACCATGTCGAAGTACGCCCTCACCCCGGGGACGAGGGAACCGAAGTCCGCGGCAAGGATGCCCGTCTGCGTCGAGATCGACGCGACTTTGATCTCCCTGCGGGTCACGCCGGGCGCGCCCGTTCCGAGCCCGGGCGGGCAACCGAGTGAGCGAGTGCGCGCCGCTGCACCCGCCTGATCCCCTCGAGACCATGCCGCGAGCCCGCCCACGAGCAGGACGAGCGCGAGCGCCAGCAGCACGATGGACCTAGGGCGCGTGCTCATGCGCTCCCCTTCTACCACCGGATCCCCGCCGCGTTGCAGCATGTTCTCCCTGGTCGGACGAACGTTTGTTCCGCTCATGACCCCTTCGGGTCATGATCCGGGTGCCGGACCCGGGATCCTGGCCCGGGGCCCTGGTCGGCGAACGGGCCGAGCACGGCCGGGTCAAACCAACAGCTCGTCCATCGTCACCGGCACGAGGCTTCGTCGCCGCAGCTCGGCCGCGACCAGTGGAAGAGCCCCGAGCGCGCGGCGCCACATCCCCCGAGGACCGAAGCAGTCGCTGTCGTGCAGGAGCACGATGGCTCCCGAGCGCAGCCGGCGAGCGACGCTCGCGGCGACCTCGCCAGGCCCCGCCGCTGCCCACTCGCGCCCCCACGCTGACCACAGCACCGTCCTCAGCCCTATGGCCCGGGCGATGGCCAGGGTCGAACCGGTCGGCTGCCCATAGGCGGGCCGGTACCACCTCGGAGGGTGGCCGAGCGACGCCATGGCACCGCGAGCACGAAGGATGTCCTGGTACACCCACAGCGGTGAGCGCACCAGATGGTGTGCGTGCTGGTCACCATGCGTGCCGAGCTGGTGCCCGCGGCGCGCGACCTCCTCGACCAGGTCCGGGTGAGCGCGGGCATGTTCTCCCAGAACGAAGAACGTCGCACGGATGCCCTGCTCGTCCAGGGCGTCGAGCACCCTCGGGGTCCCCTCCGGGTCGGGCCCGTCGTCGAAGGTCAGCGCAACACGCGCGGAGTCGCGCGGTCCCTGCCAGCGGCAGAGCTCGCCGGGGAGCGAGGAGAAGGGCCCCCACTGGCCGAGCACGGCCACCGAGGGAACCCAATGCGCCGCGACCACTGCGCCGGCGACCGGCACGAGGCGGGCGCAGGCGCGGCGCGCCGCTACGGGATCGGGTCGACCAGCGTGGTCGCGGGGAATCTCCTCCATCACCTACACTCCACGGCGCGCCTCTAGCTCAATGGCAGAGCAACGGACTCTTAATCCGCAGGTTCGGGGTTCAAGTCCCCGGAGGCGCACGCCGCGCTCGACGCTCGAGGAGGTGTTGCAGCACCTCACGATGGACGTGGAGGGCGCCCTGGTCGGCCAGCACGAAGCGCACCTTGCGAACTGACTGGAGCCGACCGGCCGTCTTCAGCACCGTGCCGAGCGCGACCTCGGCGGCGCGATCCATCGGGTAGCCGAACGCGCCCGTCGAGATGGCAGGGAACGCCACCGACCTCAGACCATGGCGGTCCGCGAGCTCGAGCGAGTGGCGGTAGCAGGCGGCGAGGAGCTCGTCTGCGGGTCGGTCGACGCCGTACACCGGTCCGAGGCAATGGATGACGTAGGGGTTCGGCAGCCCGTGTCCGCTCGTGATGACCGCCTCGCCTGGGGCGATGGGAGCAAGCGGCCGGCACTCCTCGGCGAGTCCGGGGCCGGCCGCACGGTGGATCGCTCCGGCAACGCCGCCGCCGGGCAACAGCTGAGCATTGGCCGCATTGACCACCGCATCCATGTCGCGCTGGCGCGCGATGTCGCCAGCGTCGAGCTCGATCGTGACACCGTCGACATCGACACCTCGCGCCTGCGCCGCCTCTGCGCTACGCGCCTTGGACGCGCGCCGTCGTCGTGTGTGCCCGGCTTCGTCCAACGCGTCGATCAGAGCGGCTTGAAGGGCGTAGACGACGCGGATGACCGCCTCGTCTTCTCGGGCGATCCCTGCCCGGTCCTCCTCGGTTCGCAGCCCGAGCTCCTCTGCGCGCCGCGACAGGGTCATCCCGAGCACGGCGAGCCAGGCCTCCGCCTCGTCCGGATCGATCACCGACTTCTCGGCGCTCGTCGCCACCGCGGCCACCACCTCGTCCAGCGCGAGCTGGCGAGCCAGGACGTACGCCGGGTCGTCCGCGTCCGCGGTCTCGTCGATCCGGCCGAACAGGCGGGCGAACCCGGGGGAACCAGGCGCCATCCCGACCTCGTGCAGTCGCTCTGCCGCGGCGGCCACGAAGCTGCGCACCGCCGCGGGCAGGCGCACGGCGATCCGACCGTCGTCCAAGCGCTGGAACGCCACGCGCCGACGTCGCGTCACGTCGCTCGGGCCACGGTGGACTGCAGCCCGTAGGTGCCGAGCTCGAGGCAGTGGCGCACGGCGCGTTCACGCTCACCGGTCCACACGACGGCCTTGCCTTCACGGTGCGCCGTGAGCATCAACAGTTCCGCCTTCTCGGAGCTGTAGCCGAAGACCTTCTTCAGCGCTCGCACCACGACCTCCATCAGCGTCACGGGGTCGTTCCACAGCACGACGTTGTAGGGGACTGCGACGACCGCGTCGGCTTCAATACCCGCGCGCTCGGCGACCGCGGCCCCCGCGCCGGCCACGCTCGCTGTGAAGATCCGGATCCCCACACTCGCACCCTACGTCGACCGCCGAGCCCGTGGTGCCTGGCCGGCGCCGAAGATGTGTGGAAATGTCATGGGGTGCGGTCCCCGCCGACGCCCGCTCCGGGCAACCTCGTCGCCCGGCAGGTGTTCGAGGGGCTGGCCGACCACTACGACCGCCTCGCAGAGTGGCTCTCGTTCTGGCAGAACCGGCGGTGGCGCGCCACTCTCGTCGATGCCGTCGCCGCAGGGCACCCCGGAGTCGTCTGTGACGTCGCGACCGGTACCGCGGGCGTCGCACTTGCGCTCGCGGCGCGCACCGGTGCCCAGGTCGTCGGTGTCGACCTCGACGAGGGGATGGCCCGCCGGGGTCTGCGCAACGTCCGGGCCGCACGCACCTCGCACGTGGCGATCGCCGTCGCGCGGGGCGAGCAGCTACCGCTCGCGGATGCGTCGGTCGACGCGCTCAGCTTCACCTACTTGCTGCGCTACGTCGACGACCCCGCCGCGACCATCGGGGAGCTCGCCCGCGTCGTGCGCCCGGGGGGCGTCATCGCGAACCTCGAGTTCGCGGTCCCCACGTCGTGCCTGTGGCACCCCCTGTGGTGGCTCTACACCCGCACGGCACTTCCGCTCGCCGGTCTCCTCACCGGTGGCATGGCCTGGTATCGGGTTGGGCGCTTCCTCGGACCGAGCATCACGAACCACTACCGGCGCTACCCGCTCGAGTGGACCGTCCGCGCCTGGGAGCGCGCGGGGATCGGCGAGGTCACGCTGCGGCGCATGAGCCTCGGCGGCGGGATCGTGATGTGGGGCCGCCGAAAGTGAGAGAGGACCGGACGCGCCCGGCCTTCTACGCCGCGCGTCCGGGGAGATGGCGCGACTGGTGGACCCTGCTCCATCCCCCCTACACGGCGTGGCATCTCTCCTACGTGGTCGTCGGAGCCTGCCTCGCGCCGGTCGTGACCTTGAGCAGGCTGCTCGCCACGCTGCTCGCGTTCTTCCTCGCCGTCGGTGTCGCCGCCCACGCGTACGACGAGCTCCAGGACCGCCCGCTGGGCACCGGCATCCCGACGTGGGCGCTCATCGCCGCCTGCGCGCTCGGTTTGTCAGGAGCGGTGGCATTGGGCGCGGTCGGCGTCCTCGAAGTCGGCCTCGTGCTCGTACCGTTCCTCGTCGTGGGCCCACTCCTCGTCGTCGCCTACAATGCCGAGCTGCTCGGTGGCGTGGTCCACACGGACATGGGGTTCGCCCTCGCGTGGGGCGCCTTCCCCGTCCTCACCGCGTATGTCGCACAGACGGCCGAGATCTCTTCGGGTGCAGTGCTCGCTGCCGCCGGCGCGACCGCGCTCGCGCTCGCGCAACGCGCGCTCAGCACCCCCGCCCGCACTCTGCGTCGGCGAACCGACGCCGTGAGCGGCACCGTGGTGCTCGCGGACGGCACCGAGCGACGCCTCGACCGGGACTGCCTCCTCGAACCCCTCGAGCGCGGCCTACGCATGCTCTCCTGGGCAGTCGTCCTCCTCGCCGCCGCGTTGGCAGTGTTCCGCCTCGGCTGACCGAAGTGTCCAGCGGAGCCTGCAACCGCCGGGCACCCGAGGGCATGGGTCCTTGGACCCTGGTCCCCGATCCCCGTCCCTGCGAACCTGGACGCATGGCGACGCGACGGATCATCGTGGGGATCGACGGCTCGGAGGGGTCCCGCCGAGCGCTTCGCTGGGCGATCAGGGAGGCGGAGCGGAGCGACGCGATGATCGAAGCGGTCACCGTCTGGCAGAGCCCGTTCGCCTTCGGCGGCACCTTCGGCGTGCACGTCGACGAGCGCAACATCGAAGAGGCTGCCCGCAAGCGCCTCGCGGCAACGATCGCCGACACTGCCTACGATGCCTCGGCAGTGCGAATCGAGCAGATCGTCGCTGAAGGCGATCCGGCCTGGGTCCTCTGTCACCGTGCCTCCGGAGCCGACCTTCTCGTGGTCGGCTCCGTAGGGCACAGCCCGTTCGCGGGGGTCGCGCTCGGATCAGTGAGCACGCGCTGCGGCCAGTGCAGCCCCTGTCCCGTGGTGATCGTCCCGAAGGAGGGGCAGGCACCGCCAGACGCCGCTCACCAGCAGGGCCCGTCGCTGAGCCAGTGACGCCCGACCGCCAAGACGGGCGCGACTGGCCGTGGGTCAGGCAGCAGGCACCGTGGGTCAGGCAGCAGGCTTGGTCCCGCTGACGACGGCTGCCTCCGCCACCACGCGTGCTCCTTGCACGTCGGCGAGCCCTGCCTCTTGGAACATCTTCACCCACGTCCCCATGGGCAGCGGGCGCTCACGCACCCGGAACATGAAACGAGCCGCATTCTTCGAGATGCGCCACCAGCCCGCCGGACCGCGCCGCAGCATGACCCGGACCTTCGAGCCGATGATCTCCCGGTCCTGCTTCGTCGCCCCCCTACCGAACATCATGTCGCCGAAGACGACTCTTCCACCAGGCCTGAGCCAGGTGACCGCAGCCGCGAGCACCGCTCGCTTCTCGTCGTCGTAGAGGTGGTGCATCGCGTAGTTCGACACGACCAGGTCGATGCTCCCCGCGTCGACGACGAGCTCCTGGGCGGGTCGGACCGCGGTCTCGATGCGAAGTCCCTCCCCTGCCGCCTTGTGCGCGACGGTCTCGATCATCCGCTCACTGATGTCGACCGCGAGCACCTGGGCGCCGCGGCGGGCGAGCGGCAGGCTGAGCTGGCCGTTGCCGCACCCGAGGTCGACGACTGCCTTCCCATCGACAGGAGCGGCCGCGCCGACGACGGCGTCCACGACGCGCTCGAGACCCGCAGACCCGTGGTGCTCCCACACGAACGCCCGGCTGTCCCACAGTCGTCGTACCCGACGTGCACCTCGGGCAGCCGCGGGCGGGTGATCACGGGCCGGCGAAGCCGAAGCGCCCACACTGCTCGGTAGCCGCCCGTCGCCTCGTGCAAGCACACCCACCTCGACCATGGTGGCGAACGATCATGACGTCTTCGTGAATGCACAGGGTCCTCGATGCCCGCTGCGTCGGGGCGTGCTGAGGTAGCTTGCGCGCGAATGGCAAGCCCTCGCCCACGCTCCCGCGTGCGACGCACCCGACTCGTCGTTGTCGCGGTGCTCACCGTCCTCGTCGTCGGTGGAGCGGCGCTCGCGGTCACGCTCGAGCGCGGTACGCGAGCCGACGGGGGCGGCACCGCGACGACCACCACGACGATCGCGGCGTCGTCGACCACGACCGCGCCACCAGCGATGACCCCGATCGGTACCTACGGGGTCGAGACCACGTCTCTCACGGTCACCGTTGCAGGGCTTCCGCCTACAGACAACGAGCTGCCAACCACCGTCTGGTACCCGGTGACCCCGTCCACACCGGCGGACCACCGGACCGAGCACCGTCGCTATCCGCTGCTCGTCTTCTCAGAGGGCTTCGCGCAGCCGGTCGCCAGCTACGCAACGCTCATCGAAGATTGGGCTTCTGCTGGCTTCGTCGTGGCCGGACCGACCTATCCCCACACCGCGCCGTCGACCCCGACAACCTTGGACCGGGCCCCTTCCGAGCTCGGGCACCACCCAGCCGACCTTCGGGCGGTCATCACAGCGCTCCTCGACGCCGACCGCACTCGAGGATCCACCCTCTCGGGAAAGATCGACGCGAGCGAGGTCGGGCTCGTCGGGCAGTCCGACGGGGGGGATGTCAGCCTCGCGGTTGCTGACAGCTCCTGCTGCCGGTACTCGGGGATCAAGGCGGCAGCAATCCTCTCGGGGGCGGAATACGGGTACTTCGGCGGCCAGTACTTCTCGGCGGAGACACCTCCTGGACCACCCCTGCTCGTGGTCCAGGGCAGCGACGACACCATCAACCCGCCGGTGTGCAGCGCCCAGATCTACGACGCCGCCGCGCCGCCCAAGTACTACCTCGATCTGCTCGGAGCGACACACCTCGGCCCCTACGAGGACGCCACGTCCTGGCAGGCAGTGGTTGCGCACGTCACGACTGACTTCTTCGATGCAGACCTCGCCGGAGAGCGCGGCGCGCTCACACGGATGTACCACGACGGCAACGTGGCGAACGTGGCGCAGCTGACCACAGGCCCGACAAGTCCACCTGCCACGGGCATCTGTCCTACAGCCCCCGTGACGGCCGAGTCCACACCGTCATCGCCGGCGACCACCACCACCGGCTGATCGGGGCCGCTGCAGCCGAAAGATCCTTCACTCCTTCGTCACGAGACCCCGCCATGCTGCCCTTCATGAGCATGACGGTGTCCGAGCAGTCGGGGGCACGGTATCGCTCCTCGGCCAATCGCGCCCTACGGCGTCCCGTGCCCCCGGCCCGCCGCGTCGTCGGCCAGGCCGCCGTCGCCGCCGGCATGCTCGGTCTCGTCGCCGTCGTCGTCCTCGGCGTCGTGAGCGAGTCGGCAGCCGACCTCCGCGTGCACGGAGGAGTCGCGATGTTCCTCGGCGGGATGGCCGGGCTGGTCGGCATGTACCTCGCCCTCGTCCAGCTCCTCTTGATCAGCAGGATCCCCCAGATCGAACGGATCCTGGGCCAGGACGGCCTGCTCCGCTGGCACCGCCGGGTGGGTCCCTGGCCGATCGCGCTGCTCGTCGTGCACGCGATCGTGATCACCGTCGGTTTCGCGCAGGCCTCCCACACCGGGGTCCTGCACCAGCTCGCGGTCTTCCTCCGCTCCTACCCGGACATGCTCCTCGCCGTCGTCGGCCTTGCGCTCATGGTGATGGCGGGCGTCGCGTCGATCGGCGCCCTGCGCCGACGGATGCGGCGAGAGACGTGGTGGGTGATCCACCTATACATGTACCTCGCGCTGGCGTTGTCGTTCGCGCACGTCCTCGCGCTCGGTCCCACCTTCGTCGGCCATCCGCTCACGCAGGCTGTCTGGGCGGTGGTCTGGGCGGCAACCGCCGGCATCGTGGTCGTGTACCGATTCGGTCTCCCGCTGGCACGCACGCTGCGCTACCAGCTGCGCGTGGCAGAGGTCCGCCAAGAGGTGCCGGGGGTGGTGTCGGTCATCTGCACGGGTCGGCACCTCGACCGCCTGCGCATCTCAGGAGGCCAGTTCTTCGCCTGGCGATTCATGAAGCGCGGATTGTGGTGGCAGGCCCATCCCTACACGGTGTCGGCGCTCCCCCGCCCTCCGCACCTGAGGCTCACCGTGCGCCAGATCGGTGATCACTCGGCTGCGGTCGCTCATCTCCTCCCTGGCACCCGCGTCGCGATCGAGGGCCCCTACGGCTCGGTGACCCCCGACGCACGGACGCACGACAAAGTGGTGCTCATCGCGGGTGGCATCGGCATCACCTCGATCCGAGCGGTGCTCGAAGGGCTCCCGAAGAGCGCACGGCCGACCGTCATCGTGCGCGCGCCGACGGCCGAACAGGTCGTGCTCCGGAACGAGACGGCTGCGCTCGTGAAGAAAACCCACGGCACGCTCCACGAGTTGGTCGGTCCACGCTCTGCCACCGGCGGCCCTCGTACGTTCCTGCCCAGGCTCGTCCCCGACCTGACCGACCGTGACGTCTACGTGTGCGGCCCGGAGGGCTTCGTACATGAAGTCATCGCTGCGGCACAGGAGCTCGGCGTGCACCGTCGCTCCATCCACTACGAGGTCTACGACTGGTGAACGGGCTCCGTCACGTCTCGGCTCCGGGGTGCACCGTCGATCACATTTCAACGGTGCGGCGCGCCGGAGCGCTCCGATGAAGCGCTACCCGCTCGTCATCAGCGCGACCGCCGCCGGTCTCGCCGGGGTCCTGAGCTTCCACAGTCACAGCGCCTCGGAGGCACTGCGGAGCCCGCAGACGAATTCTGCTACGCCGCCGCGAGGCAGCTCGCACACGACGTCGCCGAAGACCGCAGCGCCCGCCAAGGGCAAGGCAAGGACACCCGGCAAGACGGTTCCCTCGACACGCTCGGCGCCCGGGTCATCGACGACGCGCGCGACCGGCACGCTCGAGCAGTACGGCTACGGCCAGCTGTCCGTCCGCGTCACCATGGCCGGCGGGAAGATCACGAACGTGACGCTGGCAAAGCTGCAGACCGCCGACACATACTCCCAGCAGCTCGCGAGCTACGTCATCCCGATCCTGCAGCGCGAGGTGCTTCACGCTCAAAGTGCCAAGATCAACGGATTGTCCGGCGCGACCTATACGAGCGAAGCGTACGCGTACTCGTTGCAGTCGGCGCTCGACAAGCTCCGTAAGTGACGACCGCTGTGGGCGCAGCACACGTCGCGCCATCCAGGCCGCCTGAGGCCTCGCACGACGTCGCGCACGTAGAGCACGTGATGGGCACGGCGGTCTCGATCCGCTTGCGCATGCGCTCCGGCACCCGTGCAGCTCGCTCCGGCTCACCCAAGGAGGTTCCCGGTACCGCTCGTCGCGTTCTTGGACTGGCCTGCGCCGAGCTGCGCCGCGCGGACGCCCTCTTCAGCACGTGGAAGAACGGGAGCCCGATGAGCAGGATCAGGCGCGGGGTCCTCCTGCTCGAGACAGCGCCTGACGAGATCCACCGAGTTCTCGACCTGTGCGACGACGTTCGGGAGATGACGGGCGGTTGGTTCGATCCGTGGACCATGCCCGGGGGTGTCGACCCGACCGGCCTCGTCAAGGGCTGGGCTGCCGAGCGCGCGCTCGAGATGCTCCGAACCCATGGCGCGCTCGCGGCGTACGTGAACGCGGGAGGGGACATCGCAGTGCTCGGGAAGCCCGCGACCGCAGAGCGCTGGAGGATGGGCATACGCCATCCGTGGCGACCCGACGCATTGGCGTGCACCGTTTTCGTCGAGCGCTCGCTTGCCACGTCCGGCACGTACGAGCGCGGCCTGCATCTCTTCGATCCCCACGCGCGTCAATTCTCGGCCCGCGCGGTTTCGGCCAGCGTGGTCGGGCCGAGCCTCGCCATCGCAGACGGCCTCGCCACCGCGCTGTGCGTCGGCGGTGACGACGTCCTCGAGCGTCTCGCCGAGATCCCCGGCTACGAGGGATACCTCATACGCACGGACGGAACCGAGGCGTGGACCCAAGGCATGCCCTTCGACGGTTGACCCGGAGACCCGGGAGACCCGGGAGACCCGGGAGACCCGGGAGAAACGTAGACTCAGCATCGCGTGCCTGAGCCCGAGAGATGCCGGGACGACCTCGGCGCTGGTCCGCCGACCGCTCTTGCCGAGGCAGTCTTCCGTGGGGTGCAGCTGGTGTCGGCCCCCCTTCGCGCTCCTATCGTCGCAGGTGGGCGCGCCGTCGCCCCGCTGCGCGCCGGCGTCCGCCGCAGCATCCGCCGAGCGCTCGGAGTGCCCGCCGACCCGCCACCGCGGGCCGAACGCGCCAGGGACGCGTTCTTACCGCCAGGAGGCATGGCGCGCAGGGTGCACGGCGACCTGCCCGCGATGGTGGTCGGAGGCCTTGCGGCGCTCTTTCTCCAGACCCTCCATCCCCTTGCCATGGCCGGCGTGGCGGAGCACTCCAGCTACCGAGAGGACCCGATCGGTCGGCTCCGGCGCACGGCGGCGTTCGTGGGCGCGACCACCTTCGGCACCGTGGAGGAGGCGAACCGAGCAATCCAACAGGTTCGGGAGATCCATCGGCACATCAACGGACGCGCGCCGGATGGCCGCAGGTACTCGGCCGAAGACCCCGAGCTCCTCACGTGGGTGCACGTCGCGGAGGTATCGAGCTTCCTGGCGGCTGCCGATCGGTACGGACCACGCCGGCTTCGTGCGGACGAGCGCGATCGTTACTTCGCAGAGACGGCCGTGGTGGCCCGGCGGCTCGGAGCTCGCTGGGTGCCCGAGACCGGCGACGAGGTGCAGGTCTACTTCGAACGGATCAGACCCGAGCTGTACGCGGGCCCCCAGGCGATCGATGCGCGCAACTTCTTGTTGCGCGGCGTCGCCCGCACACCTCGCGCCCGAGCGATGTACCTCGCCATCGTCGCCGCAGCCCTCCCGGTCGTGCCGAGATGGGCCCGGGCGGAGCTCGGCATCCCCACGCTGCCACTTCTCGACGACATGCTGGTCGTCCCATCCGGCCGCGTGGCCTGCGGAGCCATGCGCTTGGCGCTGCGGCCCTGAGCGACCACGAACCCGACGAAGCGCGCTGCGTAGCAGCGGTGCGATCCGACCGGGGACCCGCGACCTGCTCAGTGAGGATGCAGCCCCCAGCTCGCCTCCCACGTCTCTCCAGGCTCCAGCACGACGAGGTCCTTGCCAGAGTGGAAGGCATCTGGCGGGCAGGTCATCGGCTCGATGGCGATCGACCGCCGTCTGCGCTCGGTCTCGACGGTGTCGGCGGTGAAGCACATGAGGTAACGGAACCTGTCGTCGGCCCACAGCTCGACGCCTCTGCCGGTCAGCGGATCCTCGAGGCTGGCCCGTGCGATGCCGTCTGCCCCTCGCTCGAGGTCGGTGAACGCTGTGTCGAGACGCACGGTGCCGATGACCTGGCCCGCTCTGAAATCGAGC
This sequence comes from Actinomycetes bacterium, assembly GCA_021845725.1. Taxonomy (GTDB): domain Bacteria; phylum Actinomycetota; class Acidimicrobiia; order Acidimicrobiales; family RAAP-2; genus JAJYVT01. The sequence continues at coordinate 21,157 of JAJZVL010000015.1, read as the reverse complement.
TCGGTCCCGGCGAGATCCTGCACCTCGCCGGTCGGCAAGCCGCGCGCGTCGAGCAGGAGGCGCCGCGCGGCCGGCACGACGAGCGTGGCGGTGTCGATCAGCTCGGTGCCCGCGCTCAGGTACGGATGGAACCCGACGCCGAAGGGTGCCGCCGTCACGCCAGCGCCGATGGCCTCGGTCGTCACGACCAGGCCGTCGCGGCGCAGCCGGTACTCGCAGCGCAACTCCACCGACCAGGGGTAGCCGGGGGTGGGCCTGATCGTGCAACGCAGCGAGACGACGTTCTGCGCGCTGGCCTCGAGCCGCCATGGCAACCAGCGCACGAGCCCATGGATGGCGTTGTTCAGCTCGGGCTCGTCGAGCGCTGCCTGGGCGCGGACGCCCCGCCATTCGTACCTGCCGTCGCCGAGCCGATTGGGCCAGGGGGCCAGCACCTGCCCGCGGCCAGCGTGACTCCACTCGTCGGGACCGAACCCGTCGACGACCACACTGCCCCCGAGCGTGTAGCTGCGAAGGGTCGCGCCCACCTCGGTGATGACTGCTTCCTGATGGCCATGCGCGATGACCCACTGCTCCCCCGTCGGCGAAACCGCCGAAGCGCTCTGTGGCATGCGACGTCCTCCCGGGGTCGTGCAGGTCGGCGGGTATCGTACTTGCGCGTGCGACTCCTGGTCACCAACGACGACGGCGTGCACGCGCCCGGGCTCGCCGCGCTCACGCGTGCGCTGGCACGATGGGCCGAGGAGCACCGGGAGCACGAGATCATCGTCGTGGCGCCACTCGCCAATCACAGTGGCGCGTCGGCTGCGGTGGGCACCGTCTACGAACGTGAGACGGTCTCCTACCGCCGTGTGCGCATCGACGGGGCGGAGGACGTGCCCACCTACGGCGTCGACGCCTCGCCGGCGCTTGCGGCGCTCATCGGTGGCCTGGGGGGTTTCGGACCGAGACCCGACATCGTCGTGTCGGGGATCAACCTCGGCGTCAACGTCGGGCGGTCGGTCCTCTACTCCGGAACGGTCGGCGCCACGCTTGCGGGTGCGCAGCTCGGCCTGCGCGGCCTCGCGGTGTCGCTGCGCGCAGGGTTCCCGCCAGAGCAGTGGTGCACCGCGTCGACCATCGCGGTGGCGTTGCTCCCGGCGCTCTGTGAGGCGCCTCCTCGGACCGTGTTGAACCTGAACGTCCCTTCGGTGCCAATCGAGGAGCTGCGCGGCGTGCGCCGCGCTCGCATCAGCACCTCGGGGATCGTGAAGGAGGCGACCATCGGCGTGGGCGGCGGAGCGGCCGGGCCGTCGGGCGCGACGCCCGTCGACGAGGGTGAGATCCGCATGACGCTCGGCACTGCCGTTCCGACCCTCGGCAGGCTCGACGAATCGGAGGATCCCGAAGACGACGCTGCGCTCGTCGCCGCCGGCTACGCCGCGATCACCCCGATCGTCGGCGTCCACGAGGACATGGCCCCAGGCACCGACGAGATCGTCCGGACCGCCCTCGCGACGGTGCACCGGGTCCTCGAGCGCTGAGGCGAATGCACGACGTGCCCCGCGGTCACTCGTCTCCGAGGCCCGGGGGGCGGCGACGCTCCTTGGTCACGGCCCGATGCCGCTTGCCCTCGAGACGGCGAGCCCGTGCCGCACCGGTCGGCGCCGTCGGGCGTCGTCGGCGCGGCACCCGAAGGCCGGCCGCGAGGCGCTCGGCCAGACGTTCGAGCGCGAGCTGCCGATTACGCGCCTGGGAGCGCTCGTCGGCCGACGACGCGGTCACCACCGGCCCCAGACGCCCGAGGAGGAGAGCTCGCTGGCGCGAGCTCAGCGTCGGCGAGCGCTCGACATCGAAGCGGACCTCGACCCTGCTCGCGGTGCGATTGGCGTGCTGCCCACCGGGGCCACCGGGCGTCGTGGCGCGCCAGCTGATCTCCTCGAGGGGGATCTGCAGGGACGGGGAGACACGCAGCACGTCGCTCACACCGTCCCTGGACGCACCGATCCCTTCACGACGCACCATCGAGCCGAGCCTACGGGGGACGGTCCGCCATCGTCTGGCACATCGAGGTGCGCGTCACCCAGTTACGCTCGAACGCATGCAATACCATCACCTCGGGCGGAGCGGCCTCGTCGTCTCGGCACTGGCGTACGGCAACTGGATCACCCACGGTGGTCAGGTCGAAGAAGAGACCGCGCTGGCCTGCGTGCACAGGGCGCTCGATCTCGGGATCACCACGTTCGACACGGCGGACGTCTACGCACAGGGGCGAGCCGAAGAAGTGCTCGGCCATGCGCTCGAGGGCCAGCGGCGGGAGTCCCTCGAGATCTCGACCAAGGTGTACTGGCCAACCGGCCCCGGCCCGAACGACCGGGGCCTCGCTCGCAAGCACATCGTGGAGTCGATCGACGCGTCCCTGCGGCGCCTTCGGACCGACTACGTGGACCTCTACCAGGCGCACCGCTACGACGTCGAGGCGCCGCTCGAAGAGACGCTTCGGGCGTTCGACGACCTCGTGCGTCGCGGGAAGGTCCTCTACGTCGGAGTGTCGGAGTGGAGGGCGGACCAGATCGAGGCAGCACTGCAGATCGCGGACGACATGGGCTTCGACCGGATCATCTCGAACCAACCCGAGTACTCGCTGCTGTGGCGGGTCATCGAGTCCGAGGTGGTCCCGCTGTGCGAACGCGAGGGCATCGGCCAGATCGTGTGGTCGCCGCTCGCGCAAGGCGTGCTCACCGGCAAGTACCAACCCGGCCAAGCGCCCCCACCAGGCTCCCGAGCGACGTCCTCGGACGGCCGCGCCTTCATCGCGGACCTCCTCTCCGACGAGGTGCTCCGGCCCGTCCAGGAGTTCGCTGCGCTCGCGCGGGCGGCAGGCCACAGCCCGGCGGCCGTGGCGCTCGCGTGGGTGCTGTCGAACCACAACGTGTCCGCCGCGATCGTCGGCGCGACCCGTCCCGAGCAGCTCGACGAGAACGTCAAGGCGCTCGACATCGAGCTGGAGCCCGAGCTCGTACGCGCCATCGAGCAGGTGCTCGGCCCCGTCGTCAAGCGCGACCCCGCACTCACTCGGAGCCCGGCCCAGCGCCCCTGACCAGGCCGAGACCAACGCTCAGGGCTGCTGGGCGACGCCTGGGGAACGGGAGACCGCGTGCACGTGGGAGACAACCCTGCTCCCCGGGTGGTACCCCGAGAGCCACGGGCCCACCTTCGGCAGCATGACGACGGCCAGGAGGATCCCCACGCACACCGCGCTGACGATCGCCCACTGGCGGAGGCTCGCGCCGCGAATCTGGCGTCTGGTGCGCCAGTAGAAGTCCCTCGGCGCCAAGTGGGCGACGTCGAGCAGGTGGCCGAGGACATGGACGACCATGGCGGCGAACCACAGCACGAACGTGACCTTGTGGGCCAGCAGCAGGTCGTTGCGAAGGGGTGTGGCAGTCGTCAGCAGCGTGGCGATGCCGGTGGCGACGACGGCGACCGTGGACACCACGACGAATGGACCGAGAAGGCGGAGGAGGGGCGGCGGGGGTCCCTTGCGACGGTACTCCGGGGACCCGAGGTAGTACTTGGCGAACCGCCAGGTCGTGCTGCCGATCTTGAGCGCGATGACGGGCAGCATCACCATGCCGACCACGACGTGGACCGCGAGGAGCGGACTGATCCGCAGGATCGACACCCCTTCGATCGCAAGGAGGACGAGGAGGAGCGCGCCGAGCATGGCAGTGAAGCGGCCGTTCGCCTCGACACCTTGCCCCGCCCCCGCCAAGAGGTCGTCGACGGGCTCGGCAGGCGCCGTCCGGCCGTGCGTGACGGCCGCCTCCCAGGCCGCGATCGGCGAGTTCGGGAAGTCGCCACGTCGGGCACGCGTGACAGGACGGCCGGAGGAGCTGGCGACCCACCGGTCTGTGCCGGGCGGCGGAGCGGTTCGCGTGGGAGTCGCCACGGTCGCCAGCGGCCGCGTGACAGGTGGGCGACCGGAGGAGCTGGCGACCCATCTGACCGTGCCGGACGGACCCGCGGCGGGCAGGCGAGATGGAGGCGCACCCCCCCTTCGATCCGTCAGGGCCGGCTGCGGGGCCATCACGTCATAGGGGTAGCGCCCGCGCGGCGCGTGCGCGGGCCTCCGTCCTGCGTTGTCCGTTCCCCTGTCTCCGACCGGCGCGGTCTCACCGATGCCGGGACCGACGGACCCGTTCTCAGATCCGGGCTCCCCCTCGTGCAACGTGGCCCGGATGTAGTTGCGATAGCGATGGTAGATGACATAGACGATCGCGGCCACGACCAGGGCTGCGAGCACGTACCCGACGTCCCCGAACCCCGAGGCGATCGTGTGCCAGCGGGTCCCTACGCCATAGCCGATGACGGCCCAGGCGCCGTCCCACAGCAGCGACCCGGCGGCCGTGAAGAGCCCGAACCGCCCGAGCGGCACCTCGGCGATCCCCGCCGGCAGAGCGACGAAGTTCCTGATCACGGGCAGCAACCGGCTCCCGAACACACCGAAACGCTGGTGGCGGTCGTACCAGGCCTCGGCCCGGTCGAGGTCATGATGGCTGAGCAGGATGTAGCGACCGAAGCGGTCGACCGCCGCCCGCCCCGCGTAGCGACCCACCACCCACGCGATGTAGGCGCCGATCACCTCACCCGAGGCCCCTACGACGATGACGGCGAGCAGGCTCAGCTTCCCCTGGGCGGCGAGCGCACCGGCGAAGCCCATCGTCAGCTCCGACGACGTCGGCACGCAGCAGGACTGGAGCACGCACAAGACGAAGATCGCGGCGTACCCGGCCGTAGAGACGAGGTGGGTGAAGTTCAGCAGGCCGAGCACGGCGACGTCAGGCAGCTTCCTCGTTCGTGTTGGTCATGGATGCTCGATGGTAGGCAGCGCGCGAGGACCGGTGTTCCTCGCCCCCCATCTGAGACGATCGAGTTGAAGAACACCTAAACCCGGACGGTCCCGCCTCCCGGACGGATTCGGTCGCTCGGATGCTGCCAGCTGCTCGAATGGGAGCTCGGTGTCGGCCGCGGCGCGCGAATTTGACACTCGCGTCATCGATCGGTAACGATTGCTCGACGACAAGCTGCGTCTTTCGGCTGCGTACGAGCAACGGCGCGTTCGCCACCGATGGAGGCGATCTCACTGGGGGCCGCTCAGGCCTCGGAGGGGCGAAAGAGATGATCCACGTTGCCCGAAGGCTGTCCGAGTCATCGAGGGGCAGGACCCCGCTGCGAAACCTCCGGGTCTTGTGGGCGTCGCTGATCTTGCTCGCCACGGTCGCGGGGGTCGGCGCCGTCGGCGCCGCGACGCCGGCCGGCGCGAGCACCACGGTCGTCACAGGCGGGACCGCCAGCTACGCCCTCCCGCCGGGCGACGTCTTCACATGGGTCATCCCGATCGAGAGCCTGGTCGCGTACGAGCCCTACCAGACCAACGTCGAGGACGAGATGTACTTGCCGCTCTACTGGTTCGGCACAGGATCGAAGACCGGGATCGACTACAAGCTCTCCATCGGGAACAAGCCCGTGTGGTCGGATGGTGACAAGACCGTCACCATCCACATGAAGAAGACGCTCAAGTGGTCCACAGGCGCGCCGGTCACATCGAACGACGTGAAGTTCTTCTTCGAGCTCTACCAGGCAGGCAAGACGAACATCGGCAACTACGCGCCAGGTCTGATGCCCACAAACATCTCGCGTATCACATACCCGAACGCCTACACCTTCGTCCTGCACCTGACGCGCGCCTACAACCCGACCTGGTACGAGGGCAACCAGCTCGGATGGATCTACCCTCTCCCGATCCAGTCGTGGGACCGCACGTCGCTCGCCGCCGCCGCCTCGTTCTCGAACTCGTCGACCCCTGCAGGTGCGAAGGCGGTGTTCACATTCATCTTCGACCAGGCGAAGTCCCGGAACACCTACGCCACGAACCCGATGTGGAAGGTCGTCGACGGCCCGTTCTTCATCAGCGCCTACAACTCGGTCACCCACGAGGCGACCTTCGACCGCAACACCCACTACACCGGGGCGACAAAGCCGCATCTCGCGGCCTACACGGTCTACAGCTTCACAACAGGGACCACGGAGCTCGACGCCCTGCGCTCTGGCGCGATCACCTTCGGGTACATCCCCTACAGCGACCTGTCCCAGATGTCGTACTACAAGAGCCACGGCTACGACATCAAATCTTGGCCGATCTTCTACAACAACGTCGCGGAGCTGAGCTACACCTCTCCGACCTGGGGTCCACTGGTCAGACAGCTCTACATCCGCCAGGCCCTCCAGCACCTCATCACAGACCACCTCTACATCACACGGACCCTCGGCGGCTACGGTCTTGCGGACTACGGCCCGGTCGCCATCTACCCCGGTTCGAGCTATGTCGGTGCGGCGATCAAGAAGGATCCCTATCCCTACGACCCACAGGCTGCGGCGAAGCTGCTGAAGGCGCACGGCTGGGTGAAAGGTCCGGGGGGCATCGACGTCTGCAAGCGCCCCGGGACAGGGCCGTCACGCTGCGGCAAGGGGATTGCCAAGGGCAGGAAGCTCACATTCTTCACCTACTACGCGACCGGGACAACAGCGCTCCTCACGCAGGCGACCGCGTTCAAGACCGAGGCGAAGAGCGTCGGGATCGACATCGGGCTGGATGGCCAGACCGTCACATCCATCTACTCCCTTGCGGGTCTGTGCGTCACACCGCACCAGAAAGTGCCCAAGACACTCGCGACAGGGTCGTGCAAATGGGGCATCTCCCTCGACGCCCTGTGGTTCTGGAACTACGGGCAGTACCAGCTCGTCCCTGCGGGCACAGACGAATGGGGCCTGGGTGCCTTCTTCGGCGGCGGCTACTACACAGCCACGGCGCAGAAGCTCATCGACGCGGTGGAGACCGCGCCCGCCAAGGACGGGCTCAAGCCGCTCTACAAGGACGAGGCCTACCTCGCCAAGCAGGTTCCCTCCCTGTGGTGGCCGCTGCAGGACTGGGAGATCGTCGCAGCGAAGAAGAACCTCGCGGGCTGGCAGCACCTGAACGCGTACGCCAACTACATGCCCCAGACCTGGTACTACACCAAGTAGTCGGGCACGCATCCGCTAAGAGCGAGCGGGCCACTCCGCCACGAACCGGTACCGATCGCCGCGCACGGTCGATTGCCGCAGCTCGACGGGCTGAGCACCCGAGAGCGCCAGCCGTTCGACCAGGAACGCCGCGGTACGCGCCGGCATCCTGAGCCGCGCTCGGTCTGCAGACGGCGGAATGACCGGGGAGATCCGCTCGCTCCCCGACGTGATCTGCACTCCGCACGTCTCGCGCAGCGCGACGTAGAGGGGTCCACGCTCGAGATCGGCGGACAGCAGGTCGTCGGCAAGTGGGGACGGCAGCCACGACCGCTCGAGTGACAGGGGGTCGTCCCCGGCGAAGCGCAACCGCTCCAGGAACACCACGGGCACCCCGTCCTTCACTTGCAGGCCGTCGGCAACCCACCCGGAGGCGGGTCGGTGCTCAGCGGCGAGGATCTCACTGCGGTCGATGAGGCCATGCTCACTCACGGTGAGCGACACGCTGTAGAGCGTGGCGAGCGGCTGCTCGAGCATGGGGCGGGTGAGCGTCGAACCCCGTCCTCGGTGACGCTCGACGAGCCCTTCAGCCTGGAGTCGCCGGACCGCCTCACGCGCGGTCTGGCGACTGACGCCGTACGCGTCGGTCAACTCCTCATCGGTGGGGAACCGCTCGTCGAAGGCACCGGCGGCCATTTGGACGCGCAGGTCGGCCACGATCTGCGCCCACAGTGGAAGGGGGCTCGCGCGGTCCAGTGTGCGGTGATCGAGCCAGTTCACCCGGCGAACCCGACAGCGGCCTCGGCGCCAAGAACGTCCACCGCGAAGCCGGCAACGACCATGATCCACTCTCCGACCCGTCCAGGCGAACCACTGCCGAACGGCGCCGCCAGACAAGCAAGCTCGACCGCCGTGACGTCACCTCCGTGCTCGTGGAGCACGACGGCGGGACCGAGGAGCGCGTGGAGGCCAAACATCTGATTGTCCGTAGTATCGTACATCCTCCATCCCGCATCCGCCCCTGCAGAGACGATGCCGGGTGACCGCAGCTTCTCGCCGCTCTACGAGGACGTAGGCCTACCTCGCCGAGCGCGTTCCCTCACCGTGCTGTCCGCTCCAGGACCAGGAGATCGTCACCGCGACGAAGAACGTCTATGGCTGGCAGCATGACGGGACCGCGATGGGCCCGATGGGAAGAGCATGCGAAGAGCACACGCCCCTCCGGTCACGTTCGCAGGGGGCGCTCCGTCGGCCCGGTCAGCGGCGACACGCGGTGCTTGGTCATTGTCATGAGCACCCGCTCGTCGACCCGCAGCTCGGGCAGACGTAGCAGGACCCCGAACGCTGCATCACGTTGCCGCAGCTGTAGCAGAACGGAGCGTCGCGCTGCTCGGCCCTGGCCAGGGTCGCTGCGTCGCCCACCGGCGGGCGCGCCGCCCACGCAACCGCCGTCGGAGGCTCCGCCGTCGCCGGGACGTCGTCGACCAAGCCCATCGACGGCGTGGCGCTCTCCTCGACCCCGGGCAGGGTCGGCTGGATCCGCTCGGACGTCGACAGCACGCCGAGGTCGAGACGCTCCTCGTAGGTGAGGTAGTCGAGCGCGAGGCGCCGGAAGATGTAGTCCACCAGGCTCGTGGCGATCCGCAGGTCGGCGTCGTCGGTGATCCCGGCCGGCTCGAACTTCATGTTCGAGTACTTGCGCACGTAGGTCGCCAGCGGCACCCCGTGCTGGAGCCCGAGGCTGATCGAGATGGAGAAGGCGTCCATGATGCCAGCGAGGGTCGACCCTTGCTTCGAGACCTTCACGAACACCTCTCCGGGACGCCCGTCCTCGTACTCCCCGACCGTCACGTAGCCCTCGCAGTCGGCCACCCTGAAGGCGAAGGTGCTCGAGCGGCGACGCCTCGGCAGGCGCTCGCGAACGGCGCCGACGACCAGCGGCTCGGGCTTCTTCTGCTTCTCGCGCTCGAGGGCGGCCTCGAGCTCGGCGATCCGCGCCGCCGCCGCGCGATCCCTCGCCTCCGCGGCGGATCCCGGCGGGGCCCCATCAGCGCCCTCCGCGACCGTTCCCTCCTTCTTCGTCGTGGAGAGGGGTTGGGCGACCTTGCAGTTGTCGCGGTAGATGGCGATCGCCTTGATGCCGAGGCGCCACGCCTCGACATGAAGCTGCTCGACCTCCTCCACGGTGGCGTTCTCGGGCATGTTGACCGTCTTGCTGATGGCGCCGCTGATGAACGGCTGCACCGCACCCATCATCCGAATGTGACCCGAGTAGTGGATCGTGTTGTCGCCCATCGAGCACGCGAACACCGCAAGGTGCTCGCCCCTCAGGTACGGCGCGCCGACGATCGTCTTATGCTCGTCGATGTACGCGACGATCTGGTCGACCTGGTCCTGCGCGTACCCGAGCTGGCGGAGCGACCTCGGCACCGTCTGGTTGACGATCGACATCGTCCCGCCGCCCACGAGCTTCTTCGTCTTCACGAGCCCGAGGTCGGGCTCGACTCCGGTCGTGTCGCAGTCCATGAGCAGCCCGATCGTGCCGGTCGGGGCCAGCACGCTCGCCTGGGAGTTCCGCACGCCGAACTGCTCGGCGAGCTCCACCGCCTCGTCCCAAGCCTGCTGCGCCGCTGACAGCAATTCCGGAGGAACGAGCTCCTCGTCGATCTTGGACGCCTCGCTCTGGTGCATCCGCAGCACGTTGAGCATCGGCTCGGCGTTCTCGTGGAACCCGGCGAAGGGGCCCATGCGGCTCGCAGTCCTCGCCGACGTCACGTAGGCGTGACCGGTCATGAGCGCGGTGACGGCAGCAGCCCACGCGCGACCGGCGTCCGAGTCGTACGGCAGCCCGTTGGCCATCAGCAGGGCGCCGAGGTTGGCATAGCCGATGCCCAGCTCCCTGAACCTGCGGGAATTCTCCGCGATCTTCTCGGTCGGGTAGTCGGCGTTCCCGACGATGATCTCTTGGCCCGTGAAGACCACCTCGACGGCGGCCTTGAACCCCTCCACGTCGAACGACCCGCCGGCGTCGAGGAACTCGAGCAGGTTCAGGCTCGCGAGGTTGCACGCAGAGTTGTCGAGGTGCATGTACTCGCTGCACGGGTTACTGGCGTTGATCCGGCCGGTCTGCGAAGCCGTGTGCCACTTGTTGATGGTGGTGTCGAACTGCATGCCGGGGTCTGCGCACTCCCAGGCGGCGTGCGCGATCTGGCGGAACAGGTCACGAGCCCTCACCCGCCGGACGACCGATCCGTCGGTCCGAGCGGTGAGCTCCCAATCGGCGTCGGCGAGCACCGCATGCATGAACTCGTCGGTGACACGCACGGAGTTATTGGCGTTCTGGTACTGCACGGAGTGGATGTCGGCGCCGTCGAGGTCCATGTCGAAGCCAGCGTCGCGCAGCACGCGCGCCTTGCGCTCCTCGATCGCCTTGCACCAGATGAAGTCCTCGATGTCAGGGTGGTCGACGTCGAGGATGACCATCTTCGCGGCTCGGCGCGTCTTGCCGCCCGACTTGATGGTGCCGGCCGAGGCGTCCGCGCCGCGCATGAAGCTCACAGGACCCGATGCGGTTCCCCCACCCTTCAAGAGCTCCTGCGACGAGCGGATCCGCGAGAGGTTGACGCCGGCGCCCGACCCGCCCTTGAAGATCACGCCCTCCTCCACGTACCAATTGAGGATGGAGTCCATGGAGTCGTCGACCGAGAGGATGAAGCATGCGGAGCCCTGCTGGGGGACGCCGTCGACGCCGATGTTGAACCAGACGGGCGAGTTGAACGCCGCCTTCTGGTGAACGATGAGGTGCTTGAGCTCGTCGCGGAAGATCTCTGCCTCCGCCTCGTCGACGAAGTAGCCGTCCTTCATCCCCCACGCCGTGATCGTGTCCACGACGCGGTCGACGACCTGCTTCAGCGACCACTCGCGCTCAGGGGTGCCGAGCGTGCCTCGGAAGTACTTCTGGGCGAGGATGTTCGTGGCGTTCACGCTCCAGGACTCGGGCACCTCCACGCCGAGCTGCTCGAAGGCGACCGTGCCGTCGCGGAAGTTCGTGATGCGCGCGTCACGCCGTTCCCAGCGGACCCCTTCGTAGGGGTGGACCCCTTCGGTCGTGAAGTGCCGGCGGATCCCAATCGCGGCGCGATGCGGTGCGATGGCCATGTCGTCGTAGCTCCTTTGCTGCCTCAGCTGCTCGTTTCTTGCACCAGCTCCACCCGTCCGTACTGGCGACGAGGGACACCTGGGGCCTCTCGCCGCCACCCGGGATCGCCGACACCCCCCTTCGACCGACGTGCATCCCGCCTCCAGGCTCGGTGGCGCTTGAAGGTCCGAACCACTACATCTTGTGGTCGAGCCCATCCCTGACGCGAGATCTAGGCTCATTACAGCACTGTAGTTACGCCGTTGTCAACGGCCTCACGCGTACAGCGCCTCGATCTGCGCCGCGTACTTGGCCAGCACCCGGTCGCGTCGCACCTTCATGGTCGCCGTCACCAGCTCCGAGTCCACCGGCCACTCGTCGTCGAGGATCGCGAACCGCCTGGGCCGCTCGGCGCGGCCAAAACGACCGGTGGCGTCGGACAGCTCCCGGGCGATCTCCGCACGCAGCTCCGGACGGTGGAGCAGCTCGGCGGTCGGCACGGTCGCCAGATCGTGCTCGAGCGCCCAGGAACGCAGCGCCTCGCGATCCACGGTCACGAGCGCCACGACGTAGGGTCGGCCGTCCCCGGCAACGCAGGCCTGGTCCACGAGGGGGGCGCTGCGAAGCGCCGTCTCGATGTTGGCGGGCGAGACGTTCTCGCCACCAGTGGTGACGATCAGGTCCTTCTTGCGCCCCACGATCCGTAGGCGTCCCTCCTCGAGCATTCCGAGGTCGCCGGTGTGCAGCCACCCGTCCGCGTCGATCGCCTCGGCGGTGCGCCCGGGGTCCTTGAAGTAGCCGGTGAACACGTTCCCACCCCGCGCGAGGATCTCCCCGTCGGGGCCCAGGCGGATCTCGCAGCCAGGGATCGGACGCCCCACGTCGCCGGGATGGACCTCGTATGGATCCCAGGTCAGCGGGCCGGTGGACTCCGAAAGCCCGTAGAGCTCCGACAGCGGCACCCCGAGCGACCGGAAGAAGACCACGATCTCGGGATCGATGGGGGCTGCCGCGCTGATCGCCACCTCGACCTGGTCCAGCCCCATGAGCTCCCGGACGACGGACAGGACGCGGTCCGCCTCCGCCCACTGCCGCTCCAGGTCGGGGCCGAGCAAGCGACCGGTCGAGCGCGCCTCGACCACCTGCCGGCCGACCGCCAACGCCGGCTCGACCAATGCTCGCTGCTCGGGGTTGGCGGCAGCCAGCGCCCGGATCGACGCGTAGGCTCTCTCCCAGACGAGCGGGACGCTGAAAACGCCGCGGGGACGGACGTCGCGTAGGTAGTCGAGGACGAGTCGCGCGTCGCTGCAGGTCGTCACCTCGGTCCCCTCGTAGACGTGGAGGTAGTGCGTCGCCACCCGCTCGGCCACGTGCGCCATCGGCAGGAAGGAGACCATCCGCCATCCAGCCAGGCGGTGGCCGACGGCCTGGACGAGGCTCCGAACGGTCCACGCCACGTTGCCATGGGTGATCTGGACTGCCTTGGGCGGGCCCGTCGTGCCCGACGTGTAGATGAGCGTCGCGAGATCCGCCGGCCGTGCCTCAGCTGCAGCGGCACCGAGGTCGGTCGGCGCAGCGTCGAGCAGCGTCGAGAACGGGACGAGCCCCGGCGCGAGGTCGAAGCCAGGGTCCGAGATGACCACCATGTGGCGAGGACCGCCGAGCGCCTCACGAGCCCCGACGACACGCTCCAAGAGCGCGGCCTCGACGATCACCATCACCGCTTCGGCATGACCGGCGACGTAGCGAACCTGCTCGGCCGAGGACGACTCGTAGACCGACACCGGCACTGCTCCCACGAGGAGCGCCGCCATGTCGGCCGCGTGGAACTCGGGACGGTTGCGGGTCAGAAGGACGATGCGATCCCCCCGCTCGACACCCAGCTCGTGCAAGCCGGTGGCCACCCGGGCGGCGCGCTCGGCGTAGTCACGCCACGTCCACGAGGACCACCCGTCCGGGACCCGCCACCTGAGCGCCACCTCGTCCGGCCGTGCGGCGACGGTGGCCACCACGGCACCGGCCACCGTCGGCGGCCATGTCGACGGCCACCCCGGCGGGGACTGCCTGCCGGGCGCCGAGTCGACCCGGGTCATGCGCACCTCCTTGCCTGCGACGTGAGCACGGCACGGCGGTCGAGCACGGTGGTCGAGCACGCCGACGCATGGCCACGCTACCCGCCCCGCCGTTGGCGCTGGGCCATCTACGACGCCGGCTCCTCGTCAGCGGACCGCCGCGCCAGCCGCAGCCAGCTCCTGCACGTCGACCGGCCAGGCGAACACCGCCCAGCTCGCGCCAGCCTCGGCGAGGCGCACGACCGTCGGCGCGATCGGGCCCTTGGCAGCCCCTCCCCACGTCACCTCCGTGCACCGCGACTGCTCTCGCACGTCAGCAGGGCTCGCTTCCCACAGGTTCAGGGCTGCCCCCTCGGCGGCGGCGACTCGGCGAGTCCGCGCGCCCCCGTCTCCGACCCACACCGGCAACCCGAGATCCATCGCGGCGCGCACGCAGCGCGTGAGGCGCGCCCGGCGCACCTGCGCGGGCTCGAAGGGCACGCCGTAGGCCTCGTTCTCCCTCGCACTCAGTCGGTCACCCGTGCCCAAGCCGGCCACGACCCTCCCCGGCGCGATCGTCGCGAGCGCGGCCAGCTCGGCGAGCAGGACCGCGTCAGGCACGAGGCCGACGCGCCCCACGAGCGTGCCCACCGCAACGCGCCGCGTCCGCGCGGCAACGAGCGCGAGCACGGGAAAGGGCGCGAGTGCCGGCCTCTTCGGCTGGCCGATCGGCCAGAGGTGGTCGTAGCAGAACACGCCGTCGACCCCTGCTCGCTCGGCGCTCTGCGCGGCGTCGAGCGCGGGGTCGGCGCGCTCCTGGAAGATCGGCAGCAACAGGCCGGTCCGCACGTGTCGCGCCCCGCCAGGTGTCAGCCGGCGCCCGATGCCTCGGCGGGCTCCGCAAGCGCCGCAAGCGCCGCGCCGACCGCGCCGTTCTGCACCCCCAGGGCGGCCTCGACCACCGGCACCGTGTCACGTGCGCGAGCGCCCACCACCAGGCGCGCGAGCGCCTGACGGGCCGGCTCGAGCAGCATCTCGCCGGCGTGCCCGAGGCCTCCGCCCACCACGATCTGCTCCGGGTCGAAGATGGCGACGAGGTTGGCGAGGCCGAGACCGACCCACCAGCCGAGCTCCCCCATGACACGCAGCGCCTCCGCGTCCCCGGCTGCCGCCGCAGCCGTCACGTGCTCACCGGTGACGAGCTCGGGATCCCCGCCCGCCAAGCGCACCGACTCGTGCAACGTGCCCGCGAGAGCCGCCTCCCGCGCGAGGCGCGCCAGCCCGCCTCCCGACGCGTAGCGCTCCCAGCAGCCCCGTTTGCCACACGTGCAGGGAGGGCCGTTGGGATCGATCACCATGTGACCCACCTCGCCGGCGAGCCCCCGGGCGCCGGCGTACACGTGCCCGTCGAGGATCAGCGCACCGCCGATGCCCGTCCCGAGCGTGACGACGAGCCCGTCGCGCGTGCCGCGGGCCGCGCCGAGCACGAGCTCCGCGAAGCCCGTGCAGTTGGCGTCGTTGTACGCGTGCACCCCCGTGACGGGGAGCACCTCGGCGAGGCGCTCGGACACCAGGTCACCGATCGCGACGCCGCTCGCTGCCGCGAGGTTCGGCGAGAAGCGCAGCACCCCCTCCGCATCGACCAGCCCGGCGATCCCGATCCCCACGGGGACGGCGGTCCTGGCGGTGCGCGGATCGCCTGTGCCCACGGCATGCCCGAGCTCCACGAGCATTGCCACGACCGTGTCGGCCACGACCAGGGCGGGGTGCACCGCTCCGTCCGGCTCCAACGGCCCGCACGTGGCGTGGTCCGCGGCCGCCGTCGCCGCCGCCTGCGATGGCGTGGGCACACGGCGCTCCGCCAGCACGTCCCCGTCGCGCCCGATGGCCACGCCCAGGATCTTCGTCCCGCCGACATCCACACCGTAGGCCGCCAGGACATTGCCAGGATCGGTCACGGGGCCCTCACCCGCTCGACTCGGCGCGCGCCTTCAGCTCCCGCAGCGCCGTCGAGATGATGCGACTCGCGGCGCGCAGCTTGATGAACCCGGGGATAGGGACACGCAGCTCGACCTCCAAGTGGTAGGTGACGTCCGTGCCACCGCCCACCGCCGGCTCGAACACGTACCTGCCGTCGAGCTTCGTCGTGATGTCGCCGCGGGTCTGGCGCCACGACAAGACGTGGGGGGCCTCCGAGTAGTCGTACTCGAGGGTGTAGCTCGTGCTCCTGCCGAACGCTGCCGCACGGAACGTGCAGACGAGCGGGCGGCCGTCGCCGTCGCGGCGCTCGACCGTGACCTGCTTGATGTCCGCGGCCCACTCGGGATAGCGCTCGATGTCGGTCACGACCGCGTAGCACCGCTCGGGCGGTGCCGACACCGTCGTGTGCTCCGTCGCCTGTTCCGACACCCTCGCTCCTCCCTCGACCGGCCTGGGTGCAGGCCTGATCAGCCTTGCACTTCCGAGAGGGCCGCGGCCAACCTTCCCGCAAGCACTGTGTAGTCGAAGCTGCGGCATGCCCGCTCACGCGCGGCGACACCCATGCGCCTGCGTCGGTCTTCGTCAGAGAGGAGGCGCCTGATCGCCTGCGCGACTGCGCCCGGGTCGTGCGGCTTCTCAACGACCACCCCGGTCACCCCGTCCTCCACGGCCTCGGCTGCGCCTCCGCTGTCGCCAGCCACCTGTGGCGTCCCCGCGGCGGCCGCTTCGAGGAAGACGATGCCGAAGCCCTCCTCTTCGAGCCCCATCCAACGGCTGCGACAGGCCATCGCGAAGACGTCTGCACAGGCAAGGAGCGCACGCTTGTCCGCTTCGCTCACCCGTCCGAGGAAGCGCACCGGGGCTCCGGAGCGCCGCGACAGCGCCTCGAGACGGTGCGCCTCTCGCCCGCTTCCTGCGATTGCGAGGACGAGATCCGGGTACGAAGGCCGCAGCCGGCTCACGGCCTCGATGAGGACGTCCATGCCCTTACGCGCAACGAGCCGGCTCACGCTTGCAACGACCGGCGCACCAACCGGAAGCCCCAGCGCCACTCGCGCGGCGTCTCGCTCGGTGGCACCGAGCGGGCAGAAGCTCACGCAGTCCACGCCCGGAGGCACCTCGACGTGGCGCGGGCTCGCACCCGCGTTCCTGTCGAGCGCACGGGTTGCCTGGGCCCTCGGGTACCGGCCTGCCGACACGACCAGGGAGGCGCCCGCGAGCACTCGAGCGACCATCCCGCGCGCGCCGGGGAGCCGCGTGGGCACGGCGACCTCCGCGCCGTGCAGCACGACGCCGTAGGGGATGTCGAGCCGTGGGCCGAGGAGCCCGAGCGGCAGCACCGGGTCGAGCAGCACGAGCGACGCACCGATCTCGGACGCGAGCGACGTGACGGCTGAGCGGACAGCTGGCGTGGGGAAGTACACGAGCCGGCCCGGCACGCGCTCGATCCTGATCCCCTGCTTCGCCGCGGCGAGGTCGAACGCCTCGGCGTGCGGATCCGAGCGGGCGGTGAGCACGACGAAGCTCTGAGGGTCGAGGCGCCGCCAGAGCTCCCACAGGTAGGCCTGGATGCCCCCCACCTTGGGTGGGAAGTCGTTGGTGACCAGCAGGTGCCGACGAGGCGGGGTCACGCGTGCCCCACCTCTTGGACGTCACCCTGCACGGCCCTCGAACCTGAGAGCGGGAAGGAGCCCGGACTGCTCGAGCATCCGCATCGCCCGGGCCTCGTCCGCGTCGATGACCACTGCGTCATCGGGATCCCGGCCGAGGAGGAACGTCACGACGCAGTCGTCGCACGCAGTCGTGCTCCGCGCCGCACACGAGTCGCACTCCACGGTGATCGTGTCCATCACTGTCCCCTTTCTCGCGGCACCCGGTGTGCCGCCACAGTTCGCCTGTCGGGGCCAGCATGCTGCAGGGGTGTGACTCGTTCACCGGAGCGCAGGGATCAATGCGCCGCCACCCACGTGCAGCGCAGCTGGCGGCTCGGGTTGTCCGGGTTCACGTCGACGAGCACGACCGACTGCCAGGTGCCGAGCAGCGGCTCCCCGCCTTGGACCGCGAGGACGAGGGAAGGCGAGACGAGCACCGCCAGGAGGTGGTCCGCCCCGTGCCCGGTGGAGCCGTGCCGATGGCGGTAGCGGTCGTCACGCGGCAAGAGCCGTGCGAGCAGCTCGGCGAGATCGAGCTCGGACCCCGATCCGGTCTCCATCAACGCGAGCCCTGCCGTGGCGTGCGGGGCGAACACGTGGCAGAGGCCGTCCCCACGGCCCGCGCAGAACGTCGCGACCGTCGCCGTGACGTCCGTGACGGCCTGGTCGCCGGTGGTGACGGAGAAGAGCTCGGTGTCCATGAGCCAGTCAGCGTCGCGCGTGGTGAGCGTCGTCCGCCTGCCCGCACTGGCGCCTCCTCGCGCGCCTCACGTCGGAGGCGAGCTGCTCGACGCTCCACGCCACACCCTCGCTCACCACGCAGGCACCGTCGAGCAGCACGAAGAAGGGAGCGCCGTGCACCCTGTACCGCACCCAGGCACTGTCGGACATCACGAGCGCATGCGGCATCTCGGCAAGGCCCTCACCCATCAGCACCGCCAGCACGTCTGCACGCTCGCGACGCGGGCCGCGCGTCACGATGACGGCAGCGTCCTGAGGTTCGAGCCCGCAGGCCGACGGCGACCTCGGCAGCTCCCAGAACGGCCGGCAGCCGTCGCAGTGCGAGCCGAGGAACAGCAGGAGCGTCCAGGACCCCGGCGAGGCGACACGTACGGTCCGGTCCCTTCCCCACAGGTCCGAGCCGTCCACATCGAACGCAGGCGACCGAGGGCTGCCCGTGGGGATGGCGACCACGTGCTCGAGCTCGGGTCGCGCCACGATCGTCGGTGTCGTCGGGGGTGGCAAGGTCAAGGGAGGCTGGTCACAGGCGGCCGAGCAGCTCTGCCTTCTTGGCGGCGAATTCGTCATCCGAGAGGAGGCCACGCCGGCGGAGCTCGTCGAGCTGGAGGATCTGCCCGGGAACGGAGCGAGCGCCCTCGTCGTCGATGGCCACGCCGTGCGGGGGGGTGTCCGTCCATGGCCGCTCTCGAGCGCTCCGGCCCCGCGAGGTCCCAGCCCTGCCCCAGGTCGATCCCCAGCCGGCGTTCGGAGCCGGCGCTCCCCGCGCGCCCGATGCGTACCTGCTCACGCCAGCCCCGGTGTCGTAGGAGTCGTAGAAGGTGCCGAATCGATCGAGCTGAGCGGTGATGACCCGCTGTAGCCGGCGCGGCCGGCGAACGTCCTCGACGAAGAGGGGATCGGCACCTCCTGCGACCTCGAAGACCAACCGGCCGGTCCCGATCAGCCGCTGCCCCAACGACTGGCGGCAATGCACCTCGGCGACCCGCTGGAGCCGGAGCTGGACGACGTCGCGCCCGAGCACCCCGCGCTGGTAGAGCAGCCGGCTCGTCGTCACGAGGAACCTCGAAGACCGCCAACGCAGGACCCGTGCGGCGCTCCACAGCGCCGGGAGCACGACCATCGCCGCCAGCAGCCATCCGACCACCACCGGTGCACCCGGATAGCGCAGCGCGATCACCGCCGCGCCGCCGGCCGCGGCGACGAGAACCAAGAGAGGGACCGCCACCGTCACCAGGTGGGGACGGGCTTCGACGAGGAGCTCCTCGTCCTCGTGCAGAAGGTCGCGCGCGGACCCCACGTTCCTGAGCGTACCAACGGCCGTGGGCCAGGCCGCTGATGCTCACGACCTGGTCGCTCGTGCCCGCTCAGCCCTTCGGCGGTGCCGCCGACATGGTGATGAAGTCCCGCTGCCACCACGTCTGGAAGTAGCGCGCGGGCGTCCCGGCCATCTGGGGGAGGAGCTCCGTCCCGTTGGCTCCGCTTGCCTCGCCTGTCGGCGTGGAGGGCTTGTAGGTGGTGAGGTTCACCCATGTCGTGTTGATGTCCAGCTCCATGGCCCGGACGCAGCCGGCCCGCACGAGGATGTTGGCGAGGTCGGTGATGTTCAAACCAGGACCGCCCACGTAGACGAGCGCCCCGTCTCGGGTGATGCCGAGGCCGGACCGCCAGACGTAGACCGCGTTGCCGAGCGTGGCGCCCCATCGCGTCGTTGTTGTCGCTGTGAGCCCGGGAACGGGCTTGCCGCCTCGGACGAGCAGGTCGAGGTTCTGGCGGACCGAGACGACCGAGGGCGTCATGCCCACTGTCGCTCCCCATGCGCCCACGGTCGCGCTCCCGTTCTTGTACACGACGAACGATGCCGCACCGTTTCGCAATGGGATGATGGTCCGGCCGTCCGTGTAGTAGCCGCCATCGGCTGCCGACATGAGGAAACCGGCGTTGAACGCGGCGACGAGGGTCCGCGCGGCGGACGGGGGCACCGGTGCCGTGTGGGTGTAGGGGCCGCCACCGGGGATCCAGTTCCCTGAGTACAGCGTCGCCCGGAGCAGCTTCGTGTCCATCCACGCGACGCCGACCACGTAGCTCGTATGAAGTGCGTCGGGGCGAAGCGTCGTCTCGTAGACCGCAGGCACCCCGTCGACGAGCCGACCGGCCGGCGACCACTGCCCCTCGCCTGGAAGGGCCGGCTTCGCGAACGGCACGACGGGAGGGGGGGCCGGCAGCTGGGGCACGCCCGCCGCCGCGGCCACCTTCGTCGACGACGTGGGCCTCTTGATCGCGCCCGGCGGCGGCTTCCCACCCACCTTCGGCGCGTGGTGCCGGTACCACTCGTTCTCGATCCAGTTGACGACGGCGGAGCCACCGTGCTGGCGCACCCACTCAGCGCCCCGGGCGGGCAGTGAGCTTCCGAGCATGGGGTTCGTGAGCGCAGACCCGAGCGAGACCGCGACCCAGATCAGGAGACCGGCGACGACGAGCCCCACCACGGCACGCACGCGCCGGCGACGGATCGACCCGCGACGCCTCGCGCGCTTCGGGCCATGGCGAGAGCCTTCGGGCGGCGCCAGCGTCCGGGGTGTCGCGATATGCACGACGCGCCGTCGGGGTGCACCCGCGCCGTCGACGGCGTTGCCGAGCTCCTCGAGCCCGGCGAAACGCTGGTCGAGCTCGGGGCGAACCGGAGCGGGCCGGCGGCTCACGGCCGTTGCGACAGCACCGACCGCTCGGCGCATGGGCATCCGTCGAAGCGCACACCCTGACGGTAGGGGTCCGAGGTGACAGTGGGATGAACCTGCCGCTGCACGTGCGGCCGAGCCTCAGGTCGGTGTGAGCTGCGCGTCGCCTCGCGCGTGCGCCGGGCCTTCCGCCGAGCGCGGGGCGATCGGGAGCGGCTGCTCGGCCAGCCGCGGCGAACGATCAGCGTCGGGCACGGCCCGCCATGACACCTCCATGCGCGCGCCCCCGAGGGGCGCGTCCCCGACCGACCAGGTGCCCCCCGTCATCCGCACCACGGAATCCGCGATCGCGAGTCCCAGTCCAGACCCCCCGCTCACCGGCGTCGCCCGGTGGAAACGGTCGAAGACCGCAGCGCGCTGGTCCGGCGGGATCCCCGGTCCGCTGTCGTCCACTCGCAGGACCACTCGGCTGGGGGTCGTCTGCACGACGACCGACACGGTCCCTCCCTCCCCCGCGTACTTGCACGCATTGTCGATGAGGACCCCCGCGAGGCGGTCGACCAGCTCGGGGGGGGCCTCCACCAGGCCGCTCCCCATCCCCTCGGAGCTGAACCCGAGGCTCACGTGGCCGCGCGCGGCGACCGCCTCGAACCTGTCGACGCAGCCTGCGACCACCGCCTCGACCTCGGACACCTCTCCGTGGCGCGCCACCTCGGTCCCGCTGTCGGCGCGAGCGAGCCACAGAAGGTCGTCCACGATGCGCCGGAGCCGTCGGCTCTCACCTGCGATGCGACGCAGGACGGCTTCGTACTCCTCGGGGGCTCGGCGCCGCCGCAGTGCCAGGTCGACCTCCGCCTCCACCACACTGAGCGGGGT
>JAJZVL010000074.1 GCA_021845725.1 Actinomycetes bacterium | reverse complement strand
CCGGGACAGGGCTCGCAACGCCCCGGCATGGGTCGCTCCTGGGTCGATCACCCGTCGTGGGAAGTGGTCGCAGAGGCGTCGGCGGCGGTCGGCCGCGACGTCGAGCGGTTGCTGCTCGACGCACCGATGGAGGAGCTGACCCAGACCGCGAACGCGCAGCTCGCCACCTTCGTCCAGTCCCTCGTGGTCCTCGACGCGGTCGAGCGTGTCGGGCTCGCCCCCGCCGCGTGCGCCGGGCACTCACTCGGCGAGTACACGGCGCTGGTCGCCGCCGGCGCGATGCCCTTCGGGGAGGCCGCGGCACTCGTGGTCGCGCGGGGCGACGCGATGGCCCGCGCCGGCGAGGACGCCCCCGGCACGATGGCTGCCCTCATCGGCATCAGCGACGACGACGCCGAGGCGGCGTGCCACCGTGCCGAAGGCGACGTGTGGGTGGCCAACTACAACGCGCCCGGGCAGGTGGTCATCGCCGGCACGAGCGACGCCGTCGCCGCGGCCTCCGAGGTCGCCCGAGAGCTTGGTGCCCGCAAGGTGCTCCAGCTGCCCGTGTCCGGCGCCTTCCACACGCCGCTCATGAGCGGGGCGCGCCCCGGGCTGCGCAAGGCCCTCGGGGACGTCGCCTTCTCGACGCCCGAGGTTCCCGTCGTCGCGAACGTCGACGCGAGAGTCCACCCCGACCCGAACGAGTGGCCGGGGCTGCTCTCCGCACAGCTGTGCGGGCCGGTGCGGTGGCGCCAGACGATCGAAACGCTCTCGGGCCTCGGCGCCAGCACCTTCGTCGAGGTGGGGCCCGGCGGCGTCCTGACCGGTCTCGCCCGCAGAGCAGCCCCCGAGGCCCAGTCCCTGTCGGTAGCGACGCCCGACGACCTGGACGCGCTGCTCGACGCCGTCGCGGGAGGCCACGCCACCGAGGATCCCTGGCGCCACGACCAGCACGCGCACCAAGGCGAGCACCTCTACATGTCCGAGCGCGTGGTGGTGAGCCCGTGCGCGGGGATCTTCGCTCCCGAGCAGTCGCTGGCGGCGCCTGGCACGGGGCTCCTGCCTGGGACCGCCGGTCGCGCGGGCGGCGGGACAGCACCCTCGCGCGTGCGCACCGGCGACCTCGTCGGGAGGGTCGGCGTCACCGACGTCCGCACGCCGTTCGAGGGCGAGGTCATCCGGTGGCTGTCGGTGGCCGGAGAGCGGGTGCAAGAGGGTCAGCCGCTCGTGTGGCTCAGGGTGACGGAGGAGGACCGGTGACCGCAGCGAACAAGGTCGCAGCCGGCGAGCGTCGAACCAACCAGCCCGTAGCCGACGAGCCCGCGGGCGGCCGTGTGGTGCTCGTCACCGGCGGGACGAAGGGGATCGGTGCGGCCTGTGCGGCGTGGTTCGCGGCCAACGGCGACCGGGTCGCAGCGACGACCCGAGGGCCCGCCGGCGAGCTGAAGCCGCCCGACGGGGTGCCCGAGGAGCGCTTCATGGGGCTGCGGTGCGACGTGACGGATGTGGCGCAGGTCGAAGCCGCGTTCGGCCAGGTCGAGGCGCGCTGGGGACCCGTCGAGGTCCTGGTCGCGAACGCCGGCATCACGAAGGACATGCTCGTCGTGCGCATGGACGACGATGCCTGGCACGAGGTGATCGAGACGAACCTCACCGGCGCCTTCCGGGTGGCAAGGCGTGCGGTCACGAAGATGCTCCGCCTCCACCGCGGGCGCATCGTCTTCGTCTCGTCGGTGGGGGCATTCGTCGGGCTGCCCGGCCAGGCCAACTACGCGGCGTCCAAGGCAGGGCTCGTCGGCATGGCCAGGGCGCTCGCCCGGGAGGTGGCGAGCCGCCAGATCACCGTCAACGTCGTCGCCCCAGGGGTCGTAGAGACCGACATGACCGCGGCGCTCGGCGAGGCCCGCGTCGCCCAGCTCGTCGGCATGGTGCCGCTCGGACGCGCAGGGACCCCCGAGGACGTGGCAGCCGCGATCGGCTTCCTCGCCTCGGACGCGGCGGCCTACATCAGCGGTGCCGTGCTCCCCGTCGACGGCGGGCTCGGCATGGGACTGTGACCGTCGCTGCTCCCGAACGCCGGCCTGTGGGCAGAGTAGGCTCACTCCCCACCGTGGGGCGATTCGAGAGACCTCGGCGTCGCCCCCGTGGACAAGGCGTTCGACAAGGAGAGGGAAGTGGACAACGAGGCTGCGTTCGACAAGTTCCGTGACTGCGCCGTGGAGGTCCTCCAGGTGCCTGCCGAGAAGGTCACGATGGAGGCTCGCTTCGCCGAGGACCTCGACGCCGACAGCCTCGACCTGGTGGAGCTCGTGATGGCGCTCGAGGAGGCATTCGGGGTGACCGTCGACGAGAGCGAGCTCGAGGACATCGAGACCGCGGGCCAAGCCTTCGAGCTGATCAGCTCGAAGCTCTGATGCTGCTCGGGGTCGGACCCGACGGCCCGGTCCGAGGCCGGCGCGTGGCCGTCACCGGGATCGGGGCGGTCACCTGCTGCGGGGTCGGTGTCGAGGCGCTCTGGGACGGTCTCGTCCACCCGTCGATCTCGGGCGAGCGCCGGGTCCTCGGCTTCGACGTCTCGGATTACTTCGAGGCGAAGGAGGCGCGCAGGGTCGACCCCTTCGCGGCGTTCAGCGTCGCGTCCGCGCAGATCGCGCTCGAGGACGCCGGTGACCTCGGGGTCGATCCCGCGCGTGCCGGAGTGATCTTCGCCACCGGGGTCGGCGGCTTCGAGACGCTTGCCGACCAGGTCACCGTCTACAACGAGCGGGGCGCGCGCAGGGTCTCTCCGTTCCTCGTGCCGATGATGATGGCCAACGCCGGCGCTGCGCACATCTCGATGCGCAACGGATGGCGGGGCCCCTCCGAGACGGTGGTGACCGCGTGCGCCGCGGGCACCCACGCCGTCGCCAATGCGGCGCGGCTCGTGGCGACCGGTCGCTGCGATGTCGTGGTCGGAGGCGGCGCCGAGGCATCGATGCACCCTGTTGCCATCGCTGCGTTCACGAACATGACCGCGCTGTCGACGAGCGGGGTCTCACGCCCGTTCGACGTGCGGCGCGATGGGTTCGTCATGTCCGAGGGCGCTGCCGCGCTCGTGCTCGAGGCATGGGACCACGCCGTTGCGCGCGGTGCGCACATCTACGCGGAGATCGCGGGCTCCGGCTCGACCGCCGATGCGTACCACATCACCGCCCCTGCACCGGACGGAGCAGGCGCGGTCGCCTGCATGGAGCAGGCGCTCCTCGACGCCGGGCTCGGCGCCGCCGACATCGCCCACATCAACGCGCACGGCACCTCGACCCCGCTCAACGACCTCGCCGAGGCGCGCGCGATCAACAAGGTGTTCGGCGAGCCCGGGCCCGCCGTCACCTCGACCAAGGGAGTGACGGGTCACGGCCTTGGTGCGGCCGGCGCCATCGAGGCGGTTGCCTCCGTGCTGGCGATCGAGCGCAGGCTCATCCCGCCGACCTACGGCTGCGAGCAGCTCGACCCCGAGGTCCACCTCGACGTCGTGCGCGGCGAGGCACGCCAATGGGAGCCCGGCCCGGTGCTGTCCAACTCCTTCGGCTTCGGGGGGCACAACGGCTGCCTGGTGCTCCTCCCTCCGGAGGAGTGACGGACCGAGCGTCGCTCATCTGGTAGGCCTCGCCGCGTGCCCCGGCGTGCCCCGGCGTGCCCCGGCGTGCCCCGGCGTGCCCCGGCGTGCCCCGGCGTGCCCCGGCGTGCCCCGGCGTGCCCCGGCGGCCCCGCCGTTCCCGCTGACCACGAGTCGGAGGCGACCTCCCGGCAGTACCGCCGATGCCGCGGAAGCGCCGAGCGACTCCTGCGAACCCTCGAGCCTCCAGAGAACCTCCTCGGCCCGAGACGTTCGCTATTATGTCGTATCGACACAATGTCAGGACACGACCCCGGCACCTTTTCTCAGCGTTCGTACGAGGGGAGGGTCGGATGAGGGTCGCCGTGCTCGGAGCGGGGCGGATGGGACGCCGCCGCGCCGAGTTGCTCGCGCTGAGCCCGGTCGTCGAGGAGATCATCATCGGCAATCGGACCCGCGAGCGGGGCGAGGAGCTCGCGGCGTCCGTCGGAGGCCGAGCAGCGTCGTTCGAGGACGCGCTCGGTGCGTATCCCGACGCCGTCGTCGTCGCTGCGAGCACCGCGGCGCACAACGACCTTCTCGGCGCGGCGCTCGAGCTGCGCGTGCCGGTCTTCTGCGAGAAGCCGCTCACCGCGGCGCTGGAGACGAGCCTGGTGATCGCCTCGGAGGCCGACCGGCTCGGGGTGCCCGTCCAGGTCGGCTACCACCGCCGCTTCGACCCGGGGTTCGCCGAGGCGCGCCGGACCGTGGAGTCAGGGCGGCTGGGGACCCTCTACAGCGCCACGTCGGTCTCCTACGATCACACGCTTCCCGATACCGAATTCCTGGCCGGCAGTGGCGGGATCTGGAAGGACCTGCACGTCCACGACTTCGACCTGCTGCGGTGGATCACGGGGCTCGAGATCGTCTCGGTCTTCGCCGTACAGGGCGTTCGAGCCGACGAGCGTTTCGAGGCCTACGGGGACGCCGACACCACCATGGCGGTCGGGGTGTTCGAGGGAGGCGCCGTGATGTCGGTGCGAGGGGCGCGTCACGACCCTCGGGGCCAGGACGTCCGCGTGGAGCTGCTCGGATCCGCGGACAGCGTGATCGCCGGGCTCGACACGCACACGCCCCTACGCGCCCTGGGCGCGACCGGGCAACCCTTTTTCACGAGGAGCGCCTACGGCGATTTCCTCGAGCGCTTCGAGCCTGCGTTCGCGGCCGAGACCGCGGCGTTCGTCGAGCTCGCCACCGGTCGCCGTTCCAATCCGTGCCCGCCGAGTGAGGACATTGCAGCCTTGCGCGTCGCGCTCGCCTGCGCGCGCTCGGTCGAGACCTCGACGTTGCAGGTCGTGGAGCGGGCGGACGGCGAGGGCAGGGCCGCAGAACACGGACGACGGGGACAACAGGAGGGACGCTCACGATGAGAACGCTCGGCTTGGCGGTGGTGGGCATGGGCTGGATGGGCGAGCTCCACACCAGAGCGCTGCTGCGGCTGCCCCACCACTACCCCGAGGTGCAGGCTCGCGTCAGGCCGGTCGTCGTGGCCGACCCCCGTGACGACCGCCGCCAGGCAGCGGCCGACCAGTACGGCTTCGCACGCTCCACCGCCGAGTGGCGTGACGCGCTCGGCGACCCGGGCGTGGACATCGTGAGCATCACCGCTCCCAACGCCATGCATGCCGAGGTCATCGCCGCTGCAGTCGACGCCGCCAAGCCCTTCTGGGTGGAGAAGCCGGTCGGACGCTCCCCGCAGGACGCCATCGACGCGGCCGCAGCGGCGCGCCACGGCGGGATCATGAGCGCCGTCGGCTTCGACTACGAGGTCGCGCCTGCGGTCATGCGCGCGCGCCAGCTGATCGACGACGGGACGGTCGGCCCCATCCGCACCTACCGCGGGCACTTCCTCGCCGACTATGCGGCGGACCCCGGGGTGGCACGATCGTGGCGCTTCGTGCGTGGCGAGGCGGGTTCGGGGGTGCTCGGCGACCTCATGACCCACGTCATCGACCAGGCGCTGCTTCTCTGCGGTCCGATCGACGCGGTGGTTGCAGACCAGGCGACGTTCGTGACCGAGCGACCCGAGCCGGCTGCCGGCATGGCAGGCCACTTCGGCACGGCCGAGGGGACCCAGATGGCTCCGGTCGAGAACGAGGACCACATCGGCGCGCTGGTCCGCTTCGCCTCGGGGGCCCGGGGAACGCTCGAGGTCGGGCGCACCGTCGTCGGCCGGAACGTGCAGATGGGCTTCGAGCTCTACGGGGACCGGGCGGCCCTCGGCTGGACATTCCAGCGCATGAACGAGCTGGAGGTGGCCTCGTCCGCCAAGGGGGCCGAGCGGGGGTTCACCGTGACCTATGCGAGAGACGGCTATGGCGACTTCTCCCGCTTCCAGCCCGGCCCAGGCATCCCGATGGGCTACGACGACCTGAAGGTGATCGAGGCGAGCCGATTCGTCCGGTCGGTGCTCTCCGGCCAGCCGCTGCGCCCGAACATCGAGACCATGGCCGAGGTGGCCGAGGTCATGGGGGCCATCGAGCGCTCGGTGTCGACCGGGAAGTGGGCGAAGGTCGGACCTGCCACCTGATCGCGGCTCACCGGAGCGCACCGATCATGACGCCGCCAGAGCCTGCGATGGCAATGCCGAAGAGCGCCATCCGCGCCGCCCTGGAACCTGGAGGGGGAGCCTTGAAGACCCAGATCCCGATCGCGGCGTTCACGAGGAGGCTGAGCTGGGCCACGGTGAAGCCCACGCCGGTGCCGAGGCGACGGACCAGCACGAGCAGCACCACGTCTCCGACGCCGAAGATCGCTCCGGAGCCAAGGAGCACACCGGCGCGCGCGGCCCACCTCCTGGCGTTGCCCACTGCGAGTGGGGACCTGGTCGCCACCGCCATCGCGACCGCGGCGGCCAGGATGCCGATCGCCAGGGGGAAGTTGCCTGCCTGCGCGGACACCTTGGCCCACTCCGACGGCACGAAGTACCCGCCCCACAGGACCCCTGCCGCGATCGCCCATGCAAGCCCGGCTCGCTTCTCCCCGGGCGTCCTCGCCGCATTGCCGGCGGCTCCCTGCGACCCGACGATGACGAGCACGCCGATCACCACGAGCACCAGCGCGCCCGCCAGCACCCCCAGGCGCGCCGAGCTCGAGTGCGCGAGCTCTTCGAACAGCGTGATCCCGAGCACGAACGCGGTCACGATGTTGAGCGGCGTCCAGGTCCCCGCGGCCCGGGCGAGACCGGTCAGCTCAGTCGCCCTGAACGCGGCGTAGACCCCGGCCGTCCACGCGACCCCGCCTGCCACGGGAAGCCAGAGCGCCCGCCAGCCGAACGCCAGGTGCGCGCCGAAGACGCCGAGCGCGATCGAGGCCACCACCATGTTGCCGAGTGCCACATAGACGATGCGGCTCTGCTGGCTCGGGCCGCGCACCGACTGGGAGAGCGGGATCCACGTGCCGAAGCAGGCCACCATCACCAGGGCCAGGAGCGCCGTGGTCACGGGTTCACGGGCTCAAGGCGTCAGCGTCATGACCTCGGATCCCTCGGCTGCCCCGGGACCGGTGAAGGCGCGATCGCCGGCAACCCGAACCGGGGCGTGCCGGCGGACCGACTCGACACAGGCGAGCGCGATCCCGAGTGCGGCCTGGGCGTCCGCAGGGCCGACCGCAGGGGCCGCGCCACCCTGGACGGCCGCGGCGAACGCCGAGAGCTCGGCCACGTAGGCGTCCGCGAAGAGCTCGGTGTCCGCACGCACGGTCTCTTGCAGCGCGCCCGCATCGGAGTAGCGCACCGCGGCACCGCGCTGGGGAGCACCGGCGGTGACCATGCCGCCGGAACCGAAGACCTCCGCCCGCACGTCGTAGCCGTAGACCGCGCGGAAGCTGGCCTCTGCCACGGCCAGTGCCCCGTTGCTGAAGCGGACGGTCACCATCGCGGTGTCCAAGAGGCCGTGCTCCTTGTACGCCGGCGCGACCAGCGCGTCAGCCAGCGCGAACACCTCCACCGCCGACGCGCCGGGGTTCAAGAACGCCAGCATGTCGAAGTCGTGGATCAACGTCTCCAAGAAGATGGTCCACGCAGGCACGCGCTCTGGTGCCGCCAACCCCGGGTCACGGGTGAGGGAGCGAAGCAGATGGACCGATCCGAGCTCTCCGTTCGCCGCAGCCTCACGAGCCGCGACGAAGTCCGGGGCGAACCGCCGGTTGAACCCCACCTGCACCGCCAGCCTCGACCCCCGTGCGGCCCGGACCACCTGCTCCGCCTCTTCGGAGGTGACGGCCATCGGCTTCTCGCAGAACACCGCCTTGCCGGCCTCGAGCGCCCCCAGGACCAGCGCCGCATGGGCGCGGGCCGGTGCGGCGATCACGACCGCCTCCACCTGCCCGTCGGCCAGCAGATCCTCCGCGTCGGCGTACACGCGAGGGACGCCGAGGTCGCCGGCCAGCGACGCCGCTCGCTCTTCGTCGACGTCGGCGATGGCCACGAGCTCGGTGCAGTCGAGCCGCGTCGCCAGCGTCGCGGCGTGGAAGCTCCCCATCCTCCCCGCCCCGATCAGCCCCGTCCGCAGCGGCCCCGACCCCGGCCGGCCGCGGTTCACCGCGCGCCCGCCGGCACCTCGGTGCCCGGTCCCCCCACGTCTCCGTCGATCTCGTAGCGAACGCCGTGCGCCGTGGCATACGGCCGGGTCCGCACGGGGCGGCCGGTGCTGCACGAGCGCGCCGCCGCCATCCCGAGCTCGAACGCCGACAGGGCATCCCAGCCGCTCGCCCTCACCGGCTCGCCATCGAGCACGCTCGCGGCGAACCCCTCGAGCTCACGCCGGTAGGCGACCGGGTAGCGCTCGGTGAAGTCGCTCGCCACCGCTCTGCTCCTCCACCCTGGCGTGCGCCACTCGACACCGTGCGGCGGGCGGTTGCCGATGTACGCCGACGCCTTGCTCCCCACCACCTCGGTCGAGCTCTCGTAGCCATAGCCGGCCGATCGCCCGTTGTCGATCACCCCCAGAGCACCGCTCTCGAACCCGAGCACGAGCACCGCCAGGTCGACGTCGCCCTGCTCGGCGAACACCGGATCGCTCAACGCAGCCCCTTGCGCCCAGACCTGCACGACCTCGCCCATCCACCACCGTGCGACGTCGAGATCGTGAAGGGAGACGTCGAGGAACATCCCGCCCGATCCGGTGAGAAAGCTCGCGGGCGGCGACGACATGTCCCGGAGCGCCGCCC
Source organism: Actinomycetes bacterium (assembly GCA_021845725.1). Lineage (GTDB taxonomy): Bacteria > Actinomycetota > Acidimicrobiia > Acidimicrobiales > RAAP-2 > JAJYVT01. The sequence goes on along the minus strand of JAJZVL010000074.1, from coordinate 2,590 downwards.
GGAAGAAGTACGGGTCGCCGAGCTCCCCCGAGCGGATGCGCTCGGCGACCGTCACCCAGTCGGGGTCGAAACGCCGGTGCAGCCCGACCTGGAACACCACGCCGGTTCGCTCGATCGCCTCGAGCGTCGTGAGCGTCTCGCCATGATCCAGTGAGATCGGCTTCTCGCAGAACGTGTGCTTGCCGGCTCGGGCAGCCGCGATGGACAGCTCCGCGTGCGACGCCGACGGGGTTGCCACGACGACGGCGTCGACGCCGGGGTCAGCGAAGACGGCTTCGGGGTCGCCGACGAACGGTACGCCGAGCTCGCGCGCTGCCTGCGCGCCGCGGCCGGCATCGAGGTCCGACACGCAGGCGAGCTCGCAGCCCGCCGCACGCCCGGCGAGGTTCTCTGCATGCAGGCGCCCCATCCTGCCGAGGCCGAGCACCCCGACGCGTAGGCGTCGGCGTGCGCCCGGCACGGAGCCCGAGCGGGACGTCACTCGGCGGTGATGGCCCGGACCACGCCCGTGTCCACCTGATCTCGGTCGACGCCCATCTCCGCGAGCTTCCCTTCGATGATGTAGTGGGCAAGATCCGCCTCGCTCTGCCCGGTGTTCACGATGTCGGCGATCTTGTGGCCGTGGTAGAAGACCACGAAGCGGTCCGCGATGTCGCGCACCTGCTCGAGGTTGTGCATGACGGTCAGCACCGCCAGTCCCCGGTCCCTCGCCGCGCGGATGAACTCGAACACCTTCTGGGTCTCTTGGATCGAGAGCGCGGAGGTGGGCTCGTCGAGGATGAGCATCTTGCGCTGAAAGGCGACCGCCCGGCCGATGCTGATCGCCTGGCGCTCACCGCCGGACAGCTTGCTCACGTCCTGGCCGACCGCTCGGAGATTGCCCAGCCCGATCTCCTTCAGCATCGCCGTGGTCTCTCGCTCCATACGCTTCAAGTCGAGGAACGGTCCTTTCCGGCGCTCGGCCCCGAGGAAGAAATTCCGGGCGATGCTCATCGAGTCGACCAGCCCGAGGTCCTGGTGCACGGTCTCGACCCCCATCGCCCGGGCATCTGCCGCCGAATGGAAGCGGACGGGCTTTCCCTCGACGAGGAGCGAACCGCTCGACGGCTGGTAGACGCCCGAGAGGATCTTGACGAACGTCGACTTGCCCGAGCCGTTGTCCCCGATGAGGCCGATGACCTCGCCCAGGGAGATGCTCACGTCCACGTCGGCCAGCGCGATCACCGCGCCGAACTGCTTCGTGATGCCGCGGGCCTCGAGCCAGACAGGGCCCCGCGCCCCATGCGTCCCTGCCTCACTCGTCGTAGGTGCGCTCACCTCATCCCTCCGATCCGCGGACGACAGCGCCGATCCGGGTGTGCATCGCGACCGCGACGATGATGATGATCCCGACCACCGCCTGGTACCAGTAGGGCGATACGCCACTCAAGATGAGGCCGCTTGCGAGCATCTGGAGGATGATCGTCCCCACGACGATGCCCAGCATCGAGCCGCGCCCTCCGGTGAGGGCGCATCCTCCGACCACGGACGCCGCGATCGCCTCGAGCTGGTACGCCGTGCCGTAGCCGGCGGACATCGAGCCCAGGTGGGCGAGCTGCACCGCGCCGGCGAACGCGGCCAGCATCCCGCACAGCATGAAGGCGAAGATGCGGGTCCGCGCCACGGCGACCCCGGCCTCTCGGGCGGCCATGCGCTTGCCGCCGATCGCATAGATCCAGTTGCCCGTCACGGTCCGGTGGAGCACGATGCCCACGACGAGCGCGATCCCGAGCCACCACAGGATCTCCGAGCGCATCTGCTCGCCGATGATGCCGCCGAGCACGTTCAAGAGGGTCGGCTCCGGCGGAAGGATCGTGATCGTCGTCCCGCCCGTCACGATGAGGACCACCGCGCTCCACAGGAAGTACGTCCCGAGCGTGGCGATGAACGACGGGATGTTCAGCACCACCGTGACGATGCCGTTCAGGAGCCCGATCCCGATCCCGATGCCGAGGTCCACCAGCAGGCCCTCGATGGGCGGGTACCCGTCGTGGATCATGGTGGCCATCACGAGCGCCGCGAAGGCGAAGTTGGCGCCGACAGAGAGGTCGAACTCGCCGGAGACCATCAGGAACCCGACGCCGACGGACACGATGCCCAGCTCGGCGGCACTGCTCCCGATGCCGCCCCACGTCTGGAAGCTGTCGAACGTCCCGCTCGAGGCGAACGAGAAGAGCACGAAGAGGACGACGCCGACCGCGATGATGCCGAATTCCCGCTGCCGGACGAGCCGCATCAACGGCGAATCGCCCGCCCAGCGCGAGACCGCCGGCCCCTCGGCACGAGGCCCGGTCTCGGGGCTCACCTGCTCCGGCACGACCGACGCTTGCCTACCTCCGACGCCCGGTCCAACTGTCTTCAGACTCAACGTACCTCTCCCCCGCTCACCGGTGGCGGAGCTTCCTGGAGCGCCACGTGGCAGACCCAGTAGCGCGTGCGCTGTCCCTCACCGTCGTTCGCGCGCAGGAGCCGGCGTACGGCTGGTCCCCAAGGACCAGCCGTACGCCGGCGAGCTGCTCAATACCCGGTCAGTGTGACGAACTTCCCGAGC
>JAJZVL010000073.1 GCA_021845725.1 Actinomycetes bacterium | reverse complement strand
CGGTCCTCCGGCGCGAAGAGCTCCCGATGCGGTCGCGGCCGACCTCCTCGACGGGCGACTCGGTCCAGCGGATGTTGACGGTCTCGGTGGTCGCTGGTAGATCGCGGCAATGGCCCCCTTCACCCTTGCGTCGTGCGCCTCGTGACGGCTGACCACGCCCCCGGCAGCCGCTACGTCACGCTCCACGTCGCCGTTCCGCTGAAGCTCGTCGGCGTCTCGGGATCTCCGGTGAACCCGCTCTTCATCGAGTGATCGGGCTGAGTGATGGCGAACGCCCACCGCCCGCCCCGAGTCCCCGCCCCGAATGGTTGCTCAGGGCCCGTTCGAGCCAAGGATCCTCAGACCCTTGCGAGGCTCAGTGCCGTGTGCCATAGTGCCGATCGAAATCGGACTAAGGATACGCTCCTTTTGCAGGGAAGCGTTGTTCACCGACATAGGAGCCGCCGGAATTCGTTTTCGAAGAGATCGACCGCACGGCCGAGCCGGGTTGCGGAGCTTGGACACGGAGGGGGACGGAGGAGATGAGCGGACCCATGCTGCCCCGCACTCGCCTTCGCCGACTGCGCGAGCGGCAGGTCGAGGACCGGGCCACCCTCGACGCGCTCCTCGACGAGGTGCTGATCGCCCACGTCGGATTGGTCGTCGACGGCCACCCGCTCGTCCTGCCGACGGCCTTCGCACGGGACGGCGACCAGCTCCTTGTCCACGGTTCGACGGGCTCTGGGTGGATGCGTGCGGCCGCGGTCGGCGCGCCGGCTTGTCTCACGGTGACCGCGCTCGACGGGCTCGTTGTCGCCCGCTCGGCGTTCGAGTCCTCGATGCGCTATCGCAGCGCGGTGGTCTTCGGCGTCCTCCGGCGGCTCGATGCGAGGGCCAGGAACGTCGCGCTCGACGTGATCACCGACAAGCTGCTGCCAGGCCGACGGGCGGAAGTCCGGCCGTCGACGGCCCAGGAGCAGCGGCGCACGCTCGTGCTGGCCATGCCGATCGAGCGCTGGTCGCTGAAGGTCTCCGCCGGCTGGCCCGATGACGGGGAGGATGACCGCGCGGGGCCGGCGTGGGCCGGGCTCGTCCCGATGCGCACGGCTGCGGGTGACCCCGTCGCCGCCCCTGATCTCGAAGAGGGCGTGACGGTGCCGCGTTCGGTGCGTGCGTTCATCGAAGCGCGGGCGTAGGGGCGGCCTCGGTGGCTATACGCCTCGCGTCGGTCGAGCCGAGGGCGCCGGCATGGATATCGCTGCGTACGAGAACGTACGAGAACTGGTGCACTGGAGGTACTGGAGGTGCACTGGAGGTCGTGAACCATGGCTGATCCGCACGTGCTCGTCACCTTCCGCCCGCCCCCGGCGGTTCGTGACGCGCTCGACCAGGCGTTCCATGGCAGCGCCGACGTCACCTATCTCGCGGACGTCGAAGCACCGACACGTCTCGAGGCGCTCGGCACCGCCGACGCGGTGCTCGCCTGGAGCCTCGATCGGGAGCTGGAAGATCCTGGGGAGCTCGCCCAGCTGAGCTCGGCCCGTCTCGTGCAGCTCCTGTCCGCCGGCGTCGACGAGGTGCCGCTCGACCGCATCCCGGCCGGTGTGCCGGTGGCCTCGAACGCAGGAGCGTACGCCGAGCCGATGGCAGAGCACGTGCTGGCGATGGCGCTCGCGCTGGCCAAGCACCTTCCCCAGCGCCATGCCGCGCTCGAGGCAGGCGTGTTCGACCAGTCGGCGAACCGGGAGATCCGGGGCGCGGTCGTGTGCGTGCTGGGCTTCGGCGGCATCGGACGGGCGAGCGCACGCCTGTTCGAGGCACTTGGCGCTCGCATTCGTGCCGTCACCCGCTCGCCAGTGGAGGAGGAGTGGGTCGAGTGGGCAGGCCCGGTCGAGGAGCTCGAGACGGGGCTCGGCGGAGCAGACATCGTCGTCGTGTCCCTTCCGCTGACCCGGGCGACGCGCGGGCTGCTCGGGGCGCGCGAGCTCTCGTTCATGAAGCCCGACGCCATCTTGATCAACGTCGCCCGGGGCCCGATCATCGACGAAGACGCCCTCTACCGCCATCTCGGCGAGCACCCGGCCTTTCAGGCAGGGCTCGATGTCTGGTGGAAGGAGCCCCGAGGCCGCGAACCGTTCGCTCCCCGCCTGCCCTTCCTCGACCTGCCCAACGTGCTCGGGTCGCCGCACGACTCGGGGATCACCGAGACCTCGCTGGCCGAGGCCGCCCGACGGGCTGCCGCGAACGTCATGAGGACGCTCGACGGATCCCCCCCGGAGCATCTCGTCGATCGACGGGAGTACGTCGACTGACCGCCTCCCCCGACGGCTGACCGGGTCCTCTGCGGCGATCCTCGGGTCAACCCCTGAGGCGGTCGAGCTGGCGACGGTCGCGCTTGGTGGGACGGCCGCTCCCCCGAGGGCGGTCGAAGGGGTGCTCCTCGCGTGGCGACACCGGCGGGCTGTGGTCGATCATGCATGCGGCCGCCTGCGCCGCACCGACGCGCTTCGTGATGGGTTCGACCACCTCGAGGACCCGATCTTGCCCGTGGACGCGTGCAGCGACGCGGTCGCCCTCCTCGACTCGCGTGGCAGCCTTGGCCGCCATGCCGTTGACCCGGACGTGGCCGCCCCTGCAGGCCTCGGTCGCCATTGCACGGGTCTTGAAGACCCGGACCGCCCAGAGCCATTGGTCGATTCTTGCCGATCCCACCCCACGAGCTTGCCACTGCCCGCAACGCGCATGCGCGGCAACGCGCATGCGCAGCACCAATGCAGGAGCCTCGGTTCCGAAGTTTCGCGAGTGCTCATCCTGGACCTTGCGAGGTGGACCATGGCATAGTCGGGAAAACACGGAGCGGAGGTGCGTCGATGAGCGGGTTCAGAATGTTGCTCTTGGCCGTAGACAAGTCGGAGCAGTCCACGAAGGCGGCAGTCGTCGCGAGGGACCTCGCCAAGGCGTGTGGCGCCACGGTGCATGTCCTCCACGCGCGCAAGCACGAGCAGATCGTGGGGAGAGGCGGAGGTTCCTTCGAGATCGAGTCCGAGGAGGAGGCTCGATCGCTCGTTGCCGAGGAGCTTGCGGTGCTCGAAGAGGCCGGAGTGAACGTGGAGGTCGACGTCCGGCGTGCTCTCGTGGAGGACACGTACCGGGCCATCCTCGACGTCGCGGAGGACATCTCCGCCGATGTCATCGTGATGGGCTCGAGGGGATTGTCCCCTCTGGGGGCGATGGTGCTCGGTAGCACGACCTACAAGGTGCTGCACGCGAGCAAGCGCCCCGTGCTCGTGGTGCCATGACCCGGTAGGGACTCGGCGCACGAACGCGCCGCGCCTCTTTACCCGACTGCTCACCGCTTCCCACCTGGGGATTTCGAGCAGCAGGACGCTTCCTCGAGCAACCTGCCTGACTTACCGCGCGAACTGGTACCAGTCGACTGTCACCTGTTGACAGGCTGCCCCCACTGGGGTAGAACACACGGGACGAGCGTGCGGAGCGGGTGCCGACCGGCAGAGCCGCATGGTCACGTGCGAGACGAACGCGCGTAGCCACGCGGGAAGCATCGGGCACGACCGCGAGACAGACGGGGGGTCGACACATGGCGACGACGTCGGAGAGCGACAGCAGGGTCGCTGCTCCATCCGAGTTCCAGGGCCTCATGGCCAACCAGTTGGAAGGCCACCACATCGACGTCATCCCCGCGTCCGAGCGGCACGGGAGGCCCAGAGATCAGATCGCGGTGTGGCTGGCCGCGAACACGACCGTGGTCAACTTCGTGCTCGGTGGCCTGATGGTCGCCCTCGGCCTGAACCTCTTCTGGGCGATCATCGCCGTCTTGATCGGCAACATCCTCGGCGCTCTCCTGACCGGGCTCCATGCAATGCAAGGACCACGCCTTGGCGTGCCCCAGATGATCCAGAGCCGCGGCCAGTTCGGCTTCATCGGCTCGGAATTCATCTTCCTTGCGGCGATCCTTCTGGACGTCGGGTACATGGCCGCATCGCAGGCGCTGCAGGCCAAATCGATGAACCTGCTCGTCCCAGGAGTGACCGTGACATGGTGGATCATCATCGTGACGGTTCCAGCCCTGGTCATCGCGATCTTCGGGTATCGCTGGATCCACCAGTTCTCGAAGATCATTACGGTCATGCTGACTGCCGTGATCTTCGTCTCGCTGATCCAGGCGGCACTGTTCAATCACGGCATCACCCCTGCGGCCCGCGGCTTCGGGCTGTCGAGCGCCCCGGTGTTCCTTGCGGGCATCGCGATCATGTTCATGAACATGCTCAGCTGGGCTCCGTACATCTCGGACTACTCGAGATATCTGCCTGAGAACGTGAGCTTCAAGAGCACGTTCTGGTCGATCTTCGCCGGCCTCATGATCTCGACGACCCTCTTCGCAGCGCTCGGCGCATGGATCACCGCGATGGTCCCGAAAGCCGCCACAACACCGCTCGTCGCGCTCGGTGCCGTGTCGGGGACCTGGATCATGTGCTTCATGTGGTTCGGGCAGATCCCGGGCGTGACGATGAACGGCTACAGCGGAATGCTCGCGACGACGAACTTCGGGAGCAGCGTGCAACGGGTGATGGAGGGCAGGTACCGCCAGGCTGTGCGCGTGATCGGGATCCTGGTCATGTTCGCGATCGGCACGATCCTCGCCGAGCTTGGCTGGCGGACGTTCCTCCACACGTTCGAGCAGTTCCTCACAGTGCTGATCTTCCTCTTCGTGCCGTGGAGCGCGATCAACCTGGTCGACTTCTATCTGCTGCGCCACGGGCACTACGACGTGCGATCGTTCTTCGTCAGGAAGGGCACCTATGCCGACTTCATCCTGCCAGCCTGCATCGTCTATCTCATCACGCTGGGCATCGAGTTCCCGTTCATGAACACGACACTGTACGTTGGACCGATCTCGAAGGCGATGACAGGAGTGAACATCGACTGGATCGTCGGGTTCGTCGTTGCCGGGGTGCTGTACTACTTCGCTGCGAAGCTCGGACGAACCAAGGAGCGGACGCTGGATGCAGGTGTCTCTCCCACCATCTCATGACGGGAGAGCCGGGCGTGCTGCGGGCGTGCACTCAGTGAGAGCGTATGACCTTCGGGTCACGGGACAGCGAGAGGGGCAGTGATGCAATTCGGAGTCAACCTGAACAACCGGGAGCCGTTGATCGCTCCGGGGTACGGGCTCCCAGAGCTGCTCGAGGTCGCAGTTCTCGCCGAGAGCGTCGGGTTCGACTCGGTGTGGGTGGGCGACAGCCTGTTCTCGAAGCCTCGGTACGAGCCGATCGCGCTCATGTCCGCGATCTCCCAGCGCACGAAGCGCGTGAAGCTCGGGACTGCGTGCCTGGTGACCTCGACCCGTAATCCCCTCTACCTCGCACTCGAATGGGCGACGATGGACCAGCTGAGTGGTGGTCGTTCCATCCTGGGTGCCTGCATGGGCAACCCCGAAGTCGGCGTGCAGAAGGAGTTCAAGGCCCTCGGGCTAGACTTCAAGGACCGTGCCACGATCTTCGAGGAAGGGCTCGCGGTGCTCCGGGCGCTATGGACCGAAGGGGCGGTCACCTACCGGGGCAAGTACTACACGTACGAAGACGTGACGTTTCACTCCGGCACGGAGATGGGGCCGCTGATGCCCCTGCAGAAGCCTCCGCCGATGTGGGTCGTGTCGAACATCCGCCTCACCGGGGACCTGAGCACCTCGGTGGCCAAGCAGCGCTTGGCCCGGGCATGCGATCGGGTCATCCGGTACGGGGACGGTTGGATGACCTGTTGCCGGGCCGAGCATCCCGAAGAGGTCGTCGAGCAGATCGCGCAGCTCGAGGAATCGGCCTCGCGGCTCGGGGAGGACTTCGGGCGCTTCACCGTGTCCTACCAGGTGACGATGAACATCGGCGATTCGAGGGAGCAGGCGCACGAGGCCTTCGGCAACTACATCTCGAGCTACTACCCGGAGCTGTCGAAGTCGGTCGATCTCTCGAACTGGGGCCCGGTCGGCAGCCCCGAGACGATCATCGAATGGTTCGAGACGTTCCGTGACGCCGGCGTCGGGCATTTCATCTGCCGTTTCGGTGACATGGACCAGTTCGCGCAGGTGGAGCGGTTCTCCAAGGAGATTCTCCCTGCGCTGAGAGGCGGGCAGGCTTGACATCAGGGGCTCAGGGACGAGGCTGATGTGAGAAGAAGGAGGAACGATGGCTGAAGAAGCGGTGGAGCCCGAGCCGCGTACCGAAGCGGAGCTGCGTACCGCAGCCGAGCTCATCGTGGACGTGTGCTTCGAGGTGAAAGAGGGCGAGGTCGTCACCATCATCACCGACAATCGCCGGAAGGAAGAAGCGGAGATGGTCGCGACGGTCGTCGCCGAACGCGGCGGCTGGCCGGTGGTGGCGAACAACGACACCCAGATCCGGCGGGCCCTCGAGGACACGCTGTTCCCGATGGTGCCGCCGCGGAACCTGCATACCGCCATCGTGAGCTCCGACGACATCATCATCATGACCAATCTCGAGTGGGCGAACCGCTTCGCGCACGTGCCGGCGGTGAAAGAAGCGTGCGCGAACCATTCCCGGATCGGATCTGTCGAGGAGGGCTTCGGGCGCTGGCCCATCTCCGTCGAGGACATCCGGCGGACGATCTCCAATGCCCAGGCAGCGATCAAGCTCCTGGAGGGCAAGAAGCGGGTGCGCGTGACCTCTCCGGCGGGGACCAACGTGGAGGTGAGCATCGAAGGACGGCCTGCACTCGAAGTCGTTCCCGTGAAGGCGAAGGGCGCGATGATGGGGCCTGTCCCCCTCTGGGGAGAGGTCGCATACGGCGCCGTCGAGACCGAGACCGAGGGCACGATCGTGGTCGACGGCAATCTGCTGGGTGTCGGCGTCCCCGGCAATGTCGAGCACCCCGTGACCTGGCACGTGGAGGATGGGCGGTACACCGCGATCGAGGGTGACTGGGAGGCCGAGCGCCTGCGCAGCGTCATCAGCGGGGTGCCGGGAACCGAGGTCGTCGCCGAGTTCGCCTTCGGCACCAGCGACTTCGCTCCGAAGGTGGGGCCTTCGTCCAAGGGGCGGAAAGGCACTGCTCACTTCGCCCTTGGCGACAACCAGAACTGCTATCCCGGCGGACAGAACAAGAGCGCCCTGCATCTCGACGGCGTCAACCTCGACATCTCGATCCAGATTCTCGACACGGGCGAGTACATCGTGAAGGACGGGATCTGGCAACTATGAGCGACCGGCGCACCCGCGCGATCCCACTCGAGGACGTCTCACGCATCGAGCTACCCCAGGACAGCTGGTCTTCTGTCGTGGTCAGCGACAAGACCGTGGACGACAACCACGCGTCGCTCGGGTACTCGGTGTTCACCCCTGGCTTCGTGTCCGACGACCTCTCGCACTCTGTCGACGAGCTGTGCTTCGTCGTGTCAGGCCGAGGGATGATCCGTCTCGAGGATGAGGATGTGGAGGTCAAGCCTCACGACGGGCTCTTCATTCCCGCGAAGGTCTGGCACACGATCGTGAACACCGCAGACCAGGATCTCACCATGGTGTTCGCGTTCCCATGGCCCGACTACCCCCCGACCGAGAGAAGAGCGGCGCGGTGAACGCGCCCGAGCCCCCCGACCAGGTACTTGCCGGGCTCCCTCCGAAGAGCCCCGAAGAGGCTCGACTGCAGGTCGCCGCGGCCTGCCGGATCCTCGCTGCGCACGGACACGAGGACCTGACGCTGGGTCACGTGAGCGTGAGAGGTCCGGATCCTCGAGACGTCTACATCAAGGGCAAAGGGAAAGCGCTCGGAGAAGTCGGACCTGACGACGTGGTCGTCGTGAAGCTCGATGAGCCCGATGGCTATCGCGTCGCCGGTGCGCATCTCGAGACGGTGATGCACACGGAGACCTATCGCGCGCGGGCAGATGTCGGCGCCGCGATCCATACGCACCCTTTCTTCGCAACGGCGCTCGGGGCCACCGCGTCGTCGCTCGAGTACCTCTCCCACGACGCGCTGCTCTTCAACGACGGCGTGGGTCTGTACGACGCGACCGCCGGCCTGATCACGACCCCAGAAGAGGGCCATGCGGTCGTCGATGCGCTGGGGCAGCGCCGCGCGGTGCTGCTGCAGAACCACGGCATGCTCGCGGTGGGAAGCGATATTCGCTGGGCGACGCTTGCGGCCCTCACTCTCGAGCGCGCCGTGCGCGTCCAGGTGCTCGCATCTGCCCTTGGCAAGTTCACGCCGATCCCCGAGGACGAGCTGGACGTCCTGAGCCCCGTCAAGTACCAGGAGCCATTCCTCGACGAGTACTGGTCCGCGTGGGTGCGACGGCTTGGTTCGCCTCCGGAGCCCCTCTGGTGAGCACCATGATCACAGCCACGATCAACGGGCGCAGGTTCAGGGGTGAAGTCGAAGACAACGAGCTGCTCATCGACTTCCTCCGAGAAGACCTGGGATTGATCGGCGCGCGGCAGTCGTGCGAGGTGGAGGTGTGCGGTAGCTGTACGGTGCTCGTCGACGGCCTTCCGGTGAGCTCGTGCTGCTACCTCGCATGCGATCTGGATGGAAAGGTGGTCGAGACGATCGAGGGTGTCGTCGGCACCGCTTTCCACGAAGTGCTCGCTGACGCGTTCGTCCGGCATGCGGCGGTGCAGTGCGGGTATTGCACCCCCGCCATGGTGCTGACGGCCAAGTCCTTGCTCGACGACGAGCGGCTGACCGACGAGGAGAGCCTCAGAAGAGCCATGCGCGGCAACCTGTGCCGCTGCACCGGTTACCGGGCAATTCTCGATGCGCTGATGGACGTCATGGGGAGCGGCCGCGTGGCGGAGGCCGGATCGGGACGATGACGCAGCTTCTCGAGCACCCCGCCAAGAGCAGCACCGCCATCGGGCTCAGCGTCGACCGCGTCGACGCGAGGGAAAAGCTGGCCGGCAGTGCCGAGTATACCGGCGACCTTCACCCCCCGTCGATGCTCTACGGTGCGGTGCTGCGGAGCCAGTTCGCCCATGCCGAGATCGAATCCATCGACACGACTGGCGCCGAGGCGACGGATGGCGTCATCGCGGTGCTCACCGGTGACGACCTCACTGACCTCGACCCGTACTACGGGCATGCGCTACGCGACCGGCCGATCATCGCGATCGGAAAGGTCCGCTTCGTCGGAGAGCCGATTGCGGTTGTCGCGGCCAAGTCGCAGACGATCGCCGATGCAGCCCTCTCTGCGATCGACGTCTCGTACCGCATGCTTCCGCATGCAACGACGCTCGATCGGGCCCTGGCGCCCGATGCGCCGCTCGTCCACGAGGGTCCCGTGCGCCCCGGCCTCGCCCACGGTCTCGGAAAGCTGCCCGAGCGCGAAGGGAACGTCTGCTACCGCTATGGCTTCTCCTTCGGTGACGTCGACGCGGCGTTCGCACGCGCTGCGGTGGTCGTCGACGACGAGTACGTGTTCCCCGCCGTCTACCAGTACTCCATGGAGACCCACACGACGATTGCTCATCATCGCGGGAGGGAGATCACCGTCTGGTCTTCCTGCCAGCACCCGTTCCTTGTCCGTCAGGAGATCTCGGAGCTCTTCGAGGTGCCGCTCGACGACGTACGGGTGATCGTCCCCTATCTCGGAGGCGGGTTCGGCAGCAAGTCGTACACGAAGATGGAGCCGCTGGCGGTCGCCATCTCGAGAAAGGCCGGTCTGCCCGTCAGGATCATGAACCGGGTGGACGAGTCGATGGTCACCACGCGTCGTCACAACATGAAGTGCCGGATGCGGACGGCTGCGAGCGCCGAAGGCCAATTGCTCGGCCGGGTCGTAGAGATGTGGCTCGACACCGGCGCATATGCCGACAACGGACCGAGGGTCACCGCGACCGCGGGGGATGCCGGCCCCGGCCCGTACCGCTGGGAGGCGGTCGACGTCAAGGCGCGGTGCGTCTACACGAACACGTCGCCCGCGGGCTCGTACCGGGCCTTCGGGGCGACCCATCTGCAGTGGATCGGCGAGTCCCAGGTCGACGAGGTCGCTCGGCGCCTCGGCCTCGACCGGGTCGAGATCCGCCGAGCAAATCTTCTCCCGCGCGGCGGGCAGGTGCGCCCAGGCGCCAAGGGGCTCGACGCGGACCTGGTCGGCGATGTCGAGAAGGTCGCGGCGGCGCTCGACTGGTCCAGTCCGCGTCCGCAGAACCGCGGTGTGGGGCTCTCTGTCGGGCTGCTCGCCGCTGGTGCGCACCCGGTCTCCATGGCGACGGTGCGCCTGGGTGCCGACGGCGGGGTCACGGTGCTCGTCGGCACGACCGAGCTGGGCCAGGGTGCGCGCACCGTGATGGGTCAGATCGCGGCAGAGGTGCTCGGCCTTCCTGCGTCGCGGGTCGTCGTCCGGGGCACGGACACGAGCTACACCCCCTACGACAGGTCGACCGGAGCGAGCCGATCGACCACGGTCGCAGGCAAGGCGGTCGAGGACGCGGCGACCCAGGTCCTCGAGGAGTTGATCAAGACTGCGGAGATGGCGCTCGGGGTGGAGCGACACGAGCTCGTCGTTTCCGAAGGCAGGATCACGGGCGGCGGCGCCGCGATGACGTACGAGGAGCTGATCGAGCGACGCTTCGGACTGAAGGGCGGCGAGCTGATCGGTCAGGGACACGTGGGACCACGAGGTGGGAGCGGGGGGTTCGCAGACGGCCCGGTCTTCTGGGAAGTGTGCATCGGGGGCGCGGAGGTCGAGGTCGACCCCGAGACCGGGGTCGTCACGGTCCTGCGCGTCTCCACCGTCGCCGACGTGGGCAAGGCGATCAATCCCCTGCTGGTCCGGCGTCAGGACGAGGGTGCGGTGATGCAGGGAATCGGGAACGCGCTGTTCGAGGAGATGCGGTTCTCGGAGGACGGGCTGCTCTTGAACGACACCTTGCTCGACTATCGCATCCCGTCGTTCGAAGACCTTCCGCCGTCCATGTCCTGCACGATCGTCGAGAACGAGGATGGCCCCGGGCCGTTCGGGGCGAAAGGGTGCGGGGAGGGCGCTCTGGCTGCCTTGCCGGCTGCGATCGTGAACGCGCTCGCGGACGCGGGCGTGCACATGTCCGAGCTCCCGCTCACCCCCGAGCGGGTCTGGGAGAAGATCCAATCAGCGCAGAGGATTCGGAAGAACGATTCAAAGGAGGAGAGATACCAATGATCCCGAAGACGACCGCAGTGGTCGGTGCTGGAACGATGGGTCCGGGAATCGCCGCAACCCTGTCGCGATGCGGGTCGGTGGTGCGTCTGAACGACGTGAGCGCCGAGGTCCTGGAACGATCCAAGGCGGCGACGGAGCTCGCCTCGACTCTTCTGGAGCGGGTTGATGCTCCGGCCGCGCCAGGCGGCTCCGTGAGCTTCGAGCAAGACCTCGAAGCCGCAGTGCGGGGGGCCGATCTCGTCATCGAGGCGGTGCCCGAGAAGGTCGACTTGAAACGCGAGGTCTTCGCCAAGTTCGAGGAGTACTCGTCGCCGGACACGATCCTGGCGACCAACACGTCTGGGATCCCGATCTCGGACATCGCCGTCAACCTCACTCACCCCGAGCGGGTCATCGGGATGCACTGGTCCAACCCTCCGCACCTGATCCCCATGATCGAGGTGGTCCCAGGCGACAAGACGTCAGACGTGGTACGCGAGCGGCTCGTCGGCATCATCAAGGCGTTCGGCTTCGAGCCGGTGGTCGAGCGAGAGGTGCCGGGCTTCGTGGAGAACCGCATCCTCTACGCGATCTTGCGCGAGTGCGTCTCGTTGGTCGAGCGCGGCGTGGTGAGCCAGGCGGACATGGACACCGTGGTGAAGTGGGGCATCGGGTACAAGCTCGCGGTCATCGGACCGATGCGTCTACTGGACATGGCGGGATTGGACATTTATCAGAGCGTCGCGAGCTACCTGAACCGTGACCTCAGCAGGGAGGAGGGAGTGTCGCCGCTGATCACGGAGCGCACCCAGAAGGGTCAGCTCGGGATGAAATCACTCGGCGGGATGTACCAGTATGCCGATCAGGATGACGTGAACGCGCACCGGG